>NZ_AP023439.1:650000-975000 GCF_014701095.1 Streptomyces tuirus | reverse complement strand
AGGGTTCCTGGGTCAAGCTGATCTGCCCAGGGTAAGTCGGGACCTAAGGCGAGGCCGACAGGCGTAGTCGATGGATAACCGGTTGATATTCCGGTACCCGCTGTGAAGCGTCAAACATCGAGCATCGTGATGCTAAGGCCGTGAAGCCGCCCCGGAGCCTTCGGGCAAAGGGGAGTGGTGGAGCCGCCGGACCAAGCGGTTAGTAGGTGAGTGATGGGGTGACGCAGGAAGGTAGTCCATCCCGGGCGGTGGTTGTCCCGGGGTAAGGGTGTAGGCCGTGCGATAGGCAAATCCGTCGCACATAAGGCTGAGACCTGATGCCGAGCCGATTGTGGTGAAGTGGATGATCCTATGCTGTCGAGAAAAGCCTCTAGCGAGTTTCATGGCGGCCCGTACCCTAAACCGACTCAGGTGGTCAGGTAGAGAATACCGAGGCGTTCGGGTGAACTATGGTTAAGGAACTCGGCAAAATGCCCCCGTAACTTCGGGAGAAGGGGGGCCACACCTGGTGATCCGTTTTGCACGGTGAGCTGGGGGTGGCCGCAGAGACCAGCGAGAAGCGACTGTTTACTAAAAACACAGGTCCGTGCGAAGCCGTAAGGCGATGTATACGGACTGACGCCTGCCCGGTGCTGGAACGTTAAGGGGACCGGTTAGCTCCATTTCGGTGGGGCGAAGCTGAGAACTTAAGCGCCAGTAAACGGCGGTGGTAACTATAACCATCCTAAGGTAGCGAAATTCCTTGTCGGGTAAGTTCCGACCTGCACGAATGGCGTAACGACTTCTCGACTGTCTCAACCATAGGCCCGGTGAAATTGCACTACGAGTAAAGATGCTCGTTTCGCGCAGCAGGACGGAAAGACCCCGGGACCTTTACTACAGTTTGATATTGGTGTTCGGTTCGGCTTGTGTAGGATAGCTGGGAGACTGTGAACTCTGGACGCCAGTTCAGGGGGAGTCGTCGTTGAAATACCAGTCTGGTCGTGCTGGATGTCTAACCTGGGTCCGTGATCCGGATCAGGGACAGTGTCTGATGGGTAGTTTAACTGGGGCGGTTGCCTCCTAAAGAGTAACGGAGGCGCCCAAAGGTTCCCTCAGCCTGGTTGGCAATCAGGTGTTGAGTGTAAGTGCACAAGGGAGCTTGACTGTGAGACCGACGGGTCGAGCAGGGACGAAAGTCGGGACTAGTGATCCGGCGGTGGCTTGTGGAAGCGCCGTCGCTCAACGGATAAAAGGTACCCCGGGGATAACAGGCTGATCTTCCCCAAGAGTCCATATCGACGGGATGGTTTGGCACCTCGATGTCGGCTCGTCGCATCCTGGGGCTGGAGTCGGTCCCAAGGGTTGGGCTGTTCGCCCATTAAAGCGGTACGCGAGCTGGGTTTAGAACGTCGTGAGACAGTTCGGTCCCTATCCGCTGTGCGCGTAGGAATATTGAGAAGGGCTGTCCCTAGTACGAGAGGACCGGGACGGACGAACCTCTGGTGTGCCAGTTGTTCTGCCAAGGGCATGGCTGGTTGGCTACGTTCGGGAGGGATAACCGCTGAAAGCATCTAAGCGGGAAGCCTGCTTCGAGATGAGTATTCCCACCTCCTTGAGAGGGTAAGGCTCCCAGTAGACGACTGGGTTGATAGGCCGGATATGGAAGCACGGTAACGTGTGGAGTTGACCGGTACTAATAGGCCGAGGGCTTGTCCTCAGTTGCTCGCGTCCACTGTGTTGGTTCTGAAACCACGAACAGCCCCACGTGCCACACGTGGTGCGGCATTGTTCGACAGTTTCATAGTGTTTCGGTGGTTATAGCGTAGGGGAAACGCCCGGTTACATTCCGAACCCGGAAGCTAAGCCTTACAGCGCCGATGGTACTGCAGGGGGGACCCTGTGGGAGAGTAGGACGCCGCCGAACTCCTTTTATAGCTCCGGCTCTTGGGCATACAGCCCGAGAGCCGGAGCTTTTTTGCGTTGAGGTAAGGTCAGGGAGCATCGTTGGCTCGTTTCCCACAGGAGGCCCCCGGGTGGAGGTTCAGGAGACTCGCGTCCAGACGGACCGTGTGCTCACCATCCCGAACATCCTCAGCATGGCCCGCCTCGTCGGTGTGCCCGTCTTCCTGTGGCTGATCCTGCGTCCTGAGTTCGGTGGGCCCAAGAGTGACGGGTGGGCCCTCCTGGTGCTGGCCCTGAGCGGCGTCAGCGACTATCTGGACGGCAAGCTCGCCCGGCGCTGGAACCAGATCAGCAGCCTCGGCCGGCTCCTCGACCCCGCGGCTGACCGGCTCTACATTCTCTCGACCCTGGTCGGCCTCACCTGGCGGGAGATTCTGCCCCTCTGGTTGACCGCTGCACTTCTGGCGCGGGAGCTGGTTCTGCTGATCATGGTGGGCATCCTCCGCCGGCACGGCTATCCGCCGCCCCAGGTGAACTTCCTGGGCAAGGCCGCCACCTTCAACCTGATGTACGCCTTCCCCCTGCTTCTGCTCAGTGACGGAAGCGGATGGATCTCGTCACTGGCTGCCATTTTCGGATGGGCGTTCGCCGGATGGGGTACAACGCTGTACTGGTGGGCAGGAGTCCTCTACGTGGTACAAGTCCGCCGCCTGGTCCGTGCGGACGCCATGGCCGATTGAACTCTCGGATGGTCCTGCTGCCGTAGCGGAGCGATGGCCCGTGCTGGATAAGTGAGGGACAATCCTGGCGGGGGAAGTCGGCTAGACCGTCTCTTTGAGGAGGACGCTTCCGACATGAAGGCCGTCGTGATGGCCGGAGGCGAAGGCACGCGCCTTCGTCCGATGACCTCAAGCATGCCCAAGCCGCTCCTGCCGGTGGCCAACCGGCCGATCATGGAGCATGTTCTTCGGCTGCTCAAAAGGCATGGGCTCAACGAAACAGTCGTGACTGTCCAGTTCCTGGCTTCGCTCGTCAAGAACTACTTCGGTGACGGCGAAGAGCTCGGTATGGAGCTCACCTATGCCAACGAGGAGAAGCCACTCGGTACCGCCGGAAGCGTCAAGAACGCCGAGGAAGCGCTGAAGGACGATGCCTTCCTCGTCATCTCCGGCGATGCGCTGACGGATTTCGACCTCACCGAGCTCATCAATTTCCACAAGGAGAAGGGCGCGCTGGTCACGGTCTGTCTGACGCGTGTGCCCAATCCGCTTGAATTCGGTATCACCATTGTCGACGAGGAAGGCAAGGTGGAGCGCTTCCTCGAGAAGCCCACCTGGGGCCAGGTCTTCTCCGACACCGTGAACACCGGCATCTATGTGATGGAGCCCGAGGTCTTCGACTATGTCGAGCCCGATGTTCCCGTCGACTGGTCCGGTGACGTCTTCCCGCAGCTGATGAAGGAAGGCAAGCCCATCTACGGCTACATCGCCGAGGGCTACTGGGAGGACGTCGGCACGCACGAGAGCTATGTGAAGGCGCAGGCCGATGTCCTGGAGCGCAAGGTCGACGTCGACATCGACGGGTTCGAAATCTCCCCGGGCGTCTGGGTCGCCGAAGGAGCGGAGGTCCATCCCGACGCCGTACTCCGTGGACCCGTCTATATCGGCGACTACGCCAAGGTCGAAGCCGGCTCCGAAATCCGCGAGCACACCGTCGTGGGCTCCAACGTGGTCGTCAAGAGCGGCGCGTTTCTGCACAAGGCCGTCGTCCACGACAACGTCTACGTGGGGCCCCACAGCAATCTGCGCGGCTGCGTGGTCGGTAAGAACACCGACATCATGCGCGCGGCGCGGATCGAGGACGGGGCGGTCATCGGTGATGAGTGCCTGATCGGTGAAGAATCGATCGTCCAGGGCAATGTCCGGGTCTACCCGTTCAAGACCATCGAGGCCGGTGCCTTCGTCAACACCTCGGTGATCTGGGAATCCAGGGGCCAGGCGCACCTCTTCGGTGCCCGTGGGGTCTCCGGCATCCTCAACGTGGAGATCACGCCGGAACTCGCGGTGCGTCTCGCCGGCGCGTACGCCACGACGCTGAAGAAGGGCTCGACCGTCACCACGGCGCGGGACCACTCGCGTGGTGCCCGTGCGTTGAAGCGGGCGGTGATCTCCGCGCTGCAGGCCAGCGCGATCGACGTGCGGGACCTCGAGAACGTGCCGCTGCCCGTGGCCCGGCAGCAGACCGCGCGTGGCAGTGCGGGCGGCATCATGATCCGTACCACGCCCGGTGTTCCGGACTCCGTCGACATCATGTTCTTCGACGGGCAGGGTGCCGACCTCTCGCAGGGCAGCCAGCGGAAGCTGGACCGGGTGTTCGCGCGGCAGGAGTACCGCCGGGCCTTCCCCGGTGAGATCGGTGACCTGCATTTCCCGGCCAGTGTCTTCGACTCGTACACCGGGTCGCTGCTGCGCAACGTCGACACGACCGGGATCGCGGACTCCGGGCTGAAGGTGGTCGTGGACGCCTCCAACGGAAGCGCGGGACTGGTGCTGCCGAGCCTGCTCGGCAAGCTCGGAGTCGACTCGCTGACGATCAACCCCGGTCTCGACGAGTCCAGGCCGACCGAGACGGCCGACATGCGGCGGTCGGGAATGGTGCGACTCGGGGAGATCGTGGCGTCCTCGGGAGCCGCGTTCGGTGTGCGGTTCGACCCGGTCGGTGAGCGGCTGTCGCTCGTCGACGAGAAGGGGCGGATCATCGAGGACGACCGGGCGCTGCTCGTGATGCTGGACCTGGTCGCCGCCGAGCGGCGCAGTGGGCGGGTCGCGCTGCCGGTGACCACGACCCGGATCGCCGAGCAGGTGGCGGCGTACCACGGGACACAGGTCGAGTGGACGACCACCTCTCCCGACGACCTCACGCGCGTCGGCGGTGAGGAAGGGACGATCTTCGGCGGCGACGCAAAGGGCGGCTTCATCGTCCCCGAGTTCAGCAGCGTGTACGACGCCACCGCGGCCTTCGTGCGGCTCATCGGACTCGTGGCCCGGACGCAGCTCACGCTCAGCCAGATCGACGCGCGCATTCCGCGGGCGCACGTCCTGAAGCGAGACCTGGCCACCCCGTGGGCCGTCAAGGGGCTCGTGATGCGGCGGGTCGTCGAAGCGGCCGGAGATCGCTTCGTGGACACCACGGACGGTGTGCGGGTGGTGGAGACCGACGGCCGCTGGGTGATGGTGCTGCCCGACCCGGCCGAGGCCGTGACCCACCTGTGGGCCGAAGGGCCGGACGACGCCTCCGCGCAGGCCCTGCTGGACGAATGGTCGGCTGTCGTGGACAGCGCCGGCCGGTAGAACGGGCTGCACGCGTGCGTGCCGGACAAGTGTCCCCAACGGGGCCTGTCCGGCACGCCGGTGGGGCCGTTCGGAGGTAGTGCACGCGACGTGCGACGATGTGCGGCATGCCGCAGCAACCCCCCATTCGGAGCACACCCACGCGGCCCAGGCGCCCGGATGCGTCCATGTCGTTGCTCACCAACGTCATGGACCACAGCCTCGACGACGGATACGCCGAGGCCGCCGAGCGCAAGAAGGCCGCGGGTGACAGCGGCATGCCGAAGACGCTCCGGGCGAAGCTGGGGCTCGCCGCCGGTCTGGTGCTCGCGGCCCTGGTCGTGACCGTCGGAGCGGCGCAGGCGCGGGTCGCCGCCCCGGTCGTGGCCAAGGAGCGGGAAGAGCTGGTCGACCGCATCGACCAGGAGACCGAGGCGGCGGACAAGCTGGAGGACTCCGTCGACGAGCTGCGCGCGGACGTCAGCGCACGGCAACGCGAGGCGCTGAAGCACAGCGGTGGCAGCGCGGACTCCGATCTTGTCGGCCTCCTGTCCGGCGCGGTCGCGGTGCACGGCCCCGGTCTGAAGCTCGTGGTGAACGACGCCAAGGAAGCCGCCTCGGGCGGCGACGGCGACCCGCGTGCGACC
Organism: Streptomyces tuirus; assembly: GCF_014701095.1. Lineage (NCBI taxonomy): Bacteria > Bacillati > Actinomycetota > Actinomycetes > Kitasatosporales > Streptomycetaceae > Streptomyces > Streptomyces tuirus. Next base: position 969,140 of record NZ_AP023439.1, on the reverse strand, counting down.
TCCGGTTTCTCCGACACCGGCCGGGTGCGTGACCGGGACATGCAGCGCGTGGTCAACGGGCTGTGGGAGTCGGGCGCCGAGGCCGTCTCGATCAACGGGCAGCGGCTGACGGCGCTGTCCGCGATCAGGGCCGCGGGGGACGCCATACTGGTCGACAACAAGCCGCTGGTACCGCCGTACACGGTGCAGGCGGTGGGGGACGGGCACCGGCTGAACACGCGGTTCCAGAACAGCGCGGACGGGTTGTATCTGAACGCGCTGCACGAGAGCTACGGCATCAGGACAGGCATCTCCGTGGAGGACGACCTCCGGCTGCCTGCCGCACCGAGTGTGACCGTACGCACAGCACAGCCGAGCATTGAGAAGAGCGAGAAGGGCACATCGTGATCGCCGTACTGGGCCTCGTCGTGGGAGTCGTGGCCGGCCTGTTGGTCCGGCCTGAGGTTCCGGCGGTGGTCGAGCCTTATCTCCCGATCGCCGTCGTGGCGGCGCTCGACGCCGTGTTCGGCGGTCTGCGGGCCATGCTCGACGGCATCTTCGACGACAAGGTCTTCGTGGTGTCGTTCCTGTCGAACGTGGTCGTGGCCGCGTTGATCGTGTTTCTGGGCGACAAGCTGGGCGTGGGCGCCCAGCTGTCCACCGGTGTGGTGGTCGTCCTCGGCATCCGGATCTTCTCCAACGCCGCGGCGATCCGCCGGCACGTGTTCCGGGCGTGAGGCCGATGAGCGATCACGACGAGAAGCCGGTCAAGCCCGCCGAGGAGCGGGGCGACGCGCGCGACGACAGCGCGAGGTCCGGGAACGGGCTGCGCAAGGAGCTGCCCCAGGAGGTGCCCGCGACGGTGCCCGCCGCCCGGGAGACTCCCGAGGAGCCGGAGCGCCGGCAGGCAGCGGAACCGCAGCAGACGCCGGAACCGAAGCCCGACCCCGAGCCGCGGCTGACCGGGCGGGAGCGGCTGGTGCAGGGGGTGTGGCCGCCGCGTGTCACCCGGGCACAACTGATCGTCGCGGTGCTGCTGTTCGGTCTCGGATTCGGCTTGGCCGTGCAGGTGGCCTCGAACAGCGACAGCGACAGTGCCCTGCGTGGCGCACGTCAGGAAGATCTTGTTCGCATCCTCGATGAACTGGATGACCGTACTCAACGTCTTGAGGACGAGAAGCAAGGTCTCGAGAAGCAGCGCGACGAGCTGGAGAACAGCTCCGACCAGGCCGAGGAGGCCCGGAAGCAGACGATCGAGAAGGAGAGGCAACTCGGCATCCTCGCGGGCACGGTGGCCGCGCAGGGGCCCGGCATCACCATGACGATCCAGGACACGAAGGGGACGGTCGAGGCGGACATGCTGCTCGACGCGATCCAGGAGCTGCGCGCGGCGGGTGCGGAGGCGATCCAGGTCAACGGCGTACGGGTCGTCGCGAGCACGTATCTCACGGACTCGGGCAAGGGCGTGGGCGTCGACGGGAACAAGATCAACGCGCCCTATCGTTTCAAGGTCATCGGCAAGTCGCAGGACCTCGAGCCGGCGCTCAACATCCCCGGAGGTGTGGTGCAGACTCTCGAGAAGGAACAGGCGACCGTCTCGATCGAGCGGTCCGCCGACATCGTCGTGGACGCCTTGCGAGCAGCGAAGCGGCCTGACTACGCTCGGTCGTCCTCGCAGTGAACCGGGGGTGCATGGGCGGCGTTCGGCGAGGGCATGAGGTTGCGGGGGGTCGGCGCACCGAATGGGCGGTGCGTGGTGGAAACTGTCTGGTGCAGACGGACGTTGTCAGGATGTCCGGGTCGGCCAGAGTGTTCAGTCAGGGTTCGTCCTGCCCCACGGGCGGGTCTGTTTCGGTCAAGGGGAATCGCCCGTGAAGTTGTTTGCGAAGTTGTTCGGCAAGAGCGCGCGAGAAGGCAGCGACAATGCGACCGCTCGCCATCGCGCACAGCCTGACGCGGAGGGCCAGCGGCCGCTGTTCCGGGACCAGGTCGGCGGCCCGGGCGGCGATGTTTCCGGTGGTCAGGGCGCGCCGTCGGTTGACCCTGCGCAGCCCGGCGGCATAGGTTTCGGGCAACCGTCAACCTCAAGTGCGGGTGGAGGGTTTTCCGACCCGTATGCGTCCAACGCCCCCGGTGGGCAGCCGCGGCAGGAGGATCCCATGTCGGCCCTGGTGTGTACGAGGTGCGGTAACCGCAACGCGGAGAACAGCCGTTTCTGCTCCAACTGCGGCGCGCCGCTGAGGGCGGGAGCGACGCCGGAGCGTCCGTCCGAGACGACCTCCACGATCTCCATTTCGGGTCTCGAGGCCTACGACAGTGAGACCACCGGCCAGACGCAGATGCCGACCCTGTCGCCGGAGGCGCAGGCCGCCGTCGACGCGCTGCCGCTGGGCTCCGCGCTCCTGGTTGTGCGCCGCGGGCCGAACTCGGGCAGCCGCTTCCTGCTGGACGGCGACCTGACCACGGCCGGCCGGCATCCGCAGAGCGACATCTTCCTGGACGACGTGACGGTGTCCCGGCGGCACGTGGAGTTCCGTCGTGCTCAGGACGGTTCGTTCACGGTGGCCGACGTGGGCAGCCTGAACGGCACGTATGTGAACCGGGAGCGGATCGACCAGGTCGCCCTGAACAACGGCGACGAGGTGCAGATCGGCAAGTACCGGCTGGTCTTCTACGCCAGCCAGCGGGGCTACTGACCGGGCTCGGTCCGGACAGGCCTCGGCGAAGGTCCATCCGTCAGGGAAGGTCCATGCTTCAAACACCGAGCGGCGGTGCCGGAAACGGCACCGCCGCCACGGACAGTGGGCTGATGAGCATCGGCGCGGTACTGAACGCGCTGCGCGACGAGTTTCCCGAAGTGACCATCTCCAAGATCCGCTTCCTGGAGTCGGAAGGGCTCATCGAGCCGCAGCGGACCCCGTCGGGGTATCGCAAGTTCAGCGCACACGACGTCGAGCTCCTCGGCCATGTCCTGAGGATGCAGCGGGACCACTATCTGCCTCTGAAGGTGATCCGGGAGCATCTGGCGGCCATGGAGCGCGGTGAGGCCGTGCAGCTGCCGGTCGTGGGCCGTCAGCGGGACGGTGCGTCCGTCCCCGAGCCGCCCGAGGGGCCCACAGCGGCCAGGATCGGGCGCGATGAGCTGCTCGCCGCGGTCGGCGTCGAGCAGCAGGAGCTGAAGGAGTGGGAGTCCTACGGGCTCCTCACTCCACTGGAGGACGGGGCGTACGACGCCGAGGCGGTCACGGTGGCGCTGCTCGTCGTCGAACTCGGGCGGTTCGGCATCGAGCCGAGGCACCTGCGGGCCATGAAGGCCGCCGCGGAGCGGGAGGCCGGTCTGGTGGACCAGGTGGTGGCCCCGCTCAGACGGCACCGCAACCCGCAGACCAGGGCTCATGCCGAGGCCCGCATCAAGGAGCTGGCGGGGCTCACGGTGAAGCTGCACGCCGCGCTGGTGCGGACGGCGCTCGGGGTGCGGCTGCCCTGAGGCGGCCGGCTGCCAGGGGCCGGATCAGGCACCCGATCCCGGCCCGACTACCCAAACGTCCCGGGCACAGCCTAGGGTTGCTGTGTGAACGAGCTCGATGTCGTAGGTGTCCGGGTCGAAATGCCCTCCAACCAACCGATCGTGCTGCTGCGTGAAGTGGGAGGCGACCGTTACCTCCCCATTTGGATCGGACCGGGGGAGGCGACGGCGATCGCCTTCGCCCAGCAGGGGATGGCTCCCGCGCGGCCGCTGACACACGACCTGTTCAAGGACGTGCTGGAAGCCGTCGGCCAGGAGCTCACGGAAGTGCGCATCACGGACCTGCGTGACGGCGTCTTCTACGCGGAGCTGGTCTTCGCCAGCGGCGTCGAGGTGAGCGCCCGCCCGTCCGACGCCATAGCGCTCGCGCTGCGCACCGGGACGCCGATCTACGGCAGTGACACGGTGCTCGACGACGCCGGTATCGCGATCCCGGACGAGCAGGAGGACGAGGTGGAGAAGTTCCGCGAGTTCCTCGACCAGATCTCTCCGGAGGACTTCGGCACCAGCAGTCAGTGAGCTCCTCGGGAGCGGCAGCGGTCGGAAGAGTCGTGTGGGCGGCCCGGCGGACGGTGTGGTCCGTGACGGGGCCGCCTCGCCGTTTGTGGGATGGGCCGCCGTTTGCGGGGATGGGTGAAATGCCCGCATGTGCCGGTGGCGCGTGAGAGCGTCATACGGCTTGTCCCGCACACATTCGGCTAGCCTTTCCCCGCGGTGGGGCACGGGAAACCACTCTCAGGGTGATTATCACTCGGCGTGGCGAGTGTGGCGATCGTTGACGCACCCCTGGTGACTGCCTACCGTCGAGAAGGCAGGTCAAGGACGGAGGTCGGCGTGAGAAGCAGCGGCGACGGTACGGCTGGGGGCGGCCCCGAGCGCAGTCTCAGGGCGAGCGGTCCGTACCCTCCCCCCGGCTCACGGCCCCTCCCGGGCGGGGGATGCCCCAAGGCCGGTGGTGCGGCCGATCACGCTCCGCAGCGACCGACAGCGGTGCCGAGCAGCGGAGGGACGACGTCCATGGCGTCCGAGCAGATCGGCTATCGCGGCCCCACGGCCTGTGCGGCCGCCGGGATCACCTACCGGCAGCTGGACTACTGGGCCCGGACGGGGCTCGTCGAGCCGAGCGTGCGCCCCGCCTACGGGTCCGGGACGCAGCGGCTCTACAGCTTCCGGGACGTGGTCGTCCTGAAGATCGTCAAGCGGTTCCTCGACACCGGGGTGTCGCTGCAGAACATCCGCACGGCCGTCCAGCACCTCAGGGAACGCGGGTTCAGCGATCTGGAGCGCATGACGCTGATGAGCGACGGTGCGACGGTCTACGAGTGCACCTCGCCCGATGAGGTCCATGCCCTGCTCCAGGGCGGTCAGGGTGTGTTCGGGATCGCCGTGGGCGTGGTGTGGCGGGACGTCGAGAGCGCCCTGTCCCAGCTGCACGGTGAGCGCATCGACACCGGCGAGACCCTGGTGGGGCCCAACCCGGCGGACGAGCTGGCGCGCCGGCGGAACCGGGCCGTCTGAGCCGTCGAGCGGCGCGGGATGCACGCGGTCGCAGGAGGCGGGACGTTTCCGCGCCCGGGCGTAAGAGGTTTCCGATGGGGCCTCGCGTGGTTCCGCAGCGGTTTCCGGTGGGGCGGCAGATGGTTTTCCGCAGCGGTTTCCGGTGGGGCGTCGGAGTTGCCGCGCGGGGCGTTGTCAGTGGTGTAGGGCAGCATCGGAGTTGTGAGAACCGCGCCCACGATCTTGCATCTCGACATGGATGCCTTCTTCGCTTCGGTGGAGCAGGCGTCCAAGCCGAGTCTGCGTGGGAAGGCCGTGGTCGTGGGCGGGCTCGGGCCGCGGGGGGTGGTGGCTACCGCGTCGTACGAGGCGCGGGTTTTCGGGGTGCATTCGGCGATGCCCATGGGGCAGGCCCGGCGGCTCGCTCCCAACGCGGCGTATCTCGTGCCGCGCTTCAGGCTCTACAAGTCGATCAGTGAGCGGGTGATGGAGCTGCTGCGTGCGCTGTCGCCTCTGGTGGAGCCGCTGAGTCTGGACGAGGCGTTCGTGGACCTGGAGGCCGGGGGAGTGGCATGGGACGAGCCATCGGCGCGGCTGGCCGGGGTCAAGCTGCGCGCGGACATACGGGCCGTCACGGGGCTCACGGGGTCGGTGGGGCTCGCCGCCTCCAAGATGCTCGCGAAGATCGCCTCGGAGGAGGCCAAGCCCGACGGGCTGGTGGTGATCGAGCCGGGGACCGAGCGGGCGATGCTCGGGCCGATGCCGGTGCGGACGCTGCCGGGGGTGGGGCCGGCGACGGGTGACCATCTGAGGCGGGCCGGGATCACCACGGTCGAGGAGATCGTCGAAGCGGGCGAGGACGAGCTGGTCCGGCTGCTGGGGAAGGCGCACGGGCACGGTCTGTACGCCATGGCGCTGGCGCGCGACGACCGGCCCGTGGTGGCGGAGCGCGAGACGAAATCGGTCTCGGTCGAGGACACCTACGACGTGGACATCCATGACCGGACGCGGGTCGGGCTGGAGGTGCAGCGGCTCGCCGAGCGCTGTGTGCGCAGGCTGCGCGGGGCCGGGCTGTCGGGGCGGACGATCGTGCTCAAGGTGCGGCGGTACGACTTCTCGACGCTCACCCGGTCCGAGACGCTGCGCGGGCCCACGGATGATCCCGCGGTGATCCGCGAGGCGGCGGCCAGACTGCTGGACTCGGTCGATACGACCGGTGGGGTGCGGCTCCTCGGGGTGGGCGTCAGCGGCCTGGCCGACTACACGCAGGAGGACCTGTTCGCCCAGGCGGCGGGGGAGCGGGCGGTCGCTCAGGGCACGGTCGAGGAGCACGCACTGACGGCGGCCGAGGAGCAGCCGTCGCTCGCCGAGCGGCGGTGGCCCGCCGGGCACGACGTGCGGCACGCCGAGTTCGGGCACGGGTGGGTGCAGGGCAGCGGCCTCGGGCGGGTCACCGTACGGTTCGAGACGCCCGACTCGGAGCCCGGGCGGGTCCGGACGTTCCGGGTCGACGATCCGGACCTGGAGGCGGCGGATCCATTGCCGTTGGTGTTACGAGGGCCGGATGGGGGAGGGGATGTGCCCGTGGCGGAGTCTCAGGCCGTCTCGTCGGTGCCCGCGAGCTTGCCGAAGTCGTGGTCCGGCAGCGGGGGCGGGGCGGCGACGTCGAGACCGTAGTGGTGGTAGAGCTGCAGTTCCTGCTCGGGGGAGAGGTGGCGGCCGACGCCGAAATCGGGGGCGTCCTTGATCAGGGCGCGTTCGAAGGGGACGTGGAGGGCGCCCTCGATCAGTTCGCTGGGCTCCAGGGGGACGAAGGCGTCCCTGCTGAACAGGCCGGTCCGTATGGCCGCCCACTCCGGTTCGCCGGTGGCGTCGTCGAGGTAGACCTCGTCGATCGTGCCGATCCTGGTCCCGTTGCGGTCGAACGCCTTGCGGCCGATCAGGTTGCGCGGATCGATGTCGGTTCGCACGGGCCCTCCACATGGTCGCACCTCATCCGTAAACACTACAAAACGGTACAAGCGGGGATGCGGCCACTCGAAGGTTCGTGCGTCGACCTCGCTGGTACGCTGGCAGCGGCTGCTGACCCCGCGCGGGAGAGTCCTCCAGACATCATCGGAGGCGCCGAAGGAGCAAATCCTCCCCGGAATCTCTCAGGCTCACGTACCGCGCGGACGAGGTCACTCTGGAAAGCAGGGCGGGTGTCGACGGCTTCCGCTCTCACCGACGGTGAAAGCCGGAGGCCTTCGGGCGATCCGGTGAAGCTCTCAGGTTGAGATGACAGAGGGGGAGGCCGTCCGGGTACCCGTGCCGTGGTGCCCCTCGCAGGTCGTGTCGACCAGGAGGCCTCCGTAATGACCGCCCACCGCATTCCGCTCTCCGAGCTCGAAGAGGCAGTCCCCTTCGAGCAGCGCCACATCGGCCCCGACCACGAGGCCTGCGCCAAGATGCTCGCCCACGTCGGCTACGGCTCACTCGACGAGCTCACGGCCGCCGCGGTCCCGGCCGTGATCAAGAGCGCCGAGGCGCTGGACCTCCCGGGCGCCCGCAGCGAGGCCGAGGTGATCGCCGAGCTGCGCTCCCTCGCCGACCGCAACCAGGTCCTCGGTTCCATGATCGGACTCGGCTACTACGGCACGTTCACACCGCCGGTCATCATGCGCAACGTCATGGAGAACCCGTCCTGGTACACGGCCTACACGCCGTACCAGCCGGAGATCTCGCAGGGCCGGCTCGAGGCGCTGCTCAACTTCCAGACGGTGGTCGCCGACCTGACCGGGCTGCCGACCTCGGGCGCCTCCCTGCTCGACGAGGGCACCGCGGCCGCCGAGGCCATGGCACTGTCGCGGCGCCTGGGCAAGAACAAGAAGGGCCTGTTCCTGGTCGACGCGGACACGCTGCCGCAGACCATCGCCGTGATCCAGACCCGCGCCGAGCCGACCGGTGTCGAGGTCGTCGTCGCCGATCTCGGCGAGGGCATCCCCGCCGAGCTCGCCGAGCGCGAGATCAACGGCGTACTGCTCCAGTACCCGGGCGCCTCCGGGGCCGTGCGGGACATCAAGCCGGTCATCGACCAGGCGCACGAGCTCGGGGCGCTGGTCACCGTCGCCGCCGATCTGCTGGCGCTGACGCTGCTGAAGTCGCCCGGTGAGCTCGGGGCGGACATCGCCGTCGGCACGACGCAGCGCTTCGGCGTCCCCATGGGCTTCGGCGGACCGCACGCCGGCTACATGGCGGTCCAGGACAAGATGGCGCGCAGCCTGCCCGGGCGGCTCGTCGGCGTGTCCGTGGACGCCGACGGCAACAAGGCCTACCGGCTGGCGCTGCAGACGCGCGAGCAGCACATCCGCCGTGAGAAGGCGACCAGCAACATCTGCACCGCGCAGGTGCTGCTCGCCGTCATGGCCGGCATGTACGCCGTCTACCACGGCCCGGAGGGCCTGAAGGGCATCGCCCGGCGCACCCACCGGTACGCCACGGTCCTGGCCGCCGGGCTCGCGGGCGGTGGCGTCGAGGTCGTGCACGGGGCGTACTTCGACACCCTGACCGTGCGGGTCGAGGGCCGGGCCGCCGAGGTCGTGGCCGCCGCCCGGGACAACGGGGTCAACCTGCGCCACGTCGACGCCGACCATGTCTCGATCGCCTGCGACGAGACCACCACCCGCGCCCAGCTGCGCGCCGTGTGGGCCGCCTTCGGTGTCGACGGTGTCGTCGAGGCACTGGACGCGGCCACCGAGGACGGGCTTCCGGGTGCGCTGCTGCGGACCGACGACTACCTGACGCACCCCGTCTTCCACCAGCACCGCTCCGAGACCGCCATGCTGCGCTACCTGCGCAAGCTGGCCGACCGCGACTACGCGCTCGACCGGGGCATGATCCCGCTGGGCTCCTGCACGATGAAGCTCAACGCGACCACCGAGATGGAGCCGGTCACCTGGCCCGAGTTCGGGCAGCTGCACCCCTTCGCGCCCGCCGAGCAGGCCGGGGGCTACCTCACCCTCATCCACGAGCTGGAGGACCGGCTCGCCGAGGTCACCGGCTACGACAAGGTCTCCCTCCAGCCGAACGCCGGGTCGCAGGGCGAGCTGGCCGGACTCCTCGCGGTCCGCGGGTACCACCGGGCCAACGGGGACGAGCAGCGCACCGTCTGCCTGATCCCGTCGTCCGCGCACGGCACCAACGCCGCCAGCGCCGTGATGGCCGGCATGAAGGTCGTGGTCGTGAAGACCGCCGAGGACGGCGAGATCGACGTCGAGGACCTGCGGGCCAAGATCGAGCAGTACCGCGACGAGCTGGCCGTGCTGATGATCACCTACCCGTCCACGCACGGTGTGTTCGAGGAGCACGTCGCCGACATCTGCGCGCAGGTGCACGAGGCGGGCGGGCAGGTCTACGTCGACGGGGCCAACCTCAACGCGCTCGTTGGGCTCGCCAAGCCGGGGCACTTCGGCGGCGACGTCTCGCACCTGAACCTGCACAAGACCTTCTGCATCCCGCACGGCGGCGGCGGCCCCGGCGTCGGCCCGGTCGCGGTGCGCGAGCACCTCGCGCCCTACCTGCCGAACCACCCGCTTCAGCCCGAGGCCGGCCCGGAGACGGGCGTCGGGCCCATCTCGGCAGCCCCGTGGGGCTCCGCCGGCATCCTGCCCATCTCGTGGGCGTACGTCCGGCTCATGGGCGGCGAGGGGCTGAAGCGGGCCACGCAGGTGGCCGTGCTCAGCGCCAACTACATCGCCAAGCGCCTGGAGCCGCACTACCCCGTGCTCTACACCGGCCCCGGCGGTCTCGTCGCGCACGAGTGCATCATCGACCTGCGGCCGCTGACCAAGGCGACCGGCGTGAGCGTCGACGACGTGGCCAAGCGGCTGATCGACTACGGCTTCCACGCGCCGACCATGTCGTTCCCGGTGGCCGGGACACTGATGATCGAGCCGACCGAGTCGGAGGACCTGGCGGAGCTGGACCGCTTCTGCGAGGCGATGATCGCCATCCGCGCGGAGATCGAGAAGGTCGGCTCCGGCGAGTGGCCCGCGGAGGACAACCCGCTGCGCGGCGCCCCGCACACCGCGGGCGCGCTCGCCGGTGAGTGGGAGCACGCCTACAGCCGTGAGGAGGCGGTCTTCCCGGCCGGGGTGTCGACCGCCGACAAGTACTGGCCGCCGGTGCGCCGCATCGACCAGGCCTTCGGCGACCGGAACCTCGTCTGCTCATGCCCGCCGCTGGACGCGTACGAGGACTGACGACCGGCCGACCGGTCACAGGGAGGGGCTCCGCGGTGCGGGGCCCCTCCCGTCGTTCACCCCGCGCGTCACGCGGTGGTGAGTGATACCTCGGTCGCCTTGATCAGCGCGACGACGGGGGTCCCGGGCATGAGGGCCAGCTCCTCCGCGGCGTCCCGGGTGATCGCGGCGGTCAGTTCACCGCCCTCCACCGTGACGCGGACGGACGCCATCGCCTCGCCGGCGGTGAGGCCGGTGATCCTGCCGGGGAACTGGTTGCGGATCGACAGGCCCTCGATGGGCGCGGTCGCCAGGGAGACCTCCGTCGACTTCATCAGGGCAAGCACGGGGGTGCCCGGGGCGAGACGGAGGTCCTGCGCGGCTTCCCGGGTGATCGCCGCGGTGAGGTCCTGGCCCCCGGTGAGGCGGACCCTGACCGTCGCCATGGCCTCGCCCGGGGTGACGGCGGTGACGGTGCCGGGGAGCTGGTTGCGGATGCTCAGGCTCATGGGTGCACGGTAGCCCGGTGGGGCGTGCTGGGCCTGGTATGCGCCCTTTGCCCCTCCTTCTCTCCCCGCCTCAGACGCGGTCGATATGGACGTTCGTCGACTTCACGCGGGCCGTCGCCTCCATGCCGACCTCCAGGCCCAGTTCCTCCACCGCCTCGCGGGTGAGCAGGGAGACGAGCCGGTGCGGGCCGGCCTGGATCTCCACCTGGGCGGCGACGTCGCCGAGTTTGATCGCGGTCACGATGCCGGGGAAGGCGTTGCGGGCCGAGGTGTACGGGGTGTCCTCCTCGGCGGCGCCGGGCCTGGCCAGTTCGACCGAGAACGCGGCCAGGTCACGCCCGTCGACGAGCCGTCGCCCGGCCTCGTCGCGGTGGGTCGTGATGCGGCCCGCGTCCGCCCAGCGGCGGGCGGTGTCCGGGCTCACGCCGAGCAGCCGTGCTGCCTGGCCGATCGTGTAGGACTGCATGCCGATGACGATAGGGGCGGGGCGAGGGAACGGTGGATGCGGGGTTGGCCGTTGGGTATAACGCGATATAGCGTTAGTGGTCGAGTGGGCGGGCCGGGCGGCGTGCCCGGGGGATCGGCGGTGGAGTGATGGCGGCTGAGATCGCGCGGGCCGGTGGATCGCCCGAGGTGAGGGCCTCGCACGCGGACCGGGACCGGGTCGTGGACGTGCTGCGCGTCGCCGCGGGGGACGGACGGCTCACCCTGGAGGAGCTCGAGGAGCGGCTGGAGACGGCGCTGTCCGCCCGCACGCTGGGCGAGCTCGCCGTGCTGACGGCGGATCTGCCCGCGGTGGCCGGCCAGGCGTCCGGTGAGGCCGAGGACGTCGTCCGGATCCGGCAGGAGGGGGCCTCGAGCCGCCGGGGTGACGGCTGGGTGGTGCCGCGGCGGCTGGAGGTCCGTTCGGCGTGGGGCGAGGTGACTCTCGACTTCACCGACGCGGTGATCACTCACGACACCCTGGACGTCGACCTGGATCTGCGGGCGGGCGCTCTGAAGCTGCTGACCCGGCCGGGTGTCGTGGTCGACACCGGCGGCCTGGTGCTGCACTACTCCGAGATCAAGGCCCGCCGGCCGGCCAATGCGGCCCCCGTCCTGCTGCGGATACGGATCACGGGCGAGATCCACTACGGGCAGGTCGTGGTGCGCCCGCCGCGAAGGGGCTTCGGCAGGAAGGGCGCGACGGCCTGACTCAGCCCACGTGCACCCTCGGCCGCCGCCGGCGGTCCGGCTCCGCCTCACGCAGGACCTCGCGGGTCACCGGGGCGACCTCACCCTGCCCGAACAGGAAGAAGCGCAGGAAGTTGGCGAAGGGGCTGCCCTCGGTCCACTCGAAGTAGATGTGCGGGATGCGGCCCGTCTCGTCGCGGACGTGCAGCAGCAGCGCGGCCAGGGCGTTGGGGATCGAGGACGATTCCAGCGTCAGGACGCGGTAGCGGCCGTGCAGCACCTCACCGCGCACGGTCAGGCTCGTCTCGAACTCGGAGGGGTCGGTGACCGTCACCTCGGCGAAGACGAAGTCCTCCCGGCCGGACAGGTCGTTGTCGTGCCGGATCTGCTCGATCTTGTCGCGGTACTCGGCGACGTCGCGCTGGTCGGGCTCGTTGGCGATGAACCGGATCCGGCGGTTGGCCATGTCCCGGACGAAGCGCTCCGCCATGTCGTCCAGCGTCACGCTGGTCACGCGCAGCTCGAAGGCCCGGGCCAGTCGGGACAGCAGGGAGACCAGGATGATGCCGGCGATGAAGCAGGCGCCGATCTTCACGCCGTCCGGGCGCTCGATGACGTTGAGGACGGTCGTGTAGAGGAACACCGCGGAGATCACCGCGAAGGCGATGGTCCAGTTCCGCTGCCGGGCCTTGCGGGCGGCGATGGTCACCGCGATCGCGGCGGAGCTGATGAGGACCAGCACGCCGGTGGCGTAGGCGCCGCCCTGGGCGTCGACGTCGGCGTCGAAGATCCAGGTGACCAGGAAGGCGATCAAGGTGAAGACGATGACCATGGGCCGCACGGCACGGGCCCAGTGCGGGGCCATGCCGTAGCGGGGCAGGTAGCGCGGCATCAGATTGAGCAGGCCGGCCATCGCGGACGCGCCGGCGAACCAGAGGATGGCGATCGTCGAGACGTCGTAGACCGTGCCGAAGGTGTTGCCGAGGTATTCGTGCGCCAGGTACGCGAGCGCACGGCCGTTGGCCTGGCCGCCCGCCTCGAAGTCCTTCTCGGGGATGAGCAGGGTGGTGATGAAGCTGGTCGTGATCAGGAAGACGCTCATGATCAGCGCGGCCGTGGTGAGCAGCTTCTTCGTGTCGCGGATGCGGCCGGTCGGCCGTGCCTCCGTGTCGTCCGGATCGCCTTGGACGTGCGGCATCACCGCGACGCCTGTCTCGAACCCGGAGAGCCCGAGCGCCAGTTTCGGGAAGACGAGCAGGGCGACGCCGATCATGGCGAAGACATTGCTGTGCTCGGTGGTGAGGGCGCTCGACCAGTCGGTGATCACATGACCGGCGGTGATGACGTGATAGAGGCCGGCGACCACCACGACGGCGTTCAGCGCGAGGTAGGCGCTGACGAGGGCGACCGCGACGCCGATCGCCTCCAGGAAGCCCTTGAGGAACACCGCCCCGAGCAGGGCCACCAGGACCAGGGTGATCAGCATCTGCTTGTTGTGCAGGGCATCGGTCAGATGGGGGTTCTCCACGAGGTGGGTGGAGGCGTCGGCCGCCGACAGCGTGATGGTGATGAGGAAGTCGGTGGCGGCGAACCCGAGCAGGGTCAGCACGAACAGCTTGCCCTTCCAGAAGGAGAGCAGCCGTTCCAGCATCGCGATCGAGCCCTCCCCGTGGGGGCTCTCCTCGGCCACGCGGCGGTAGACCGGCAGGGCGCCGGCCAGGGTGACGACGACCAGGACGATGGTCGCGATCGGTGACAGCAGTCCGGCGGCGAGGGCCGCGATGCCCGGCTGATAGCCGAGGGTCGAGAAGTAGTCGACGCCGGTCAGGCACATCACCCGCCACCAGCGCTGCCCCCGGTGCGGGGGCTCCGGCCGGGCGTGGGGCCCGGTGTGGCCACCACGCTTGCCCATGTCGGACAGGCCTTCCAGCAGCCAGGCGCGCAGACGGTCGCGTGGGGTGGACTGCGGACGGCCCGGTGCCGGGTGCTCGGTGGTGGCCATCGACGTGCTCCCGAGGTGCGGCTCAGCGTGGTTTCCGGCCATCACTGGACGGCCCGATCAGCGTAAGCGGAGCGTGATGCCCTGGCTCGTGAATGAGGGGGCTGTGCGCGTCAAGCTTCCGTTAAGACTGCCGGGCCCGTCGGCCGCAGGGTGAAAACGCGAGATGAGAGCGCGTGGGACGACTCCGGCCACGGAGTGGGCGGTGCCGATGCACGGCTCGCACGCGGACACCCTGCGTGATGGCCGGGGATCCCCTTCGGAACGTTCGTCTGTGTAGCCGAATGTTTCGCGATCCCGTCGGCTCCGTGCTTCGCAGGGAGATTGACTGGGTACAAGGGGTTGCCACCCTTTGGCCGCTGTCTCTAGGGTGCGGCAGCAACGAAGCTTTCTGGATCTCATTCGAAACTTTCGAGGAGAGCATGATGGGCGACCCGGCACTGTCCCGCCGCGGCTTCCTGGCGGCCTCCGCCGCGGCCGGTCTGGGGACGACGGCACTGACCGCATGCGGCGGGGACTCGGACGGAGGGTCGTCGGGGACGACCACGATCGAATGGTGGAACATCTCCACCACCCAGCCGGCCAAGGACGTCTGGGCCGCTCTCGCCCGGAAGTACGAGGCGCGCAACCCCAAGGTCAAGATAAAGATCGTCCAGATGGAGAACGACGCCTACAAGTCGAAGATGACGGCGTTGACCGCCTCCGGGAAGCTGCCCGACATCTTCCACACCTGGGGTGGCGGCGTGCTGAAGCAGCAGGTCGACGCCGGGCTCGTCGAGAACCTCACGGACCGGACCAAGCCGTGGGGCGACGCCCTCCTGCCGGTCGCCAAAGAGCCGTACCTGATCGACGACCAGGCCTACGGCATCCCGTTCGACATCGGCATGATCGGCTTCTGGTACAACAAGGCCCTCTTCGAGAAGGCCGGCATCGCCGAGCCCCCCACCACCTGGAGCGGGTTCCTCGACGCCGTACGCAAGCTGAAGGCCGCCGAGGTCACGCCGCTGGCCCTGGCCGGCAAGGAGAAGTGGCCCGGCATGTACTACTGGGCCTACCTCGCGATGCGCACCGCCGGCGCCGAAGCGCTCCAGACGGCGTACGACGACAAGGACTTCACCGGCGCCCCCTTCGTCGAGGCGGGCGACCACCTGAAGGAGCTCGTCGGCCTCCGGCCGTTCCAGAAGGGCTACCTCGGCGCGGCCTACTCCACGCCCACCGGCCAGGCCGCCACCGTCGGCAACGGCAAGGCGGCGATGGAGCTCATGGGCCAGTGGGCGCCCACGGTCCAGGCCGACGCGGGCAAGGGCCTCGGCAAGGACCTCGGCTTCTTCCCGTTCCCCGCGGTCGAGGGCGGCAAGGGCGCCATCACCGAGGTCTTCGGCGGAGGCGGCGGGCACGCACTGCGCCGGGGCGCCCCGCAGGAGGCCGTCGACTTCCTCAAGTTCTTCGCGTCCGAGGCCACCGACCTGGAGCTGGTCAAGAAGACCGGTGTGCTGCCCGTCGTCCCGGCGGCCGAGAGCGCCATCGCCGACCCCAACATCAAGGCCGTACAGGCGCAGCTGAAGGCGGCCACCGGCTTCCAGCTCTACCTCGACCAGGCGTACGCGCCCGCCGTCGGCCAGGAGGTCAACGACAGCGTGGCCGCGCTCATCGCCGGCTCCAAGTCGCCCGGGCAGGTCGCCCAGTCGATCACGAAGACCGCGAAGGAAGAGCAGTAGCCGGCGATGACCTCCACGTTCCTGCCGGACAAACGGACCGGCCCCGGCGCCGGTTCCCCGCCCCCGGCCGCGGACCGGCCCACCGGGCGGGCCCGGCGCCGCACGCTGCACTGGCTCACCGCGGCCGGCTTCCAACTCCCCGCCCTGGTGCTGTTCCTGGGGCTCGTGCTGCTGCCGATGCTGTTCGCCCTGTACGCCGCTTTCTTCCGCTGGGGCGGCTTCGGCATGCCCTCCGACTACATCGGCGGCGAGAACTTCACCCGGCTCTTCCAGGACGACGTCTTCCTCGGCGACCTGTGGCGCTGCCTGGTCCTGGTGGTGCTGTCGCTCGCGATCCAGCTGCCGTTCGCGCTCGCCATGGCGGTCCTGCTCAACCAGCGGATGCGCGGCCGGGCGGTCTACCGGATGCTGTTCTTCGCCCCGTACGTCCTGTCCGAGGCCATCACCGGAATCCTCTTCGGCATGATCTTCGCCCCGGACGACGGCTTCGCCGACCAGGTCCTCGGCAAGATCGGGCTGGAGGGGCTGGGCGGGCAGTGGTTCGCGGATCCGTCCACCGTCATGGCGACCGTGTTCCTGGTCATGACCTGGAAGTACTTCGGCTTCCACATGATGCTGTACCTGGCCGGACTCCAGGCCGTCCCACGGGAACTGACCGAGGCGGCGCTCATCGACGGGGCGAGTGCCTGGCAGCGGTTCCGCAACGTCACGCTGCCGCTGCTCGCACCCACCCTGCGCATCAGCGTGTTCCTGGCGGTCATCGGGTCGATCCAGCTCTTCGACCTGGTGTGGGTGACCACCGCGGGCGGCCCCGACCACCACTCCGAGACCATGGCCGTGACCATGTTCCAGTACGGCTTCAAGCGCTACCAGGTCGGCTACGCCAGCGCGATCAGCGTGGTCATGTTCGGCATCAGTCTCGTCTTCGCCCTCGCCTACCAGCGGTTCGTCCTCCGGCGCGACCTGGAGGGGGCCACCACGACCATGCGGGGTGACGGAAAATGACAGCCAACCAGAAGACCCGTGCGCGGCTGAACACCTGGAGCCTGCACCTCGTCCTGGTTGTCGTCGGCGCGGTCATGGCCGTCCCCCTGCTCTACGCCGTGCTCTCCGGTTTCAAGTCCACCGACGAGCTCTCCCGCAACCCGATCGGTCTGCCCGAGTCGTGGGTGGCCTCCAACTACACCCAGATCCTCGGTTCGGGCGACTTCTGGCGGCTGATCGGCAACAGCACGCTGATCGCGATCGGAACGACCGTCCTGATCGTCGCCGTCTCCGCCCTGTCCGCCTTCTCCTTCGCACGGTTCGCCTTCCGGGGCCGGGAAGCGCTGTTCACGCTGTTCACCATGGGGCTGATGTTCCCGTTCGCGGTGGCCGCCCTGCCGCTGTTCCTGCTGCTGCGCTCCCTGGACCTGCTGGACAACCCCCTCGGCGTGATCCTCCCGCAGGCCGCCTTCGGACTGCCGATGACGATCATCATCCTGCGGGGCTTCTTCCGGCAGATCCCCGGCGAGCTGGAGGAGGCGGCCACGCTCGACGGGTGCAGCTCCTTCGGCTTCTTCTGGCGGGTGCTGCTGCCCATGGCCCGCCCCGCGCTCGGCACCGTCTCCGTGCTGGCCGTCGTCACCAGCTGGAACAACTTCTTCCTGCCGCTGCTGGTGTTCACCGACGCCCAGTGGTGGACGCTGCCGATCGGCGTCCAGCAGTTCCAGGGGCAGTACTCCGCGGACTACGCCAAGGTCTTCGCCTATCTGGTGCTGGCCATGGTCCCCGCCCTCGCCTTCTACTCGGTCGCCGAGCGTCAGCTCGTCGGCGGCCTCACCGCCGGCGCCACCAAGGGCTGACCCGCGCCGTGAACGTACGGCTCTGCCCACCCACCCGTCGTGAGGAGTCGCACCATGCGCACCACCCGTCTCAGACTCGCCGGCGCCGTCGCCGCGCTCCTGGTCGCCGCCGGTATCGGCGCCGGCACACCCGCCCAGGCGGGGCACCAGCAGCCCACCCTCGCCGACCTCGCCCAGCGGCACGGCCGCTACTTCGGCAGCGCCACCGACAACCCCGAGCTCATGGACGGGCCGTACACGGCCCTGCTCGGCAGCGAGTTCGACCAGATCACGCCCGGCAACGGCATGAAGTGGTACGCGACCGAGCCCCAGCAGGGCGTGTTCGACTTCTCTCAGGGCGACGAGATCGTGAACCTCGCCCGGGCCAACCGGCAGAAGGTACGCGGCCACACCCTGGTCTGGCACAGCCAGCTGCCGGAGTGGCTCACGAGCAGGGAGTGGACGGCCCCGGAGCTGAGGGCCGTGCTGAAGAAGCACATCCAGACGGAGGTACGGCACTACCGGGGCAAGGTGTTCGCCTGGGACGTCGTCAACGAGGCGTTCAACGAGGACGGCACGTACCGGGAGTCGGTCTTCTACAAGACGCTCGGGCCCGGCTACATCGCCGACGCCCTGCGCTGGGCGCACCAGGCGGATCCGCGCGTCAAGCTCTACCTCAACGACTACAACATCGAGGGGATCGGCCCGAAGAGCGATGCCTACCACCGCCTGGCCAAGGAGCTGAAGGCCGCGGGCGTCCCGCTGCACGGCATCGGCCTCCAGGCCCATCTGGCCCTGCAGTACGGCTATCCGGACACCCTGGAGGACAACCTCCGCCGCTTCTCCCGGCTCGGCCTCGACACCGCGCTCACCGAGGTCGACATCCGGATGCAGCTGCCCGCGACGGAGGAGAAGCTGGCACAGCAGGCCCAGTGGTACGCCGACGTGACCGAGGCGTGCCTGGCGGTACGGCGGTGCGTCGGTGTCACGCTGTGGGACTACACCGACAAGTACTCGTGGATCCCGGCGTTCTTCCCGGGCGAGGGCGCCGCCCTGCCGTGGGACGAGGAACTGCGGCGCAAGCCGGCGTACTTCGCACTGCGCGAGGCGCTCGGGGGCAGGTAGCGGGGCGGCGCGGCGCCCTGCCGGACAGGGGGTGGCGGGGCGCCGTTCCTTGTAGCAGAGGTCGGGTGGCGGGGCGCCGTTCGTCATGGCGGAGGTTGGCAGGCGCCGTTCCGCGGGGCGGAGGTCAGGCCGGGGGCGCGGTGCTCGCCCGGACCACCAGGTCGGTGCCCAGTTCCACGCGAGGTGAGTCCGGCTGCTCGTCGCGGGTCAGGCGCAGCACCGTGTGCACGGCGAGTCTGCCCATGTCGGCCAGGGGCTGGCGGACCCTGCCCTCGGCGTCGGCCCCACGTGCTCCCACGTGCCCCACCTCCGTCGACGGGTGACCGCGAAAGTTCCCGGAGTTTCCGGACGACGGGATGAGTGGGAAGGCGCGCGAAGCGGGAACGGGACGTGGCGGCGGGTGACGGAAAGTGACGACCTGCGGACATGCGTCGGGGCCGGTGCGCAGGGCGTCCTGCGGCCGGCCCCTCATGTCTGCCGGCGGGGCGGCACCCCGCCGAACGGCCTCAGGCGGCCGTCATCACCTGGCCGGCCAGCGGGCGGTGCGGGGCGATGGCCCGGCCGTCCGGCAGCAGCTCGCCGGTGTCCTCGAAGAGCACCACGCCGTTGCACAGCAGGCTCCACCCCTGTTCCGGGTGGTGCGCCACGAGGCGGGCGGATTCCCGGTCGGCGGAGTCGGCTGACGGGCACTGGGTCTGGTGCTGGCACATGGGTGGGATCTTTCGCTGGGTCGAGATGGACGATGGGATTGCGTCGGCTGAGTCGGATGTCGTGTCTGTTCCGCGGCTAGAAGTGTCGTTCATGGCCGCCCCCCGTTGTGATAAGTCGTCGGAACCCAGTGTTGCCCCACGGGCGTCAATCCGCAGGGATTTCGCGGCACCGCTTCTTACAGGTTCAGGACGCATCACCCGCGCGGACGGTTCATCCCAACTGCACTGTCCCTTCGGGTGGTTCGCCCTGGCCGGATAGGGCTAGTCCGCTCGGGTCGGCTGGGGTCGGCGCCCTTTTCGGCTCGTGCGAGCCGATGAACGCTCGTACGAGCGATCGTGTGAGCGATAAAGCGATCGTGCGAGCGGTTCGTGGCCGGACGCGCGGTAAAGGAACGACCCCGCCGCTGTGAATTCGGCGACGGGGTCGTGGAGAACCGCGCGGTGTCTCAGGCGGGTGAGCCGAGCAGTCTGGTGGGGGCGGCCCGGTGGGTCAGCACCGGGAGGAGTTCGGCGACGCGGTGCGGGCGGTGAGCCGCGATGCCGGGAGGCGCCGGCGCCAGCGGGACGAGCAGGTCGGTGGCGGCGGGGTGACCGGTGGCACCGTCCGCGGTGCAGTCCTCGTGCAGCCAGAGAGTCAGCATGTACAGGCCGGGCACCGACAGCAGGCGGGGCTGGTACGGCTGCGGCATCGTCTCGGCCTGGCGCAGGGCGCGCTCGGTGGAGGTGATGTACGGGCCCTCGAAGAAGTGGGAGAAGGTCCAGCCGTCGGCAGTCAGTATGGTCTCCGCCGCGGCCACGGCGTGGTCGCCGCAGCGGATCAGGAAGCGCCACCCGGCCAGTCGCGTCGCGGAGACGCCCTCGGCGGTGACGTGGTCGAGGACGTGCACGGGCAGGGGGAGCTCGGGTGTGGCGGGTCCCTGGGTGCCGAGCAGGGAGGGAGTTCGGGCTTCGCGCACCGCGGTGGGTGAGGAGAGGGCGGTGAGGACGGAACGGAGTGCGGGCGCGGGAGCCGGCGGGACATGCAGCGGCATGGTGGGTCGCCTCTCATTCAAAGGCACGGTGGCGCGAGGGCGGGGGCGGACGGCGCTGTCAGCTCACGAGGGTCAGAGAGGCAGGGGCCGGGGTCATGAGAACGAGAGGGGGGTGGGGTCCGCGTCGCCTCGGCGGCAGGACCCATCGACCGTGGGCGCCAACCTTCTGCCTTGTTCGCGGAGTTTATACGACACGGGTTCAGACTGTGTTTCGTCTAGCCGTTTCCGGCGAGTAGAACAAGGGTACATTCGGTCGGCGTTACGCGAGAATTATCCCGGTTCCAGGCGGGGTGCACTGCGATGACCTCGGCGCATGTCCGCGAACCGGTCGGCCCATTCTCGTCGGCGTTTTTCACGAGTTCCCGGGGCCCGATACCCGTCCTGTGCGACATGCCGAGTGAATGTGCCACCGGTCACACACGACCAGCGTAGCGGCCGGAGCGTCCGCCCGGGACGTTATCGATCGCTTTCACTGGGCATCCTCCACCTGACCGGGACCCCGGCAGCGGGATCACGGCCCGCATCATCCGAGGAGGGACGCTTCGATGGGGGAGAAGGTCGCGGCAGGCCGGTTCGACCTGTCCGATCGCCAGCGCTACCGCGACAAGCTGCGTCAGTGTCTGACGGGCCTGGAGCGACTCCTGGCGGAGCAGCGGTTCGATCGCCCCAAGAACCTGATGGGGCTGGAGATCGAATTGAATCTCGCGGGTGCCGACGGCATGCCGAAAATGTTGAACGGGCAAGTCCTCGAACGCATCGCGAGTCGCGACTTCCAAACAGAGCTCGCCATGTTCAACCTGGAAGTGAACATCCCCCCACACCGCTTGGGGGGCCGGGTTTTCGACCGGCTCACGGAGGAACTCCGTACGTCACTGGCATATGCCGACCGAAAAGCCGGCGAGGTCGACGCGGGAATTGTGATGATCGGTATTCTGCCGACTCTCGGCCGTGACGACCTGGTGTCGTCGAACCTCTCCGACGTCGACCGGTACACCCTCCTCAACGACCAGATCGTGGCCGCCCGCGGCGAGGAGTTCACCCTCGACATCGACGGCGTGGAGCACCTGAGCTGCACCTCGAAGTCCATCGCGCCGGAGGCCGCCTGCACCTCGGTGCAACTGCACCTCCAGGTCACCCCGGCCCGCTTCGCCGACGTGTGGAACGCGGCCCAGGCGGTCACCGCCGCGCAGATCGCCGTCGGCGCCAACTCGCCCTTCCTCTTCGGCCGCGAGCTGTGGCGCGAGTCGCGGCCCCCGCTGTTCCAGCAGTCCACCGACACCCGCCCGCCCGAGCTCCAGGCCCAGGGCGTCCGGCCGCGCACCTGGTTCGGGGAGCGCTGGATCACCTCGGCGTACGACCTCTTCGAGGAGAACCTGCGCTACTACCCGGCCCTGCTGCCGATCTGCGACGACGAGGATCCGCTGAAGGTGCTCGACCAGGGCGGCACACCGTCGCTCGCCGAACTGGTCCTGCACAACGGCACGATCTACCGCTGGAACCGCCCGGTCTACGGCATCGCCGACGGTGTCCCGCACCTGCGCGTGGAGAACCGCGTCCTGCCGGCCGGACCCACGGTCATCGACGTCGTCGCGAACGCGGCCTTCTTCTACGGGGTGGTCAGGGCCCTCGCCGAGGAGTCGCGGCCGGTGTGGAACCGGCTGCCGTTCGAGGCGGCCGCCGCCAACTTCGATGCCGCGTGCAAGGACGGCATCGACGCCCGCTTCACCTGGCCCCGGCGCGGCCGGTACAGCGGCATGGCCGAGGTCGACGCGGTGAACCTGATCCGCGACGAGCTGCTGCCGCTCGCCGAGGCCGGGCTGGACGCCTGGGGAGTCGAGCCGGCCGACCGGGATCTGTATCTGGGCGTGATCGAGGAGCGGTGCCGGCGTCGGGTGAACGGGGCGAGCTGGCAGGCCGCCACGTTCCACACGGCACTGGACGCCGGCCACTCCCGGGACGACGCGCTGGCCGCCACGACCCGGCGCTACCGCGAGCTGATGCACAAGGGCGACCCGGTGCACACCTGGCCGGTCGGGCTGGGGGAGCCGGTGTCGCCGGGCTGACGCCGCCGCCGGGATGAGATCCCGCTGCCGCCATACTGATCCGACAGGTCGGTGAAGTGGAGGCGGGTGTGCAGGCGGAGACGAGCCCGGTGGGCGATTCCATTCCCCAGCAACGGCTCTCACGGCGGATGCTCCGCGACGAGACGCTGCTGGTCCTCGCGCTGTCGCTGGGCGCGAGCGGAGTGTCCGCGCTGATCAGCTTCATCGGGTCGGTCACCAAGCCGGGCGGCCTCAGGGACCAGGCGGCCACGATGAACGCCTCGGCGGCGCCCGGGCGGCCCTGGCTCGACCTCGCCTGGCAGCTCTTCGGGATCACCACGGCGCTCGTGCCCGTCGCGCTGGTCGCCCACTTCCTGCTGCGGGAGGGCGCGAGCCTGCGCACGATCGGCTTCGACCGCACCCGCCCCTGGTCCGACCTCGGGCGCGGGGCGGCGATCGCGGCGGTCATCGGCAGCACCGGCATCGCCTTCTACCTCGCGGCCCGCGGCCTCGGCTTCAACCTCACCGTGGTGCCCGAGGCACTGCCGGAGGTGTGGTGGAAGTACCCCGTGCTGATCCTCTCGGCGATCCAGAACGCCGTGCTGGAGGAAGTGATCGTCATCGGCTACCTGCTGCGCCGCATGGGCCAGCTGGGGTGGACCCCGACGGCGGCTCTGGTCGGCAGCTCCGTTCTGCGCGGCTCGTACCACCTCTACCAGGGCATCGGCGGCTTCGTAGGCAACATGCTCATGGGCGTCGTCTTCGTCTGTCTCTACCGCCGCTGGGGGCGGGTCGGCCCGCTCGTGGTGGCCCACGCGCTGCTCGACATCGGGGCGTTCGTCGGCTACGCGCTGCTGGCCGGCAAGGTGGACTGGCTGCCGACGGCGTGAGGTGACACGGGCAGGGGCGTACGACGGTGGCGTACGCCCCTTCGTGCGTCTCAGATCAGCAGGTCGCCCTCGATGACGGTGACCGCCGT
Organism: Streptomyces tuirus; assembly: GCF_014701095.1. Taxonomy (NCBI): domain Bacteria; kingdom Bacillati; phylum Actinomycetota; class Actinomycetes; order Kitasatosporales; family Streptomycetaceae; genus Streptomyces; species Streptomyces tuirus. Next base: position 945,810 of record NZ_AP023439.1, on the reverse strand, counting down.
GCCGGTCAGCAGGGTGCGGTCGCCGCGCAGCTCCGTGCGGACGCGGCCGGAGCGGGGTGAGGCCTGGAGACCGGTGAGACGGGGGCGGCCCAGGCGCTCGGACCAGAAGGGGGCGAGGGCGGTGTGGGCGCTGCCCGTCACCGGGTCCTCGTTGACACCGACGTTCGGGAAGAAGCAGCGCGAGACGAAGTCGTAACCCCGGTCGGGGTCCTCGGCGCGGGCGGTGGCGATGACGCCGCGCTCGGAGTGGGCCGCGAGGGCCCTCAGGTCGGGACGCAGGGCGTGCACCGTCTTCTCGTCGGCGACCTCGACGAGCAGGTCGCCGATGTTCGGACCGGTGTCGAGGACCGTGAGCGGCTCGGCGCCCAGGGCCTCGGCGAGGCCGCGGGGCGGGTCGGCCCGGGTGAGCGGGGCCGTCGGGAAGTCCAGCGTGACGGAGCCGTCCGCGGCGGGCGTGGCGACGAGGACGCCGCTGCGGGTGGCGAACCGCACCGGACCGGTGTGGACGCCGGTCGTGTGCAGGACGTGGGCGGTGGCGAGGGTGGCATGGCCGCACATCGCGACCTCGGCGGCCGGTGTGAACCAGCGCAGGGCCCAGTCCGCCTCGCCGCCGCCGGGGAGAGGGTGGGCGAAGGCCGTCTCGGAGTGGTTGACCTCCAGGGCGATGTTCTGCAGCCAGGTGTCGTCCGGGAAGGCGTCCGCGCCGGGCAGGAGCAGGACCCCGGCCGGGTTGCCGGAGAAGGGGCGATCGGTGAAGGCGTCGACGATTCGGATCCTCATGCCCCGACGCTAGGGCTCCCAGGAAGCCGCGGGCCAAGGCCAATTCGCGAGTGGCGGCCCGACTTCCGCCGGTCGGGTCGCACGGGCAGGGCCTTGTCGGTCGAGCGTTACCGATATATCGTTGAAGTATCGCGACAGATCAACGATGGAATGGAGAGTGGTTGCGATGCGTACCCACGGATTCGAGCGTGGACATGGACACGGCGGCCCGCACCGTGGCCGGGGTGGCTTCGAAGGGCTGCGCGCGGCCTTCGGTCCCTTCGGGCCAGGCGGGCCCGGTGGCCCCGGCTGGGGCGGGCCCGGTGGACCGGGCTTCGGCCCGGGACCCTGGGGCGGACGAGGGCGCGGAGGGCCACGGGGGAGGGCGCGGCGCGGTGACGTACGCGCCTCGATCCTGGCCCTGCTGAAGGACCGGCCGATGCACGGCTACGAAATGATCCAGGAGATCGCCGAGCGCAGCGGCGGGGCGTGGAAGCCCAGCCCCGGCTCGGTGTACCCCACCCTTCAGCTGCTGGAGGACGAGGGGCTGATCGTCAGTGCCTCCGAGGGCGGCAAGAAGCTGTTCTCGCTCACCGAGGCGGGCCGCGAGGCCGCCGAGGAGGGTCCCGAGGCGCCCTGGGAGGAGGCCTCCCGCGGGGTCGACTGGGAAGCCCTCGGCGAGATCCGTCAGGCCGGCTTCGGTCTGATGGAGGCCTTCGGCCAGGTCTGGAAGACCGGCAGCAAGGAGCAGCGGGAGAAGGCGGTCGGCGTCATCAACGAGGCCCGCAAGAAGCTGTATCTGATCCTCGCCGACGAGGACTGAACCCGGCAGGATACGAAGCGCCCTCGGAGTGGTCCGGGGGCGCTTCGTCGTGCCGGAAGTGTCAGGTCACCAGCCCGTCCAGCTTGCGCAGCGACTCGTGCAGGGCCGCCGTGGCCGAGTCCCTGAGCTTGCCCGCCATCAGCGACACCGTCGCGCCCGTGAACTCGCCGTCGATGCGGACCGTCGTGGCGTCGCCGCCGGGTGTGAGGGTGTAGCGCGTCGCCACGGTCACCGCCATCGGGCCCTTGCCGCGGATGGCGAGCACGCGGGCCGGTTCCAGCTCCTCGACGGTCCACATCACCTCGGCCGGGAAGTTCATCAGCCGCATGTTCTCCTGGAACGTCGCGCCCACTTCCAGGGGTTCCGGGCCGCCCGCCGGAAAGCTCGTGTGGGTCGCGTTCCACTCGCCGTACGCGGACCAGTCCGTGAGCCTGGCCCACACCTTCTCGGCCGGCGCCCCGATGCGTGTCTCCGCACTGACTTCGGCCATGCGACCACCTCTTCGTGTCGGGCTGGGTGTCGCGGAAGGTAGCCGCGGCGGCCGCAATGTTCAATACTGACGAACCGTCAGCCGTGCGGGTCTCCCTCCTGAATCCGCCTGATCTCCTCCGTAAGGAGGAGATTCCGCTCGCTGGGGTCCACTTTCCGCGGGACGCGAAGATGCTTCCCGCCGGGGATGACCCGGGCCCGCGGGACTGATGGGGTAGCGGATGTGCAACCCCGTATCCCCCGGCAGTCGGCCCATGAGCACGGCATTCAGCGCGTGGACAACGATGCCCGGCTCAGTGACGAGCTGGCCTCGGTGGTCGGCGGTGCCCGGCGCCGGGCCGTCCGGGACGGGGACCGGCAGATCGACACCGCCCATCTGCTCCACTCGCTGCTGGAATCCGACCCCGACGCGCGTGCCGTCTTCGGCGAGGGGGCGCAGATCGCGCGGCTGCTCGGCTATCTCGTCCAGCGCAGCATCGGCTACGGACTGCGCTGGCAGAGCGGTGTCGAGGACTCCGGCGCCGTCCCCGGGGTGACGGAGGCGGCGGGCTTCTCCCCGCTCGCCGCCGCCTGCATGGAGTACGCCTGTGAGCGCGCCGCCGGGCGGGGCGGACCGGCCCGCGGCACCGACCTGCTCGCGGCGATCGCCGTCGACCCGCAGGCGCGCGCGGTGGAGGTGCTCGAACGGGCCGGCGTCGACCCGCGCGAGGTCATCGCCCGGCTCGACGGCTGGTCCGGACTCAGCGAGGAGTGCGGCGAAACCACCTGCTGAGCGGCACACGCCGGGCACTTCGCCCCGTCCAGGCAGTGAGACAGGTGCCATAGGGGATGACGCTCCTGTCATGGCCTGCCATCATGTGCCGGTGCGTACCTCTGACAGCAGCGTGAGCGGGCGCGGCAGGGGTGTGGGGCTCGGCCTCGCGCTCCTGTCCGCGGTGGCCTTCGGCGGATCCGGTGTCGCGGCCAAGCCGCTGATCGAAGCAGGACTGGACCCGCTGCACGTGGTGTGGCTGCGGGTGGCGGGGGCGGCCCTGGTGATGCTGCCGCTCGCCGTGCGCCATCGCGCGCTGCTGCGCCGGCGCCCCGGGCTGCTCGCCGGCTTCGGGCTGCTGGCCGTCGCCGGTGTCCAGGCCTGCTACTTCGCCGCGCTCTCCCGGATCCCCGTCGGGGTCGCGCTGCTCATCGAGTACCTGGCGCCCGCGCTCGTGCTGGGCTGGGTGCGGTTCGTGCAGAAACGGCCGGTGACGCGGGCCGCGGCCGTCGGTGTCGTCCTCGCGGTCGGCGGACTGGCCTGTGTCGTCGAGGTCTGGTCGGGCCTCGGCTTCGACGCCCTCGGACTGCTGCTCGCGCTCGGCGCGGCCTGCTGCCAGGTCGGCTACTTCGTCCTGTCCGACCAGGGCAGCGACGCCGGGGACGAAGCGCCCGACCCGCTCGGTGTCATCGCCTACGGACTGCTCGTCGGAGCGGCCGTGCTGACCGTGGTCGCCCGGCCCTGGAGCATGGACTGGTCGGTGCTCCGGGGCACCGCGACCATGGACGGCCGGCCCGTCGCCGCCGTCGTGCTGCTGGCGTGGATCATCCTCGTCGCCACGGTCGTCGCCTACGTCACCGGCGTGCTCTCCGTGCGGCGGCTCTCCCCGCAGGTCGCGGGGGTCGTCGCCTGTCTCGAGGCGGTCATCGCCACCGTCCTGGCCTGGGTCCTGCTCGGCGAGCATCTCTCGGCGCCGCAGATCGCCGGTGGGGCCATCGTGCTGGTGGGCGCCTTCATCGCGCAGTCCTCGACACCCTCGAAGGGTTCCGAGCGGCCGGTGGCGAGCGGCGGCCCGGAAAGGGAATTGTCCCGGCGGGGAACGAGCGCCTAAGGTGCCGATCATGCCTTCCGCACTCGTTCTTCCGCCTCCGGCCGTCTGAGGCGGGCCCTCCGGAAACCGCGCCCGGCGATGCGCCGCCGCGCGGAACGGTGCCGCCCGCAGACGAAGTCCGTGGCCCCTGATCCCCACTGATCCGGGAGCCTTCCCGAACTTCCGCACACCCGCCGCCGCTTGTCGCGTGCGGTGCGTCGTGCGCGACTGCGGAGAGAACACGTGTCGAACATCGCCTCCGGCCTGCCCATCGGGCGAGGCCTCCTCTATCTGATCGTCGCCGGTGTCGCCTGGGGCACCGCGGGCGCGGCCGCCTCCCTGGTCTACCGGGCCAGCGACATGGGGCCCGTCGCCCTCTCCTTCTGGCGCTGCGCCGCCGGGCTCGCGCTGCTGCTCGCCGTCCGACTGGTGCGCCCGCGCGCCGCGGCGCCCGTGCGGGAACCGCTCGGGCGCCGGGCACTGCGGACCGGGGTCACCGGGCTCGGCCTCGCCGTCTTCCAGACCGCGTACTTCGCGGCCGTCTCCGCCACCGGCCTCGCCGTGGCCACCGTCGTCACCCTCGGCGCGGGTCCCGTCCTCATCGCGCTGGGCGCCCGGCTGACCCTGGCCGAGCGCCTGGGGCGGGGCGGTGCCGTCGCCGTGCTGGGTGCCCTCACCGGGCTCGTGGTGCTCGTCCTCGGGAGCGGAGGCACGACCGTGCGCCCCACCGGGGTGCTGCTCGCGCTGCTGGCCGCGGCCGGGTACTGCGCGATGACGCTGCTCACCCGCCGGTGGGGCCGGGGCGGCGAGGGCGACGCCACCGGGACGACCGCCGGGGCCTTCGCCGTCACGAGCCTGTGCCTCCTGCCGTTCGCCCTGGCGGAGGGACTGCTGCCGCACACCGAGGAACCCGGCCGGCTCCTGCTCCTGCTGCTCTACGTCGCAGCCGTCCCCACCGCACTGGCCTACGGCCTCTACTTCGCGGGCGCGGCCGTCGTACGGTCCGCCACCGTCTCGGTGATCATGCTGCTGGAACCGGTGAGCGCGGCGGTCCTCGCCGTCGTCCTGCTCGGTGAACACCTCACGGTGGCCACGCTGGCCGGGACCCTGCTGATGCTGGGCTCGGTGGCGGGCCTGGCGGTGGGGGAGGCCCGGGGCGCACGGAGGGCCGAGGAGCCGGTGACGGCCGTGTGAGGTGCCGCCCGGGCCTGTCCTGGGGCGTCCTGCCGTGGAGCAGCGTCACAGGGCCGCGAGGTAGCCGGGCAGTTCGGTGCCGGGGGCCAGGCCGGGGTCGGAGTGCGGCGTGCCGTAGGTGCGCCGCACCGGGACGACGCCGGCCCAGTGCGGGAGGGCGAGGTCCTCCGGTTCGTCGTTCACGCCGCCGGTGCGCAGCTTCGCGGAGACCTCGTCCAGGTCGAGGCGGATCACGGCGGTGGCGGCCAGTTCCTTCTTGTTGGCGGGGCGCGAGTCCGCGGAGCGGCCGGGCACGACGTGGTCGACCAGCGCGTCCAGGGCCTGACGCTTCTCCTCGGGTTCCGTCACGTCGTGGGCGACGCCGTGCACCACTACGGAGCGGTAGTTGATCGAGTGGTGGAAGGCCGAGCGGGCCAGGACCAGACCGTCGACGTGCGTGACCGTCAGGCAGACCTCGAGGCCCGGGTCGGCCTGACCGGCCGCCCGCAGCGGACGCGAGCCCGTCGAGCCGTGCACGTACAGCCGCTCGCCGACGCGGGCGTACAGCGTGGGCAGCACGACCGGCGCCCCGTCGCGGACGAACCCGAGATGGCAGACATAGGCCTCGTCGAGTATCGCGTGCACCAGGTCCCTGTCGTACGAGGCCCGGTCCGGGGAGCGGGTGGGGACGGTGCGGTCGGACGGGGTGTAGGCGGTCTCGGGCTGCGACGGCGTCTGCGTGGTCCCCTGCATGGCGCTCTCCATTGCACTAGTGCATAATTGGCTTTGTGCTAGGAGAGTATCGGATCAGTGGGCGTCGCGCAGCGGACATTTCCGCGAGCATCGAGCGAGCGGTGGGGGCCGGTGAGCTGCGGCCCGGTCAACTGCTGCCTCCCATGCGGGAGTTGGCGGAACGGCTGGGGGTGAACCCCAACACGGTCGCGGCCGCGTACCGCACCCTGCGTGAGCGCGGGGTCATCGAGACCGCGGGCCGGCGCGGCAGCCGAGTCCGGCCCGCCCCGGCGACGACCGGGCGGGAGCACTTCCGGGTGGAGGTCCCCGAGGGCGTCCGGGACGTGGCGCAGGGCAACCCGGACCCGGCGCTGCTGCCGCCCCTCGCGGGCGCGTTCGCCGCTGCGGCGCAGGAGGGAGACCGGGCGCCCGTGCTCTACGGGGACACCCCCCTGGAGCCCGAGCTGGCGAGGATCGCGCGGGCCGGACTCGACGCCGACGGTGTGCCGGACGGGCCGCTCGCCGTGGTCTCCGGGGCCCTCGACGGCGTCGAACGGGTGCTGGCGGCCCATCTCAAGCCCGGTGACACCGTCGCCGTCGAGGATCCCGGCTGGGGCCGCACCCTCGACCTCGTGCCCGCCCTCGGGCTGCGAACCGTCCCCGTCGGCGTCGACGACGAGGGACCCCGAGCGGATGACGTGCGCGACGCGCTGGAGGCGGGGGCGCGGGCCCTGATCGTCACCGACCGCGCGCAGAACCCGACCGGCGCCGCGGTGAGCGCCGCACGCGCGCGTGCCCTGCGCGCCGTGCTCCGGGAGCACCAGGAGGTCCTGCTGATCGAGGACGACCACGGCCACGGCATCGTCGACGTGCCCCTGCACCCGCTGGCCGGAGTCACCCGGCACTGGGCGTTCGTGCGCTCCGCCGCCAAGGCCTACGGCCCCGATCTGCGCCTCGCCGTACTCACCGGGGACGCCGTCACCGTCGACCGGGTCCGCGGGCGGCACCGGCTCGGGCCCGGCTGGGTCAGCCGGCTGATGCAGCGGGCCCTGGTGCGGCTGTGGGCCGACGGCGCGTTGGACACCGCCGAGGTGGCGGCGTCGTACGGACGGCGGCGGGACGCGCTGATCGGCGCGCTCGAACGGCGTGGTGTCGCGGCGTACGGGCGCAGCGGGATGAACGTGTGGGTGCCCGTACCGGACGAGACCGGCGCCGTCGCCCGGCTGCTGCACGCCGGCTGGGCCGTGGCCCCTGGCGCCCGCTTCCGGCTGAGCGCACCGCCCGGCATCCGGGTCACCGTCTCCACGCTCGGCCCGGACGAGGTCGAGGTGCTGGCCGACGCGATCGCCGCGGCCCTCGGACCCGCCCCGGCGCGGAGCTACGACTGAGGGGGCGCCGGCCGGGGCCCTTCGGGTTCGCGTAGCTAAGGCCGGGACTCCCGCCGGGGCTTCGGCCGCACCTGGGTCAGCGCCGCCCCCGTCAGCACGATCACCGCCCCGACCGGCGTCGACCAGGCGAGCGTCTCACCGAGGAGGGCGACGCCCGCGGCCGTGGCGATGACCGGGATGAAGTACGTGACCATCTGCGCGGTCGTCGGGCCGACCTCCGCGACCAGGCCGTACTGCAGGAGGACCGCGAGGCCCGTACCCAGCGCGCCCAGGGCGGCGATCGCCAGCAGCGGTACGACGGCCACCCGGGTGGGCAGGGTCGTGAACAGCGGGGTGACGACGGCCAGCTGGACCGTCGCGAGCAGCAGCTGGGCGCCGGTCATCGACAGGTGCGAGTGCCCGGTGCCGGCCAATGTGCGGCGGACGTAGATCCAGCCGATCGGGTAGCTCAGGGAGGCGAGCAGGGCCAGTGCCGTGCCGGTGGCGTCCAGGCCGTGGAAGCCCTGCCAGGCGCCGAGCACCGTGAGCACCCCGAGGAAGCCGAGACCGAGCCCCGCGACCCGCACCCGGGTCGGCCGGTCCTCCGACAGGGCGACCAGCGACAGCGCCATGCCCCACAGCGGCGAGGTCGCGTTGCAGATGCCCGCCAGTGTGGACGGGATGGTCAGCTCGGCGTACGCGAACAGGGAGAACGGCAGGGCGTTGAGCAGGAATGCGGCGACCGTCAGATGGCCCCAGGTGCGCGCCCCGCGCGGCAGCCGCTCGCGCCGCACCGCCATCGCGGCGGCCAGTACCGCCGTGCCGAACACCAGCCTGCCGAGGGTCACTTGGAACGGCGCGTACCCCTCGGTGCCCACCTTGATGAGGAGGAAGCTGAAACCCCAGATCAGGGACAGGGCGGCGAACCGGAGGCGCCAGTCGAGGCGGCGGCGGGGTGATGCGGACAGGGCGGAGGCGACCTGGCCGGCCGGGGTGGTGACGGTGCTCATGCCGGCCACGATGCGGCACCGGGACCTCGTAGCACAATCGAGATTTCGCACCCGATACCGCGTAGCATTGCTTACATGTTGAACCTGGAGCGCCTGCGCACCCTCGACGCCCTCGCCCGGCACGGATCGGTGAGCGGTGCGGCCGAGGGGCTGCACATCACGACGTCCGCCGTCTCGCAGCAGCTGTCCAAGCTCGAGCGGGAGGTCGGCCAGCAGCTCCTCGCCAAGAACGGCCGCGGTGTGCGGCTCACCGACGCGGGCCGGCTGCTCGCCGAGCACGCCGGGCGCATCCTCTCCCAGGTGGAACTGGCCCAGTCCGACCTGGAGGCGCAGCGCGGGCAGGTCGTCGGCGAGCTCAGGCTGTCGGCGTTCCCGACGGCCGCGCGGGGGCTGTTCCCGCACGCGCTGGCCGCACTGCGCGCGCAGCACCCCGCGCTCCGGCTGCGCTCCTGCGAACTCGAACCGGAGCAGGGCATCGCCGGGGTCGTGCGCGGCGACCTCGACCTCGCCGTCGTGCTGGACTGGTACAACAAGCCGATGGCGCTGCCCGACGGGCTGGTCAAGGCGTCGATCCTGGACGACCCGGCCGAGGTCGCCATGCCGGTGGGCCACCGGCTCGCGGAGCGTGCGGAGGTGGACCTCGCCGAGTTCGCCGACGACGAGTGGATCACCTGGGGCGAGGGCGAGTTCTGCCACGAGTGGCTGATGTTCACGCTGCGCTCCAAGGGCGTCGAGCCGATCGTCGGGCACCGCGCCGCCGAGAACCACACGCAGCTCGCCCTCGTCGCCGCGGGCCTCGGGGTGTGCATCGCCCCGCTGCTCGGCCGCCACCCCGTGCCCGCCGGTGTCGTGACCGTCCCCCTGCGGCAGCGGGTCCGGCGGCACGTGTACGTCATCTGGCGCGCGGACGCGGACCGCCGCCCGTCGATCCGGGCGGCGGTGAAGGCCCTGCGGGCGGCGGGGGAGAGCGTGGGCTGACGCCCTGAGCGCTGCGGCTGCGGCTGCGACTCGGGGAGAGCGACTGCCGATGCCGCAGATCCGATGGACCCGAAGTGCGCCGGGTCAGGATTCCGGCCGACGTTCCGGTGGGGCGGCTACTGCCCGGCCAGTTTGCGGAAGTCCCAGGAGACGATTTTTTCCGGGGTCAGACGGATCCAGGCGTGCCGGCCGTCGTGCGGCATTTCCTCCAGGCCGAAGTTCTTCCGGGCGAACAGCGTCTCCGGCACGTCGAGTTCGGCGCGCAGCTCGCCCGTGCGCGGGATCTCGCCCACGAACTCGACGGTGCCCGACAGCTCGGCGCCGCGCAGCTCGTCGTAGTCCTCGCCGGTGTCGACCACGATCGCCACCCGCGGGTCGCGCCGCAGGTCGGTCCACCGCTTGCTGCGGACGACCGAGTACAGCCACATCGAGGCGCCGTCCCAGGCGAACCACAGCGTGCTCACGTGCGGCGCCCCGTCGGCCGACACCGTGGCGACCCGGCAGGTGCGCTGGGTGGTCAGGAAGTCGTCCAGCTCGCCCGGCGTCATCATGATCTTCCGGCCTCTGCGCTGCTGCGTGACGGTCATGCGCCCCCTCTTTCTCCCACGTCGTGCCAGAGGAGATCCTCTGACATCACGTCAGAAAAGGATGAGTGCTCTTCCGTCCGTGCGCAATGGTGGCTACGCTCGCCCGCCCGGCCGCCGGTGACAGGGGGAAACCCGTGCCCTCGAACGAAGCCCTCAGCGAGCTCCTCGAACCGCGCACCACCGTGCTGCTCACCGTCGAGTGCCAGGAGGGCGTCGTCGGGGAGGACAGCGCCCTGCCCGAACTCGCCGCACAGGCACGCACCGGCGGTGCCCTCGCCAACGTCGCCCGTCTCGTGGCGGCCGCGCACACCGGGGGCGTCCAAGTGGTGCACGCCATCGCCGAGCGCCGCCCCGACGGCCGCGGCGCCAACGGCAACGCCCGTCTGTTCCGCGCCGCCGCACGGCTGCCCGTCCAGCAGCTGACCGGCACACCGGCGGTGCGGGTCGCCGCCCCGATCGAGGTGGCCGAGGAGGACCTCGTCGTACGGCGTCTGCACGGCCTGTCACCCGTGCAGGGCACCGACGTCGACCCACTGCTGCGCAACCTCGGCTGCCGCACGCTGATCGTCACCGGGGTCTCGGCCAACGTGGCCGTGCCCAACGCCGTGTTCGACGCCGTGAACCGCGGCTACACCGTCGTCGTCCCGGCGGACGCCATCGCGGGAGTGCCGTCCGACTACACCCCCGCGATGATCCGCCACACCCTCGCGTTGGTCGCCACGGTCGCGACCACGGACGAGGTGCTGGCGTGCCTGGAGTGTCCGGACGGGGTCAGGCGAGCGTGATGGAGTCGCCGTTCACGCTGATCTGCTTCGCCTCCAGCGGCTGGACCGCCGGCCCCTTCTTCACGCTGCCGTCGAGGACGGAGAACTGACTGCCGTGGCAGGCGCAGGAGATGATGTCGTCCTTGAGGTCCACCATCGGGCACTTCTGGTGGGTGCAGATCGTCGAGAAGGCCTTGTAGTCGCCCGTGGCCGGCTGCGAGACCACCACCTTCTCGTCCTTGAAGATCTTGCCGCTGCCCTCGGGGATGTCGGCGGTCTTCGCGAGCGCCGCGCCACCGGCTCCCGCCCCGCCGGACGAGCCGGCTCCGTCGTTCGTCGCGCCGCCGCCGGCGGCGCCCTGTTCGGTGGACGGGTCGGACGCCTTGTCCTCCGACCCGCACGCCGTCAGCGCCACGGTGAGCCCCGCCGCGCCGACCGCCGCCACGACCGTGCGGCGGCTCGGTCCCGACATCGGCTGAACTGATTCGCTGGTCATGCTGACGTTCCTTCCGGGGATTCGTGATCTGCGGAGAGGTACGGCCCTTGCGGACCGGCTGTTCAGACCATGCCGAAATCCTGACCCGATCCCGGAAGGACACGGGTAAAGCGGAGCTGTCGGTTCGCTGTCGGGTTCCGGCCCACCCCGCCGCGAGGCCCTCACCGCGGCCGCCGGGTGCGTCAGTAACCTGGGGCGATGCTCAAGGAAGTGATCGCGACCCGTTTCATCGCGCCCCTGCGCGAGGGCGGTTCGCTGCCCGGCCTGGTCGAGGCCGACGACTTCGGCACCTACGTGATGAAGTTCACCGGTGCCGGACAGGGCCGCAAGACACTCGTCGCCGAGGTGGTCTGCGGGGAACTCGCCCGCCGGCTGGGGCTGCGGATGCCGCGCCTGGTCACCGTCGCACTCGACCCGGAACTGGGCCTCGGCGAACCGGACGAGCAGGTGCAGAGCCTGCTCAGGTCCAGCGGCGGCACCAACCTCGGCATGGACTTCCTCTCCGGCGCGCTCGGCTTCGACCCGCTGGCGTTCCCGGTGAGCCCCGGGGAGGCCGGCCGGGTCGTCTGGTTCGACGCCCTGATCAACAACGTCGACCGGTCCTGGCGCAACCCCAACCTGCTCAGGTGGCGGGGCGAGTTGTGGCTCGTCGACCACGGCGCGACGATGATCTGGCACCACAACTGGCCCGGCGTCCAGGCCTCCACCGCCCGCCCCTACGACGCCTCCGACCACGCGCTGGCGTCCTTCGCCCCCGATGTCACCGCCGCCGCAGCCGAGTTGGCGCCCCTGGTCACCGAGGAACTCCTCGCCGACGTCACCGCGCAGATCCCGGACACCTGGCTCCTGGACGAACCCGGCTTCGCCACGCCGGACGACCTCAGGCAGGCGTACGCGCGCCCGCTGCTGGCCCGGGCCGCCGACATCCACGACCGCATCCAGGGGCTGAAGTGAACGACCGGCACATCATCAAGGGCGGCCCGCGGGACCGCCAGGTCTACGAGTACGCCGTCCTGCGCGTCGTCCCGCGCGTCGAACGCGGCGAGTGCATCAACGCCGGCGTCCTCGTCTACTGCCGCGCCGCGTCCTACGTCGGTGCCCGCACCCACCTCGACGAGACCCGTCTGCTGGCCCTCGACCCCCGCGCCGACGTGGCCGGGGTGCGGGCCGCCCTGCGGGCCGTGGAGAGCCTGTGCGCGGGCGGTACCGCGGCCGGGCAGGCGGCTGCCGACGACCCGGGCCGCCGCTTCCGCTGGCTCGTCGCCCCCCGCTCCACGATCGTCCAGCCCGGCCCGGTGCACACCGGCCTGACCACGGACCCGGCGGCGGAGACCGGGCGGTTGGTGGACCTGCTGGTGAGGTGAGGAACGCCCCGCCGTCAGGACCGGCGGCGCTTCACCGCGTACCCGGCGGCGAGGGCGGCACCCGCCGCGAAGGCCAGGCCGATCCCGGTCTCCCAGCCGCTCGGCCCCGAGGCCACCCCGCCCCCGAGTCCGCCCCGCACCCCTTGGGTCGGGACGGCCGTGGGCGTGACGGTGGCCGGAACCGTGGGGCTGGCGGAGGGACTGACGGAAGGACTGGCGGAGGCGCTGGGGGACATGGTGGGCGACGTCGTGGGGTTGATGATCCCGCGGCGGGTCAGCGCGTCGCATGCGACACCGTCGTCGGGGCCCTGGTCCTCGTCCAGCCTGTTGGGATCACTCGGATCCGCGTCGAAGACGGCCTGCGCGTCCTCCTGGAAGGCGAAGTCGCGGCAGTCCAGGTCCTGCCGGGCGTGAGCGGGGTCGGCCAGCGGCACGATCGCGGCGATCGCGATCAGCGTGCCGATGGCACCGGTGCGACGGCGCATGGCGCGCCTCCCTTCCGGCCACGGTGGCCGCGCTCCGACGCTAGGCGCCGAGACGTGCGGCGGCGCGTGGCCATGGGCCGATCGGGTGTCCCTGAGGGCGCTGCCGGGCAGGGTGGGCCCGGGTGATGGATCACATGCCGCCCGCGGCCGTTGACACCGCGTGCCAGGGCTTCTAGCGTCACACCCACTGAAGGTACTAAGCGGTCGCTCACCTGAGGAGTAGCAGTCATGTCCACCACTGACCAGCGGGTTGCCGTCGTGACCGGTGCCGCGCGCGGTATCGGTGCCGCCACCGCCGTACGACTGGCCGCCGAGGGCCGCGCGGTCGCCGTGCTCGACCTCGACGAGGCGGCTTGCAAGGACACCGTCGAGAAGATCACGGCCGCCGGCGGCAAGGCCATCGCGGTCGGGTGCGACGTCTCGGACGAGGCACAGGTCGAGGCGGCCGTCGCGCGGATCGCCGAGGAGCTCGGCGCGCCGACCATCCTGGTCAACAACGCGGGCGTGCTGCGCGACAACCTGCTCTTCAAGATGAGCGTCTCCGACTGGGACACCGTCATGAACGTGCACCTGCGCGGCGCCTTCCTGATGTCCAAGGCCTGTCAGAAGCACATGGTCGACGCGGGCTTCGGCCGGATCGTCAACCTGTCGTCGTCGTCCGCGCTCGGCAACCGCGGCCAGGTGAACTACTCGGCCGCCAAGGCGGGCCTGCAGGGCTTCACCAAGACCCTCGCCAAGGAGCTCGGCAAGTTCGGCGTCACCGCCAACTCCGTCGCCCCCGGCTTCATCGCGACCGAGATGACCAAGGCCACCGCCGACCGTGTCGGCATGGGCTTCGAGGACTTCAAGGCCGCCGCCGCCACCCAGATCCCGGTGGCCCGGGTCGGTGAGCCGGAGGACATCGCCAACGCCATCGCCTTCTTCACCGGCGAGGCCGCCGGATTCGTCTCCGGCCAGGTGCTGTACGTGGCCGGCGGACCGCTCGACTAAGGACGAACTGACATGACTTCCGTGGAACTCTCCGGCAAGGTCGCCCTCGTCACGGGCGCCAGCCGCGGCATCGGCTACGGCGTCGCCGAGGCCCTGATCGCGCGCGGCGACCGCGTGTGCATCACCGGCCGCAACGAGGACGCCCTCAAGGAGGCCGTCGAGCAGCTCGGCGCCGACCGCGCGGTCTACGTGGCGGGCAAGGCGCACGACGAGGCCCACCAGGCCGTCGCCGTCGAGCGCACGATGGAGGCCTTCGGCCGCGTCGACTACCTGGTCAACAACGCGGGCACGAACCCCGTGTTCGGGCCGATCGCCGACCTCGACCTGAACGTCGCCCGCAAGGTCTTCGAGACCAACGTCGTCTCGGCGCTCGGCTTCGCCCAGCGGACCTGGCACGCCTGGCAGAAGGACAACGGCGGCGCGATCGTCAACATCGCCTCGGTCGCGGGCCTGTCACCCTCGCCGTTCATCGGCGCGTACGGCGTCAGCAAGGCCGCGATGATCAACCTGACCGTGCAGCTCGCGCACGAGTTCGCGCCCAAGGTGCGGGTCAACGCGATCGCCCCGGCGGTCGTGAAGACCAAGTTCGCCCAGGCCCTGTACGAGGGCCGGGAGGATGAGGCCGCGGCGGCCTACCCGCTGGGCCGGCTGGGCGTGCCCTCCGACATCGGGGGCGCTGCCGCGTTCCTCACCTCCGAGCAGTCCGACTGGGTCACCGGCCAGACGCTCGTGGTGGACGGCGGCATCTTCCTCAACGCCGGAACCGGCTGACGAGGACCGGGCACGCGGATCGGCACGGGCGCCCGTTGACACAAACGGCGCCCGTGTCGGCGTAAAAACACCGCAAATCGCGATGACAACGTCGTCAAGGGTTTATCGATCAAGAGGTCATGTACCGGGGAGGGTCAGCGGGCCCGGCACTGCGGTATGGTCTGCCGACCCTTGGTATGGCAGATCGAGGAGCGTGCGCGTGTTCAACCGGAACCGGTGCCTGCGGCGGGTGGCGGCCATCGCGTCCATATCGGCCCTGCTCGCCGGATGTGGCGTGCTGTCGTCCGACACCCCGGAGGACGAGGGACCGATCGTCCTGGGCACCACCAGTGCGCCCAGCACGCTCGACCCTGCCGCTTCGTGGGACAGCTCCTGGGAGCTGTTCCGCAACATCTACCAGACGCTCCTGAGCTATCCGACGGGCGCGAGCACGCCCCAGCCGGACGCCGCGGAGAAGTGCGACTTCAGCGACGCGTCGAACCAGGTCTACCGCTGTGAGCTGCGCGAGGGCCTGACGTTCTCCGACGGCGACGCGCTCGACGCCCGGGCGGTGAAGTACTCGTTCGACCGGATCCGCAAGATCAACGTCAACGGCGGTCCCGCGGGTCTGCTGGGCAGCCTCGAGCGGGTCCAGGCGCCGAACGACCGCGAGGTGATCTTCCACCTCAACAAGCCGGACGCCACCTTCCCGTTCGTGCTCGCCACCCCCGCCATGTCGATCGTGTCCCCGGAGGCCTACCCGGAGAACCGCCTGCGCAAGGGCAGTGACGTGGTCGGGTCCGGGCCGTACAGACTCGACTCGTACTCCGACGGCAAGGAAGCCGTCCTCGTGCGCAACGACTCCTACAAGGGCTACGCGGAGCGCCGGAACGACGCGGTCACCATCCGCTACTACCAGGACTCCGCCACCATGGTGAAGGCCCTGCGGGACGAGAAGATCGACGTGACCTACCGCGGTCTGGCCGCCGGTGACGTCGTCGAGCTCCAGAGCAAGTCCTCCAAGGACGAGGAGATCCAGCTCGTCGAGGGCACCGGCACCGACATCAACTACCTGGTGTTCAACCCGAAGGACGCCTGGGCGAACAAGAAGGCCGTCCGCCAGGCCATCGCGCAGGTCGTCGACCGGGCGGCGATCGCCCACAAGGTCTACAAGGACACCGTCGACCCGCTCTACTCCATGGTCCCCAAGGGCCTCACCGGCCACACCACGGGCTTCTTCGACGACTACGGCGACCCCGACGTCGCCAAGGCCCGCAAGATCCTCACCGACGCGGGCATCAACCAGCGCGTCCCGCTCACCTTCTGGTACACGAGCGACCGCTACGGCTCCGAGACCGCCGGGGAGTTCAAGGAGCTGAAGCGCCAGCTCGAGGCTTCCGGCCTGTTCTCGATCAGCCTGAAGAGCCGCCCCTGGAAGACCTACGTCGAGGGCTACCAGAAGGGCGAGTACCCGGTGTTCGGCCGCGGCTGGTTCCCCGACTTCCCGGACGCCGAGAACTTCATCGCGCCGTTCGTCGGCGACCAGAACGCCCTCGGCACGCCCTACCCGGCCCCCGAGATCACCGGCGATCTGCTGCCCCGCTCGCGCCGGGAGAGCGACCGCGCGAACGTGGTGAAGGAGTTCGAGGAGGCCCAGCAGGTTCTCGTGGACGACGCGCGGCTGCTGCCGCTGTGGCAGGGCCGGCAGTACGTGGCGGCCAGCCGGGACATCTCGGGCGCCGAGCGGGCCATGGACCCGTCGACGATCATGATGCTGTGGGAGCTGCACCGCAAGACCGCCTGGTAGGCGGTCCGGCACCGGCTTTCCCGGGCGCGTTGTCAGTGGTCGCCTGTAGGTTCTGTGGCCTGGAAGTGACCGCACATCGTGAGGACATTGACGTGACCGACATCGCCATGCTGCCCGAGTCCTGGCGCGGGGTTCTGGGCGACGAGCTGCAGCAGCCCTGGTTCAAGGAGCTGACGGAGTTCGTCGAGGAGGAGCGGGCGAAGGGTCCCGTCTATCCGCCGCGCGAGGAGGTCTTCGCGGCGCTGGACGCCACGCCGTACGACAGGGTCAAGGTCCTGATCCTCGGTCAGGACCCGTACCACGGCGAAGGGCAGGGGCACGGGCTGTGCTTCTCGGTCCGGCCGGGCGTGCGGGTCCCGCCGTCCCTGCGCAACATCTACAAGGAGATGCACCAGGAGCTGGGCACGCCGATCCCGGACAACGGCTATCTGATGCCCTGGGCCGAGCAGGGCGTCCTGCTGCTCAACGCGGTGCTCACGGTCCGCGCGGGCGAGGCCAACTCGCACAAGGGCCGCGGCTGGGAGAAGTTCACCGACGCGGTGATCCGGGCCGTGGCCGAGCGCCCCGACCCGGCGGTCTTCGTGCTCTGGGGCAACTACGCGCAGAAGAAGCTGCCCCTGATCGACGAGTCGCGGCACGTCGTGGTCAAGGGCGCGCACCCCTCGCCCCTGTCGGCGAAGAAGTTCTTCGGCTCGCGCCCCTTCACGCAGATCGACCAGGCGGTGGCGGCGCAGGGGCACACGCCGATCGACTGGACGATCCCGAACCTGGGCTGAGGCCCGCGGTCGTACGGCCGTGCCGTGACGGGCCCGGCGCCGTCCGGAGCCGCCTGAGCCGGATCGCCCCCGCCTGCGGTTAGCGTCGGCAGCAACAGCCGGCGAGTGCGCGGAGGGCGTCGTGGCGGAGCGGCAGGAGCAGACGGCGCCGGATGCCGTGCTCACCCGGATCGGGCAGGTCGTCATGCTGCACCACGCCGGGGACCGGGAGGAGGCCCGGCACCGGCTGCTCGGCCTGTGGGCGGAACTGGGTGAGCACGGCGACCCGCTGCACCGCTGCACCCTCGCCCACTACCTGGCCGACACCCAGGACGACCCGGCGGACGAACTGGCCTGGGACCTGCGCGCGTTGACGGCGGCAGAGGAGGCCGGGCAGGAGGCCGTGGCGATGACCGCGGTGGTCGCGCTCTACCCCTCCCTGCACCTGAATCTGGCCGACGACTACATCGGGCTCGATCGCCGCGACGCCGCCCGCAGGCACCTGCGGTGGGCCCGGGAGGCCGCGCTGGCCCTCGCCGACGACAGCTACGGCGAGGGCGTGTGGGCGGCCATCGCACGGCTGGAGGCCCGGCTGGGGGAGGACGGCCCGGGGACGTGGACGCCGCCTCGGCAGCGTCCCTGAGGTGGCGGGGCGGCAGTCAACGCCCGTAGGTGTCGCGGCAGATCGTCGCCTCCGGGCTGTCCGCCCGCCATCCCCCGTAGCGCCTGCCCAGCGCGCACACGTCCGCGCTGTCCGGGACGCTCCTGTGGACGTCCTGCCGCACCGACTCCGACACGTCCGGAGGGCGGGACTGCGACCGCTGGGGGCTGCGCGGGGCCGGCTCGGGGCGCTCCGGACGGGCGGGGCGCGGGCGGGCGTCGGGGTGGCCGGGCCGGGACGTCCCGTGGTCCGGCGAGACGGCCGCGGGCGTGGTGGCCGGGCGGGGTGCCGACGCGGGCGGCTTCGGGCGGTGGGACGCCTCTTCCATGAGTTGCAGGGCTTCACGGGCCGGTGCCTGCACGATCTGTGTCTCCGCCTCGCCCTCCGGCTGAGGCGCCGACGGCCGGGACGGGGCCGCCGGGGGCGCCGGCGCGGAGGGGTGCGGGACCGTCGTACAGCCCGAGAGGGCCGAGACCGCCACGGTCACCAGGAGCGTCGCTGTGGTCGTCGTTCGATGCACCCGGGCAACTCTGGTGCGTCCGGCCCGCGGTGGGGCGGCGGACAGGCGGAGGATGCCCCGCACGGGTGATCTCGCGCCCCGTACGGAGGGCGCCGGTGTGACAGGGGTGACGGCAGGGGCGGCGTCAGTCGCCGGTCGCGCCGTCGAGGCGCTCGCGGAGCAGGTCGGCGTGGCCGTTGTGCCGCGCGTACTCCTCGATCATGTGCGTGTAGAGCCACCGCAGGTTGAACCGCTCGCCGGTGCGGCGGTGCTTGCCCTCGGTGATGTCGTCCAGGCCGAAGCGGGCCGCGTTGCGCCGGGCGGTCTCGATCTCGGACTGCCAGGTGGCGTACGCCTCCTCCCACGTGTCGGACCCGGACAGATGGAACTCGCCGTCCGGATCCTCATCGGTGCAGTAAATCGGGCCGGCGTCCTCGGCCGCGAGCACCTTGCGGAACCAGCCCCGCTCGACCTCCGCCATGTGCCGCACCAGTCCCATCAGGCTCAGCTCGGACGGTTCCACCGCGGCGGTGCGCAGCTGGGCATCGGTCAGGCCCTCGCACTTCCAGGCGAGGGTCTGGCGGTGGTAGTCCAGCCAGCCCTCCAGCATCGTGCGCTCGTCGGCGGTGGTGGCGGGCTCCCGGCGTTCGTTCGTCATGGACGCATCCTTTCCGAGCCGCCTCCGCCGCACCACAAGATTTTCAGCCTGCGCGGCTTCCACGGCATCGCCGACTGGGCGCCCCCGCAGCGCCCGTATGCTTCCGGACAGGCCCCGGCAGGCAACCGTTGGAGGAGATCACCCCGTGAAGGTCGGCTGCATCGGACTCGGTGACATCGCACAGAAGGCCTACCTCCCGGTCCTCGCCTGCCGGCCCGGGGTCGAACTGCACCTGCAGACCCGTACGCCCGCCACCCTGGACCGGGTCGCGGAGGGCCTGCACATCCCGCGGGAGCGGCGGCACACCACCCTCGACACCCTGCTCGAGGCGGGCCTCGACGCGGCCTTCGTGCACGCGCCCACACTCGCGCACCCGGAGATCGTGACACGGCTGCTGGAGGCGGGCGTACCGACGTACGTCGACAAGCCGCTCGCCTACGAACTCGACGACTCCGCACGGCTGGTGGCGCTCGCCGAGGAGCGGGACGTGAGCCTCGCCGTCGGCTTCAACCGGCGCTACGCCCCCGGCTACACGCAGTGCGCGGACCACCCGCGCGAGCTGATCCTGATGCAGAAGAACCGCATCGGGCTGCCGGAGGAACCCCGCTCGATGATCCTCGACGACTTCATCCACGTCGTCGACACCCTGCGGTTCCTGGTGCCCGGCGAGGTCGACGACGTGACGGTGCGTGCCCGGGTCCGGGACGGGCTGCTGCACCACGTGGTGCTCCAGCTCGCCGGGGACGGCTTCACCGCGCTCGGCGTGATGAACCGGCTCAGCGGTTCCGCCGAGGAGATCCTCGAGGTGTCCGGCCAGGACACCAAACGGCAGGTGGTCAATCTCGCCGAGGTGGTCGACCACAAGGGGCAGCCGACCGTGCGGCGGCGCGGGGACTGGGTGCCGGTGGCCCGCCAGCGCGGGATCGAGCAGGCGGTGCTCGCCTTCCTCGACGCGGTCAGGGCCGGCAAGGTCCTCAGCGCCCGGGACGCGCTGGAGACCCACGAACTGTGCGAGCGGGTGGTACGCGCGGTTCAGGAGCGGACCGCCTGAGCCGCAGGGTCCGTGTGCCCTCGCCGACGGCCCACAGGGCGAGGATCACCATCGCCGCGTACACCGTCCAGTCGCCGAGGCGGACGTAGGGCGTGGTGCCGTGGGCGAGGGGGACGTCGTAGATCCGCGTGGCCGAGGCGTCCGTACCGAGCCATGAACCGATGCGCCCTCCGTCCGGGCCGTAGACGGCGGAGACGCCCGTCAGGGTCGCGTGCACCATGGGGCGGCCGGTCTCGGCGGCGCGCAGCGCGGCCAGCGACGCGTGCTGCCCGGGTGCCCAGCTGTGCTGGAACGTGGAGGTCGACGACTGGCCGATCAGCACGTCGGCGCCCTCCCGCGTGAGATGGCGGGTCATGTCGGGGAAGGCGGTCTCGAAGCACACCAGCGGGCCCACGCGCAGGCCGTCCCCGACGTTCATCACGATCGGCTGCGAGCCGCGCCTGCGGTCCTCGCCCGCGGCCTTGCCGACGGAGGTGGCCCAGCCGAACAGGGACCGGGCCGGGATGTACTCCCCGAACGGCACCAGCCGCATCTTGTCGTAGCGCTCGCCGGTCAGGCCGTCGGGCCCGACCAGGACCGAACTCTTGTAGATGCCGGGCTTGTCGGAGCGCCGGGCGTCCACGTTGACCAGGATGTCGGCGCCCGTCGCGCGGGACAGCTCCGCCAGTCGCCGGGCGAGGTCCGGCCGGTCCCCGAGGTCGAAACCGACGCTGCTCTCGCCCCAGACGATCAGGTCGACGTCCTGGCCGGCGAGCCGGCGGGTGAGCTGCTCCTCGCGGGCGAACCGGCCGTCCGGGCCGACGATGACACCGGGCTGCACGACGGCGATCCTGACCTGGCCGTCGACGGCGGGTCGGGGCGAGAACACCCAGGCGGCGGAGGTGGCGGTGGCCGCGGCGACCAGACCGGCCACGGCGGGCAGCCGGGCCCGGCGGACCGCTACGAGGACGGCGACGGCGGCGTTGACGGCCACGAGCAGGTAGCTGAGCAGCCACACCCCGCCGACCGAGGCGAGTCGCAGCGCGGGCTCCGCCTGCCACTGGCTGCTGCCGAGCATGCCCCACGGGCCGCCGAGCCCCTGCCAGGAGCGGACCAGCTCGACGGCCAGCCAGCCCGACGGCAGCACCAGCAGCGCCACCGCGACCCGGCCGGGGGAGGGAAGGCCGCCGAGGAGACGGCGGACCAGCCAGCCCCACGGGGCCCACAGGGCACCGAGGAGGGCGGCGATGACGATCGTGAACACGTGCAGGCTCGGCAGCAGCCAGTGGTGCATGGCCAGCATGAAGCCGAGGCCGCCGCACCAGCCGTCCAGGGCGGCCCGCTTGCCGGTCGGTGCGGTGCGCAGCAGCAGGATCCAGGGGACCAGGGCGGCGTAGGCGCACCACCACAGCGACGGCGCGGGGAAGGCGAGGACGGGGAGAGCGCCCGCGACCGCGGCGGCGGCCGAGCGGCGCCAGGGGGAGGCGAGCCAGTGGCCGAGCGTCTTCATAGGCGCCTCCTACCCGCGGGTGCCTCCAGTGTGCGCCCTGCGGACGATCTAGGACACCGGACGCCGGTCAGTTGACCACAGGTGCCTTGTCCGGCCGGGGAAGGCGCCGCTGCTGCACCCGAGCCGGGTCAGGTGGCGACGGGCGTGCTCTTGGGTTCGGGAAGGCGCCGCAGCTTCACCCGCGCTGGGGCAGGTGGCCACGGGAGTGTTCCTGGGCTCGGGAAGGCGCCGCCGCTGCACCCGAGCCGGGTCAGGTGGCGACAGGTGCGCTCTTCGGCTCGGGAAGGCGCCGCCACTTCTCCCGTACGACCACCTCGCTCAGCCGCCAGCCGTCGTCCGTGCGCAGGGCCGCGAAGGCGTACCGGCGTCCGTGCGCAGGGCCGCGAAGGCGTACCGGCCGCCGCACACGAAGTCGGGGGCGGGCCCGGCGGTGGCCATGGGATTGACGTAGTCGGCCTGGACCTCGGCGGTGTCGCCGGTGTCCTGCTCCCAGATCCCCAAGCGCACCCGCCGGTTGACGATCAGGTGCTGGCGCATGGGGAACAGGCCCAGGCTCTCCGCGAGCCACGCGGCGACCGCCCGGGCCTCTCCCTCGATGCCGCCGACCGAGCGGTAGTCCGCCCGCCCACGAGGGGCGAACAGCCCCCGGTAGGCCTCCCAGTCTCCGTCGTCGACCGCCACCGCGTAGTCGGTGATCAGCCCGTCCAGGGCCAGCCGGTCCCTCACGGTGGCGAGCTCCACGCGCTGCGTCATCGGATCAGTGTTGGGCATGGCGGGGGCCGGGCCAAGAGCCGTGCGTGACGGATATTCGGTGGCCGCCGGGCGGTGGCGGGGCCCAGCCTGTCCTTCGTGAACGAACGACACGAACAGAAGTTCCAGGTGCGCGCCCGCCACACCGGGTCCACGATCACCGTCTACCAGGCCTACCGGCCGGAGATCGGCGTCCCCGCCGCCCGCCACGGCCGCTTCCCGGCCGCATGGAAGCGGGAGCGCATGACATGGATCAAGCCGTCGTTCCTGTGGATGATGTACCGCCGCGGCTGGGGCACCAAGGAGGGCCAGGAGACGGTCCTGGCGATCGAGATCGACCGCGAGGGCTTCCTCTGGGCGCTGCGCAACGCCTGCCTGTCCCATCACGTCCCCGCGCTGCACGGCGACCAGGCCTCCTGGAAGCGGCAGTTGAGGCAGGCACCCGCGCGGGTGCAGTGGGATCCGGAACGCGACCTGCACCTCAACCCGCTGCCGCACCGGTCGCTTCAGCTGGGGCTCGCCAAAGAGGCCGCCGCGCGCTACGCGGACGAGTGGATCGTGGGGATCGAGGACGTGACACCGCTCGCCACGGAGATCCACCAGCGAGTACGGGCGGGGCAACTGGATTCGGCCGCCGGGCTGTTGCCCGAGGAGCCGCCCTTGGACCTCGACGACGAGGTGCTGGCGCGGCTGCGCGCCTAGAGGGGGAAAGCGGGTCGGAAAGGCGACTGCGGGAGCCGCTCAGGCCGCCTTGACGACGGCGCCTCGGATCGCGGCCGCCCACTCGACGACGAGCAGCTCGTACTCGGCGCGCTCCTCGGCCGACAGGGTGCCGCCCGTGCGCTGCCACAGCGCACGGATCTCGTCGTTGACCTCGGCAGCGGACCGCACGGAACCAGGGGTCACGAAATCGGGGGACATGCGGACAAGCCTAGGGGCAGCCACTGACAGCCCGCTACCGGACGGCTACGCGATCGCTATGCGGTTGGTCACGAGAGCGGGGTCACATCGCCCGGGAACCCGCCCGGGTCAGCCCGCCGACTCGGCCGCGTGCGGGCTCAGGGCACCCATGCTGACCAGGGCGATGATGAGGATGCCGAGCGCGATGCGGTAGTAGACGAACGGCATGAACGACTTGGTGCTGATGAATTTCATGAACCATGCGATCACCGCGTACCCGACGCCGAAGGCGATGATCGTCGCGAAGATCGTCGGACCCCACGACACATGTCCGCCCTCCGTGGCGTCCTTCAGCTCGAAGGCGCCCGAGGCGAGCACCGCGGGGATGGCGAGCAGGAAGGAGTAGCGGGCCGCGGCCTCGCGCTTGTAGCCCATGAACAGGCCGCCGCTGATGGTGGCGCCGGAGCGGGAGACGCCCGGGATGAGCGCCATGGCCTGGCAGACGCCGTAGATCAGGCCGTCCCGGACGCCCAGGTCCTCCAGGGCCTTGCGCTGCTTGGGCGCGCGGTGCTTGCCGCCGCTCTCGTCGCGGGCCGCGAGCCGGTCGGCGACGCCCAGGACGATGCCCATGCCGATCAGCATGGTCGCGGTGATCCGCAGATCGCGGAACGGCCCCTCGATCTGGTCCTTCAGCGTCACGCCGAGCACACCGATCGGGATCGAGCCGACGATGACCAGCCAGCCCATCCGGGCATCGGGGTCGCTGCGCAGCGCCTTGTTCGTGAGCGAGCGCGTCCAGGCCGAGATGATCCGCCCGATGTCCTTGCGGAAGTAGATCAGCACGGCTGCCTCGGTGCCGATCTGTGTGATCGCCGTGAAGGCCGCGCCCGGGTCCTCCCAGCCCGAGAAGGCCGCCGTCAGCCGCAGGTGGGCGCTGGAGGAGACGGGGAGGAACTCGGTCAGCCCCTGGACGAGTCCGAGGATGAGTGATTCGAACCAAGACATGAGGTAGCGGAGTCCAAGTGCCGATCGTGGGAACGGACGACGGGCACACCGGGCCGCCGTCGCGGTGAACGGGGGATCATGTGTGCCGAGGGGGAAGCGTAGCGTCCCCGGAAGACGGCCAGGACACAGGGGTTTGGAAGCCGCCGTCGACCAGGGCGCTCAGGCGGCGGTGGGTCCGGTCACCGTCCAGCCCGGTGCCTGGGGGCGGGCCGTGACGTCTTCGTGGCGCACCTCGTCGCCGCAGGCCCGGCAGGTGACGGCGGGGGCCAGGGGACGGCCGCAGGAGTGCTCCAGGACCATCGGCCGGTCGCCGTCCGCCCGGAGGTGGCGGTCCCCCCACGCCATGAGGGTCATCAGCACCGGCTCCAGCTCCAGACCCGCCGGGGTCGGCCGGTACTCGAAGCGCTGCGGGCGCTCGCTGTAGAGGTGCTTGGCCAGGATCCCGGCGTCGACGAGGCGGCGCAGCCGGGTGGCCAGGATGTCGCGCGGGGCGCCGATGTTGCGCACCAGCTGGTCGAACCGGCCGTTGCCCAGGCACACCTCCCGCAGGACGAGCAGGGAGTACTTCTCCCCGACGAGCGCGAGGGCGTCGGCGATGGAGCAGGGGCGCGGGTCTTTGCGGGCGGCCATGAGGCTCAGTCTAGAAGAGGGTTGGATTTTCCAACCTAGCGGGCTACGGTGAGTTCGGATTTCCTACTCACTGGTAGTCGTGGAGGCCCGCACATGCGTGACGCAGTCATCGTCGAAGCCGTACGCACCCCGATCGGCAAGGGCAAGCCCAACGGCGCCCTCGCGCACGTCCACCCCGTGGAGCTCCTCGCCCACACCCTGCGCACCCTCGTCGAGCGCTCCGGAGTCGACCCGGCGCTCATCGACGACGTCATCGGCGGGACCGTGGACCAGGTCGGCGAGCAGGCCATGAACACCACCCGCTACGCCGTGCTGTCCGCGGGCTTCCCGGAGTCGGTGCCCGCGACCACCGTGGACCGCCAGTGCGGCTCGTCCCAGCAGGCCGTGCACTTCGCGGCGCAGGGGGTGCTCTCGGGCGCCTACGACCTGGTCGTGGCCTGCGGGGTCGAGTCGATGAGCCGGGTGCCGATGTGGTCGAACGTGCCGGCGGGCAAGGACCCCTTCGGGCCCGGGGTCGCCGAGCGCTACCCGGAGGGGCTCGTTCCGCAGGGCGTGAGCGCCGAGCTGATCGCCGCGAAGTGGTCGATCGGGCGCGAGCAGCTGGACGCCTTCGCCGTCTTCTCCCACCACAAGGCGGCCGCGGCCTGGGAGAACGGGCTCTTCGACGCCGAGGTCGCGCCCCTGGAAGGCGTCACACGCGACGAGTGCGTACGGCCCGGCAGCACCCCCGAGATCCTCGCCGGCCTCAAGCCCGCCTACTACGACCCCGGCTTCGCCGAGCGCTTCCCGCAGATCGAGTGGAACATCACGGCGGGCAACGCCAGCCCGGTCAACGACGGGGCCTCGGCGGTGCTCATCACGTCGAGCGAGACCGCGGCCCGGCTCGGGCTGCGCCCGCTCGCCCGGCTGCACAGCTTCGCCGTCACCGGCTCCGACCCGCTGCTGATGCTCACCGGCGTGATCCCGGCGACCGAGAAGGTGCTGCGCAGGGCGTCGCTGACCCTCGACGACATCGACCTGTTCGAGGTCAACGAGGCGTTCTCCAGCGTCGTACTGGCCTGGCGGCAGGAGACCGGCGCCGACCTCTCCCGGGTCAACGTGCACGGAGGGGCCATCGCGCTCGGGCATCCCCTCGGCGCGAGCGGCACCCGGCTGACGACGACGCTGGTCCACGCCATGCGGGAACGGGGCGCCCGGTACGCGCTCCAGACCATGTGCGAGGCGGGCGGACTCGCCAACGCCATGGTCCTGGAACGGGTCTGACCGGTCGGGCGTGACGGCGCCTCAGAGGCGGCGCAGCTGGTGCCGCTTGCGCCAGGCCACCACCACGCCCCCCAGCGCGGGCAGGGCGATGCACGCCATGGCGATCAGGAACGCCGGAGAGGTCGGAGTGGAGGCGCGGGCGCCCGCGACGGCGTAGGCGGCGGTGTTCGGGATCGAGCCGAGGCCCGTGGCCAGCAGGAACGGCAGCAGGCCCATGCGGGAGACGGAGGCGCAGTAGTTCGCGGCCCAGAACGGCACCCCCGGGAACAGGCGCACCATCAGCATCGACCGGAAGCCGTGCCGGCTGAGCTGGCCGTCCGCGGCCTTCAGCCAGCGCCCCCGCAGCAGCGGCCGCAGGGCGTCCTGGCCCAGCGCCCGGCCCAGGCAGAAGGCGATCCCGGCGCCGAGCACCGTGCCCGTCAGGGCCACGCCGAGGCCGAGCTGCGAACCGAACAGGGCGCCGGCCGCCAGGTTCAGCAGCGGCCTCGGCACGAACGCCACGGTGCACACGCCGTACGCCACCGTGAACACCGCCGCCGCCGCGGCGCCACCGAGCTGCGGCGGCCAGCCCTCCGTCAGCAGCCGCTGCGGCTCGAACAGCAGCACTCCGCACGCGCCGGCCGCGAGCAGTACGACGAGCAGGGACAGCCGCGACCACGGCGAGAGCAGAACTCTCGTGCAGCGAGCGGCGAAATGGGTCGGTACGGCGGGCGAGACGGTCGTTGCCGGGGGAACGGCGACGGCGAGCTCCGCGGCGGTGGCCCGGGGAGAGGCCGTGGCGGTGCCCCCAGAGCGGGTGGTGGCATCGAGCATCCGGTGACACTAACCGACAAATGTGTGTGATCGCCGTATGGTTCGTCTCACCGGCGTCACAACCCCCGGCCCGCGCGCCTGTGCGCGGGGCGGACGAAAACCATTCGACGTGCGGTGAGGCGTCGGCGATGATCGACGGCATGTTCCGGCACGCCTTCACCCTCGCAGCATCCGTGGTCACGGATGCCCCGAAGGCTGCCGTCGTCGATCTCACGGCCGTCATGGACGGCGCCCGAAGCTGACCCTCTCCGGTTCGTCCGGCGGACCCCGCAAGGGGAGGGTCGGGCAGGTCCTCGGGGTCCCACTTCTTCTTCGCCGAGCAGACGCTTCGAGGTACAGCCATGTCCAAAACGGCTTATGTCCGTACGAAACCGCATCTCAACATCGGCACGATGGGTCATGTCGACCACGGCAAGACCACGTTGACCGCAGCCATCACCAAGGTCCTGGCCGACCGCGGCAGTGGCGCGTTCGTGCCGTTCGACCGGATCGACCGCGCCCCCGAGGAGGCGGCGCGCGGCATCACCATCAACATCGCGCACGTGGAGTACGAGACCGACACCCGGCACTACGCGCACGTCGACATGCCGGGCCACGCCGACTACGTCAAGAACATGGTCACCGGCGCCGCCCAGCTCGACGGGTCGATCCTGGTCGTCTCCGCGCTCGACGGGATCATGCCGCAGACGGCCGAACACGTCCTGCTCGCCCGGCAGGTGGGCGTCGACCACATCGTGGTCGCCCTCAACAAGGCCGACGCGGGCGACGAGGAGCTGACCGACCTGGTCGAGCTGGAGGTCCGCGACCTGCTCACCGCGCACGGCTACGGCGGCGACTCCGTCCCCGTCGTCCGCGTCTCGGGTCTGAAGGCGCTGGAGGGGGACCCGCGCTGGACGGCGTCGGTCGAGGCGCTGCTCGACGCGGTGGACACGTATGTGCCGATGCCGGAGCGGTATCTGGACGCGCCGTTCCTGCTGCCCGTGGAGAACGTGCTGACCATCACCGGGCGGGGGACCGTGGTGACCGGGGCGGTCGAGCGGGGTGTGGTGCGCGTCGGTGACCGGGTCGAGGTGCTCGGGGCCTCCGTCGAGACGGTGGTCACGGGGCTGGAGACCTTCGGGAAGCCGATGGAGGAGGCGCAGGCCGGGGACAACGTGGCGTTGCTGTTGCGGGGAGTGCCGCGCGATGCCGTGCGGCGGGGGCATGTGGTCGCGGCGCCGGGGAGTGTCGTGCCGAGTCGCCGGTTCACGGCGCAGGTGTATGTGCTGTCCGCGCGTGAGGGCGGGCGTACGACGCCCGTCTCCTCCGGGTACCGGCCGCAGTTCTACATCCGGACCGCGGATGTGGTGGGGGTGGTCGACCTCGGTGAGGTGGCGGTGGCCCGGCCCGGCGAGACGGTTGCGATGACCGTGGAGCTGGGGAGGGACGTGCCGTTGGAGGCGGGGCTCGGGTTCGCGATCCGTGAGGGCGGGCGGACTGTGGGGGCGGGGACCGTGACAGCGGTCGTATGAGGTTGCGGGGAACTGTGGGCCGCCGTGGGCTGGTCGCGCAGTTCCCCGCGCCCCTATGGGGCGCGACACAATGGGGCAGTGAACGAGCTGCTCCCTGTCTCCCGTGTCGTCGACTTCGGCACCGCCAAGCTCATGCCCGACGTCGACCGGGAACGGGCCTGGCTGCTCACCGTGGACGGGGCGCCGCAGTCCTATGTCGACCTCGACGAACCCGCGCACCTGGAGTTCGAGTACACGCGGCGGCTCGGGCATGTGCTGGACGTCGTGGCCGAGCCGGGGCGGGCGCTGGACGTGGTGCATCTCGGGGGAGGGGCGCTGACCCTGCCGCGGTACGTGGCCGAGACCCGGCCCGGATCGCGGCAGGACGTCGTCGAGGCCGACCGGGGGCTGCTGGAGCTGGTGTCCGAGCATCTGCCGTTGCCGGAGGGCGCGGGTATCGCCCTGCACGCGGCGGACGCCCGGGCCTGGCTGGAGCGCGCTCCCTCGGCCTCGGCGGACGTTCTGCTCGCCGACGTCTTCAGCGGGTCGCGGGTGCCGGCGCACCTCACCTCCGTCGCCTACGTCCGTGAGGCCGCGCGGGTGCTGCGGGGGAGCGGGGTGTACCTCGCGAATCTTCCCGACGCCGCGCCCTTCGCCTTCCTGCGGTCGCAACTCGCCACGCTCGCCACCGCCTTCGAGGAACTGGTGCTGATCGCCGAGCCGGGCGTGCTGCGGGGGCGGCGGTTCGGGAACGCCGTGCTCGTCGCCGGGCATCAGCCGGCCGACGTCGCCGCCCTGGCCCGGCTCACCGCCGCCGACGTCTTCCCGGCCCGGGTCGAACACGGCACGAGGCTGCGGGAGTTCATCGGGGGCGCGCGGGCGGTGCGGGACGAGGACGCCGTGCCGTCACCCGAGCCCCCCGACGGGGCGTTCGGCATCGGCTGAGGCACGCTCGCCGCCGCCCCGGGCCACCGGGGTGGTCCGGCGGCGCAGATTGCGGACGTCCGGTACGCACAGCACGGCCGCCGTGACCAGGACGACGAGACCGGCGCAGCCCCACAGGGCCGCCGTGCGGCCGACGGCCTCCTCCGCGGGGCCGGCCGCGGCCGTGGCGAGGGGGACCAGCGCGACGGAGCCGAACCAGTCGTACGCCGAGACGCGGGAGAGCTTGTGCTCGGGGATCTCCTGGTGCAGGGCCGTCATCCAGGAGACGCCGAACACCTCCACCGTCGCGCCGGCGACGAACATCACCCCGAACAGGACACCGATCGGCACCGGCACGGCGAGGGCGGCCGAGGGCAGGGCCAGGGGGAACACGCACAGGGTGCCGGCGAGGAGGAGACGGCGGGGCTTCCAGCGCGTCATGAGCAGGGCGCCGGCGACCGTGCCCGCGCCGAACGCGCCCAGGGCCAGTCCCCAGGGAGCCGCGCCGCCGAGGTGGTCGCGGGCGACGAGCGGGCCGTAGACCGCGTCCGCGGCGGCGACGACCGCGTTGGCGATGGAGAACTGGACGACGATGCCCCACAGCCAGGGGCGGCCGGCGAACTCCTGCCAGCCGTCCCGCAGATCGGCGATCAGGCCGCCGCCCGGCGCGCGGGGCGGGATGTGGCCGACGTCGAGGAAGGCCCGCAGCGCCCCGGCGAGCGCGAAGGCCGCCGCGTCCGCCGCGAGCACCCAGCCGGGCCCGATCGCCGCGACCATGGCGCCGCCCAGCGCGGCACCGCCGAGGACCGCGCCCTGCATCGCCATCCGGAACACCGCGAACGCGCGACCCGCGTGCTCGCCCTCGACCGAGGACATCAGCATGCCCTCGGCGGCCGGGCCGAAGAAGGCCTGGCCGGTACCGCCGAGCGCGGCGAGCAGCATCATGTGCCACAGCCGGGGCTCCCCGGTCAGCACCAGGACGGCGAAGGCCGCCTGCGAGAGGCAGTTCAGGACGTTGGCCGCGACCATCACCCGGTGCCGGGGCAGCCGGTCCGCGACGGCGCCGCCGATCAGCAGGAACAGCACGAGCGGCAGGGTCCGCGCCGCCGCCACCAGGCCGACGTCACCGCCGTCGCCGCCCGTTTCGATGACCGCGAACGCCGCCGCCACCAGGGCGCCGTGGCTGCCCAGGCCGGTGACGACCGCGGCGGCGGTCAGCAGGGAGTAGTTGCGGCCCGCCCAGGCAGGTCTTCGGGGGCTCCGGGAGGAGGCGGTCGGGGACGTCACCGGCCGACTATCGCCGCTGGAGGCCCGTCCTGCCAAACCGACTCCATCTCGGGCCGCCGGGTCTGCCGCGGGTACCCGAGGGGCTGACGCCCGTCACGACGCTCCGGTGAGACGGGCCCGCCCCTCGGCAGGGGCGGGCCCGTTGCGTTTCCGGGTCAGCCGCCGGTCGGCTCACCGTGCAGCCGGACCGTGCTGAGGATCTTCAGGACGGTCTTCTCGGGCACCTCGCCCTTGACGCCCTTGGCGCCGAAGAAGCTCCATGCGACGAAGTCACCGGCGGAGTTCTTGAAGCCGAACGTGATCGCCTTGCCGTCGCTCGCGCACTTGCCCGTGTCGGGCGTGTTCTCCGAGTGCGCCCAGGCGACGCTGCCCTTCACGCCCGAGGCGGTGGTGTACGGCTTGGCCTTGTCGTCGGTCTTGACGCTCTTCTTGTCCGGCTGGGTGTAGCCGCCGTACACCCACCAGGCCACCTGGTTGACCGCGACCTCGTCCGTGTCCTTGGCGCCGTCGGCACCCTTGGTGCCCGCCCCGGCCAGGGACTCGGTCTCGGTCCTGCCGTCCTTGTCGTCGTCGCTCGTGCACCACTCGGACTTGTAGAACGCCGGCGCCGACATGGTGATCAGCGGCTTGCCGTCGTCGGACTTCTCGTCCTCGAAGAACACGGACGACGTCGGGGACGCCACCTCCCAGTCGGCCGGGACGTCGAAGGCCGTGCCCCACTTGGGGTTGATGACGACCTTCCAGCCCTTGACCATGGGCTTGGCGTCCTCGCCGCCGCGGGGGTTGTCGCCCGTGGCGGGGGCGCTGGGCTCATCGGCCGACGGGCTCGACGACGTGGTGCCGCCCTTGCCCTTCGTGCCGCCGTCCGCCGTGTCGTCCTTGTCGCCGCCCAGCACCAGGAAGCCGGTGACACCGGCCGCCACGACCACGGCCGTGGCGGCGATGATCGCGACCAGCTTCGTCCGGCCGCCGCCACCGCCCTGCGGGGACTGCGGTGCGCCGGCCGGCGCGGGGGTGCCCCACTGCGGCTGCTGCCCATAGGGGTTGGGCTGCTGCTGGTACCCCGGCTGCTGGTACGGATTCGGCTGCTGGTACCCCGGCTGCTGGTACGGGTTGTTCGCTTGCGGGTTCTGCTCGCCCCCGGGCGGCTGCTGTCCTGGCCACATGAGCAGCCACCCTAGCCGCGCCCCGACACGATTCGGTCACTGCCCGTGGACGGAGACGTAGCAACTCGGGGGCAGGGCGGTGCGGATGTGGTGCGGACCGATGCGCCGGTCGTCACACCGGCCTGGCCAGCCGTCTCTACTCGTGAGTAACATGCGGCCATGAGCGCAGACCAGATGTCCATCGGCGAGATGCTCGCCGCCACGGTTCCCATGGCCCGCACGCTGAACCTCGAGTTCCTCGAGACCTCGCCGGAGCGAGCCGTGGTGTCGCTGCCCGACCAGGGCGACTACCACAACCACGTGGGCGGCCCGCACGCCGGCGCGATGTTCACGCTCGGTGAGTCCGCCAGCGGCGCGATCGTGCTGGCCGCGTTCGGAGACCAGCTCTCGCGCGCCGTGCCGCTCGCCGTCAGCGCCGAGATCTCCTACAAGAAGCTGGCGATGGGTGCCGTCACCGCCACGGCCACTCTGGGCCGCCCGGCCACCGAGGTCGTCGCGCAGCTGGACGCCGGTGAGCGCCCCGAGTTCCCGGTGACCATCGCCATCCAGCGGGCCGACGGTGCCGTGACGGGCGAGATGACCGTGGTGTGGACCCTGCGGCCGAACGGCTGACCAGTCGGTCGCCCGGGATCCTGCGGCCCGACGAGGTGGCTGCCCATGCCTGGCGGCCCGACGGCTGAAGAGTGGTCGCCCGTGCCTGGCGGCTCGGGGGCTGAAGAGTGGTCGCCCGTGCCTGGCGGCTCGGTGGCTGAAGAGGTGGTCGCCCGTGCATGGCGGTTCGATGACTGAAGAGTGGTCGCCCGTGCATGGTGGCTCGGTGGCTGATCAGGTGCCGCAGATGCGCGACCCCGGCCGGGTGCCGGGGCTTTCGCATGTCAGGCCGCCATGTCCCGGTGCCCGGGGCGCGCTCCGTCCAGCCCCCGGAGGAACCCCCTGAGCCGCGCGACGATCTCCGGCCCCGGGTCGGGCCGTTCACACGCCAGCCTGACCTCGGTGCGCAGGTACTCGGCCTTGTCGCCCGTGTCGTAGGGCAGGCGCGCGGAGCTGGGAGCGGGCCGAGAGCCGTATGGGAGCGCGCTGGGGAGTTGGAGATTTCGTGGACCAACCGCCTTTGTGTGCACACAACTTGCCGTGCCCGGCGGCCATGTTTTCGAAAGCCGGTACGGATACCGCCGGTAACAGATCTGAATTCCCCTCGTTTTGAATCTGCGTCATCCGAACTCCTTGTTACCTATCAGTCGTATGTGCGAAAGTGAGCCGCCTCACAGCCGAGTCCGCAGCTGACCCGGCTCAGGTATGCACCAATCACCCACCTGCTTTCCGACGGACGCGCACTTCGCATGCCGTTCTGCGGCTGGAAGGACATGGTTCCGTGCAATCCCCCCACCCCCCACGCCCGCCGTTCCCGCCACGACCTGGAGCGGGGCCCGCGGAGTCCGATCGCAATCTTCTCGCCCGGGTCGGCGAACCCGCCGAAGGGCCGCGCGCCGTCGCGCTGTTGCTGGCGCGGCACTGGCGCGCGGTCTACGAATACGCCGTGATCTGCCTCGCGGCCCCGGAAGACTCCGCGTCCATGGCGGCAGCCGCCGCCTTCCGCAGGGAACTGGCCCGGCCGGGCGGCGGCGCCCTGCGTCCGCGGCTGCTCACCGCCGTCCGGGAAACGGTCGGGGAGTGGGCCGCCGACGACGGCATTTCCACCGTGCTGCCGGAACTCCGCAAAACCGTCGGCGGGCGCGGTCTGCGTGCCGCCCGCCCCGGGACACCCGAAAGGCGGCGCCTCGCGGAGCGTGCATTCCGGAGCCTTCCCGGGGCTTCCCAATGCCTGCTCTGGCACACGGAGGTCGAGGCCGAGACCATATCCGTACCGGCCGGTCTGATCGGAGTGGACGCCGCCACCGCGTCGGCCGCCCTGGAGCAGGCGCGCGAGCAATTCCGGACCGGGTGCGTACGCGCGCACCGGGAACTCGCACCGACGCGGGAATGCCGCTATTACAACCGCCTGCTGGACGTTCCCATGCGTCGCGGCGGGGCCTTGCTGCCGGATGTGCAGCGGCATCTCATGGCCTGCCGCTACTGCCGCCACGCCGCCGAACAACTCAGTCATTTCGAGGGCGGTCTGGGAGACCTGCTCGTCGAGACGGTGCTCGGCTGGGGCGCCCGCCGCTACCTGGAGTCACGGCCGGGCCGCGACGCGGGCAGGGGCGCTCTGCCCGCGGGCGGACGCCACCGCCTCCGGCCCCATGACCTGCCGGCGACCGGCCGGCCCGGGACACCGAGGAGGCACACGAAGGCGCTGGCCGCCGCGGTCGGGGTGACCTCCCTCGTGCTGCTCGCCACCCTGCTCGCCGCCCGGGGCTGGACGGAGGAGAGCGGCACCGCCGGCCCGCACGCCACCTGGGGCGCGGTCAGCGGCCACTCCGTCGACCCGGACAGCGCGGGCCCCTCGTCCGTGGAACCGGACTCCAGCCGGTCCGGGTCCGCCGGTTCACCGTCGGCCGCCTCCGTCGGCGGCCCCGCCGAAGTGGGCCGGGGGCGGCTGCGCAACCTCGACGACGGCCGATGTCTCGACGTCCTGGGCGGGCGGGTCCGCGTGGACGCGCCCCTGGTGCTGGCCGCCTGCTCCGGGGGCGGGGCCCAGCAGTGGTCCTACCGGGACGACGGTGTCCTGCGCAGCGCCGCCGACCCCGCCCTGTGCCTGGGCTCGGACCCGGCCGAGGGCTCGGTCGTCCTGGCCGCCTGCCTCGTGCACGCCGGAGTCGTCCGCTACGACCTGACCGTGCGCGGCGAACTCCTGCCCCGCGGTGGCAAGGGGCTGGCCGTCGGCGCCGGCAAGGGCCGGGACGTGATCGTCACCGGCCGCGACGGGGCCGAGGCGCAACGCTGGGCACTGGAACCGGCCGCCGCGCCCGCAGGCCCGGGGGAGTCCCGGAAGAAGCGGGCCGAGGACGCTCCGCGGGAGAACCGTGGACAGCGCACGCGGCGACACCAGGACGCCCCGTCGGGACCGCCGGACACCACGTCCCGGAACCTGCCGCAGAAGCGCTACGAGACGAAGTTCGCGCAGGTCGGCTGCTGCGAGGACGCCGAGCCCGGCGCCGACGAGGAGGCCTCGGGGCCCGGCCCCGGCGTCCTCGGTCCGGCGACCGCGACCGTGGCGGACGCCGTGACGACGGTGCACTCCGTCGTGCCGGCGTCCGATGCCTCTACGGCAGTGCGCTCCGTCGCGTTGCCGTAGAAGTCGCGTTGCCGTAGAAGTCGCACTGCCGTAGAAGGGGTGCGGGGTCGCCCGGGTGGGCGACCCCGTGGTCACCGGATCTGCGTCCGGGACCGTACGCGAGCGCGGGGCGGGCCCGGACCGCGCGGGCGGCGAGGGCATGGCCGAGAGGCGCCTGGCATCGAACCGGAACAAACTGGTACTCCTCCTGAGTCCGCCCGCAGAACCCAGGGAGTCACCCATGCCCGAGGACCCGCGCCAGGACAGCAGGACCGACAGGAGGACCGACAGCGGGACCGCGCCCACCGACGAGGAGCTGCGCACGCTGGACGCCCACTGGCGGGCCGCCAACTACCTGGCGGCCGGTCAGATCTACCTGCTGGCGAACCCCCTGCTCACCGAGCCGTTGCGGCCCGAGCACATCAAGCCGCGGCTGCTGGGGCACTGGGGCACCTCACCCGGGCTGAACCTCGTCCACACCCACCTCAACCGGGTGATCAAGGCACGCGAGCTCGATGCCCTGTGCATCTGGGGCCCGGGCCACGGCGGGCCGTCGGTCCTCGCCAACTCCTGGCTGGAGGGCAGCTACAGCGAGAAGTACCCGGACGCCTCCCGTGACGCGCAGGGCATGGAACTGCTCATGCGGCAGTTCTCATTCCCCGGCGGCGTGCCCAGCCACGTCGCTCCGGAGGTGCCCGGCTCGATCCACGAGGGCGGCGAACTCGGCTACTCCCTCGCCCACGCCTACGGCGCCGCCCTCGACAACCCGGGCCTGCTGGTGGCCTGCGTGATCGGCGACGGCGAGGCGGAGACCGGCCCGCTGGCCGCGTCCTGGCACGCGAACAAGTTCCTCGACCCCGTCCACGACGGCGCCGTCCTGCCGATCCTGCACCTCAACGGCTACAAGATCGACAACCCGACCGTGCTGTCCCGTCTTCCCGAGGACGAGCTCGACGCGCTGCTGCGCGGCTACGGCCACGCCCCGATCCATGTCGCCGGGGACGAGCCGGCCACCGTCCACCGCGCCATGGCCGAGGCCATGGACACCGCGCTCGACCGCATCGCCGCCGCACAGCGCGCCGCCCGCGAGGACGGCGTGACCGAGCGCCCGCACTGGCCGGTGATCGTGCTGCGCACCCCCAAGGGCTGGACCGGCCCGGCCGAGGTCGACGGAAAACCGGTCGAGGGCACCTGGCGCGCCCACCAGGTGCCGCTGCCCGGCGTCCGCGACAACCCCGACCACCTGCGGCAGCTGGAGTCCTGGCTGCGCTCGTACCGGCCGGAGGAGTTGTTCGACGCCGAGGGCCGCCCGGTCGCGGACGTCCTCGCCTGCGTCCCCGACGGCTCCAGGCGGCTCGGCGCCACCCCGTACGCCAACGGCGGACTGCTCGTCCGCGCCCTGCCGGTCCCGTCCCTGGACGACTTCGCCGTCCCCGTCGACAAACCCGGCACGACGCTGCACGAGCCGACCCGGCTCCTCGGCGACCTCCTCGCCCAGGTGATGCGCGACACCGCCGACCGCCGCGACTTCCGCCTGGTCGGCCCGGACGAGACCACCTCCAACCGGCTCCAGGCCGTCTACGACGCCAGCGGCAAGACCTGGCAGGCCCCGGCCCTGCCCGTGGACGAGCACCTCGACCGGCACGGCCGGGTGATGGAGATCCTCTCCGAGCACCTCTGCCAGGGGTGGCTGGAGGGCTACCTCCTCACCGGCCGGCACGGACTGTTCTCCTGCTACGAGGCGTTCGTGCACATCGTCGACTCCATGGTCAACCAGCACATCAAGTGGCTGCGCACCTCCCGCAGGCTGCCCTGGCGCGCCCCCATCGCCTCCCTCAACTACCTGCTGACCTCCCATGTGTGGCGGCAGGACCACAACGGCTTCTCCCACCAGGACCCCGGCTTCGTCGACCACGTCCTCAACAAGAGCCCCGAGGTCGTCCGCGTCTACCTCCCGCCGGACGCCAACACCCTGCTGTCCGTCGCGGACCACGCCCTGCGCAGCCGTGACTACGTGAACGTGATCGTCGCCGGGAAGCAGCCCTGCTTCGACTGGCTGTCGATGGACGAGGCCCGGGTCCACTGCGCCCGCGGCGCCGGCATCTGGGAGTGGGCGGGCACCGAGGACGGCGCCGAGCCCGACGTCGTGCTGGCCTGCGCCGGAGACGTCCCGACCCAGGAGACCCTGGCCGCCGCGCACCTGCTCCGCCGCCATCTGCCCGAGCTGTCCGTCCGGGTCGTGAACGTCGTCGACCTCGCCCGGCTGCTGCCCCAGGACGACCACCCGCACGGCATGAGCGACTTCGAGTACGACGGCCTGTTCACCACCGACAAGCCGGTGATCTTCGCCTACCACGGCTACCCCTGGCTGATCCACCGCCTGGCCTACCGCCGCACCGGCCACCAGAACCTGCACGTACACGGCTACAAGGAGGCCGGCACCACGACCACGCCGTTCGACATGGTCGTCCGCAACGACCTCGACCGTTACCGCCTGGTCATGGACGTCATCGACCGCGTTCCCGGCCTCGCGGTCCGCGCCACGGCCGTACGCCAGCGGATGGCCGACGCCCGCACCCGCCACCACGCCTGGATCCGCGAGCACGGCACCGACCTGCCCGAGGTCGCCGAGTGGAGCTGGAACGCCTGAGCCGTGGGGGACGTCCTAGGAGCCGGTAGGCTTCCCGTGCAGGCAGGGAAGCTCGCAGGAAGCCCAGGGAAAGGAACCGGCGTTGCACGTCCAGGAGTGGCTCGAAACCGTACCCGCCGTTGCCGTCTACGCACTGGTGGGGCTGGTCATCGGACTGGAGAGCCTGGGCATTCCGCTGCCGGGCGAGATCATCCTCGTCTCCTCCGCCCTGCTGGCCTCCCAGCACGGCGAGATCGACCCCGTCGTCCTCGGCGCCAGCGCCACCGCCGGCGCCATCATCGGCGACTCGATCGGCTACGCCATCGGCCGCAAGGGCGGACGGCCCCTGCTGGCCTGGCTGGGCAACAAGTTCCCCAAGCACTTCAGCGAGGGCCACATCGCCACCGCCGAGCGCTCCTTCGAGAAGTGGGGCATGTGGACCGTCTTCTTCG
The DNA here is from genome assembly GCF_014701095.1 of Streptomyces tuirus. NCBI lineage: Bacteria > Bacillati > Actinomycetota > Actinomycetes > Kitasatosporales > Streptomycetaceae > Streptomyces > Streptomyces tuirus. Next base: position 907,759 of record NZ_AP023439.1, on the reverse strand, counting down.
GCCGGTTCGTCGCCCTGCTCCGGATCTTCGCGGGCCCCCTCGCCGGCGTGCTGCGCATGCCGTACTGGAAGTTCCTCATCGCCAACGTCCTCGGCGGCATCGTCTGGGCGGGCGGCACGACCGCGGTCATCTACTACGTCGGCATCGTCGCGGAGTCCTGGCTGAAGCGCTTCTCGTGGCTGGGCCTGGTCGCGGCGGTCCTGGTGGGCCTCACGTCCATGCTGGTGATCAAGCGCAAGGCGAAGAAGGCGCAGGAGACCCAGCAGGCGCAGCCCGTGGCCGCCGCAGAGTAGGGCGTCCTCCCGCTACGCGTGCACCTCGCGGTGCGCCTTCGCCAGCTCGGCGTACATCGTGCCGTTGAGGGTGACGCCCTGCTTCTCTTCCTCCGTCAAGGGCCGCTTGACCTTGGCAGGCACTCCGGCGACGAGTGACCCGGCCGGCACCACCATCCCCTGCGGCACCAGCGCCTGCGCGGCGACCAGTGAACCGGCCCCGATGACGGCGCCGTTCAGGACCGTCGCCCCCATGCCGATCAGACAGTCGTCCTCGACCGTCGCCCCGTGCACCACCGCGTTGTGCCCGATGCTCACCCGCTCCCCGACGGTCACCGGGAATCCCGGGTCGGCGTGGAGCGTGCAGTTGTCCTGCACGTTGCTGCTCGCACCGACGGAGATCGTCTCGACGTCGCCGCGCACCACGGCTCCGTACCAGACGCTCGCCCCCGCCCCCAGCGTCACGCCCCCGATCACCGACGCCGTCGGCGCCACGAACGCCGTCGCGTCGATCTCCGGCTCTCTGCCGCCGATCCCCGTGATCATCGCCCGCTGCGCCATGTCCGCCTCCCGAAACGTCGTAGACAACGCGCACACCGTACGCCACCCGGTGGGGTGAAGATCACAGGCCGCCGACGCCGCGGGCGGAGCTACCGCTGAGTACCGTGAGCTCGTGCCGAAGCGCAAGAACACGTTCTCATCCTGGCGGCGGAGCCTCACGCAGCGCGCTGTCCACGCGGGCTGGGCCTGGTTGCAGCGGACGGCCTCCGTCACCGCCGAGCACCCCGGCCGGTACCGCTTCGGCGCGATGGGAACAGGTACCAGACTCGCCTTCCCCCTCGGCACGGTCTTCGGCGAGCCATGGATCCATCTCGGCTCCCACTGCATCATCGGCGAGCAGGTCACCCTCACCGCGGGCCTGATGCCCGACCTCGACCTCGGCCCGGACCCGATCCTGCGCCTCGGCGACGGCGTCGTCCTGGGCCGCGGCAGCCACGTCATCGCCGACACGACGGTCACGATCGGCAGCGACTGCTACTTCGGCCCCTACGTCTACGTCACCTCCACGAACCACTCCTACGACGATCCGCACGAGCCGATCGGCAAGCAGTGGCCGCGGATGGAGCCCGTGGAGATCGGGCCCGGCTGCTGGATCGGCACGGGAGCGGTGATCCTGCCCGGCGCCCGGATCGGGCGGAACGTGGTGGTGGCCGCGGGTGCGGTCGTACGGGGCACGGTGCCCGACCACGCCGTGGTGGCGGGCGCGCCCGCCCGCGTCGTACGGCGCTGGACCCCTGCCGACGGCTGGCAGCCACCGCTGCGCACGCCCGCGCCGGTGCCGATACCCGACGGCGTCACCCCCGAGCAGCTCCGAGCACTGTCGGGCCTGGACGAAGAGACGGCGGCCCGGCTGGCGGAGCTGGACGAGGAGGCGCCGGGACTCGCGGAGCTGGAGCCGGGGGCCTGAACCACCGGGTTCACCCGGGGTCAGGAGGCTTGGGGGGCGTTGGGTCGCCCGGTGGCACGAGCCTTCGGTAACGGTCGGTTCGCCCGGTGTCATGACCCCCGCAGCCGGGTTCCCCGGTGTTCACGACACCCCGCAGCCGGGTTCCCCCGGTGTCACGACATTCCGCCGTCGCGGCCGGGTTCAGCCCGAGGCCAGCAGGACCGTGCCCACCAGGGCCAGGCCCGCTCCCGCGGCCTGTACCGCCCGCAGCCGTTCGCGCAGGATGCCCCGTGCCGCCGCGGCCGTCACCACCGGGTACAGGGAGGCCAGCACGGCTGCGACCGTCACCGGGCCGTGCTGTGCCGCGATCGAGTACGTGCCGTTGGCGGCGACGTCCGCGAGGCCGACGAAGGCGAGGGCGGGCAGGGCGCGCCAGGGGAAGCCGTCCGCCGGAAGGGCCGGCGCCCCGCGTCGCACGGACACGAACAGCGCAAGACCGCCCGCGGCGACGTTCGTCACCCGCTGCACGAACAGGGCGAGGAACAGGCCGGTCAGTGTCGTCGACGCCTCGGCGATCAGGGCCATCACCGCGCCGAAGCCGAACGCCGCGAGCAGCGTCAGGGCGATGGCCTGCCGCTGGACGGGAGCGCCGCGGAACTGGGGACCGCCCGCGAGGCACACGCCGGCCACGGCCACCAGGATGCCGGTGAACTGCAGCAGGCCGGGGCGCTCGCCCAGCACCAGTCCCACCCCGACCGGCACCGCCACGCCGATCGACCCGAGCGGCGAGACCACGCCCATCGGCCCCAGCGCGAGCGCCTTGTAGAAGGCGAGCATCGCCACCGGACCGACCAGCCCGGCCGCCACGGCGAACCACAGCTGCGGCCCCGCCTCGCTCCACCCGCCGGTCGCCACCACGACCGCGCCGAGCACCACGACCGCGATCGACTGCGACACCACGACCACCGTGAGCGCGGGCGCGCGCCGGGTCAGCAGACCGCCGCCGAAGTCGGCCAGCCCCCACAGCAGGCTGGTGGCCAGGGCGAAGAGCGCTGTCATGGGACGGATACCTCGCAGTACAGTTCAGTGAACGATCAGGTCAACCACATCATAGTGCAGCGCGTTGCACTATGTCATACAGAATATTGGACGGAATGTGTCGGACCTCGACCTGCTGACCCAGTCCCTGGCGCGGAGCGTCAAGCACTGGCGCGCGGTACGCGGCTTCACCCTGGACGTGCTCGCCGCCCGCGCGGGCGTCAGCCGCGGCATGCTCATCCAGATCGAGCAGGCCCGCACCAACCCCAGCCTCGGCACCGTCGTCAAGATCGGCGACGCGCTCGGCGTCAGCATCACGACCCTGCTCGACTACGAGCAGGGCCCGAACGTGCGCGTCATCCCGGCCGACCAGGCCGTACGGCTCTGGCACACCGACGCCGGCAGCTACAACCGGCTGCTCGCGGGCACCGAGGCGCCCGGCCCGCTGGAGATGTGGGACTGGCGGCTCATGCCCGGCGAGAGCAGCCCGTCGGACCCGCACCCCGCCGGCACGACCGAGCTGCTCCATGTCACGGCGGGCGAACTGACCCTCACCGTCGACGGCGTCGAGCACCGCGTGCCCGCCGGCGCCAGCGTCCACTTCGAGGCCAACGTCCCGCACACCTACGGCAACACCGGCGACGCCCCCATGGAGATGGTCATGGCCGTCTCGGTGCCGCCCGTGACCTGAGACGCCCGGGACACCGCCGGACCGCTGTTGTTAGCGTGCGGTCATGCGCGCACCCATCGGACACTTCGACGACGCCCGGCCGGCCCCCGCCTGCCTCGACGAACTCACCGGCCCGGTCGCCGAGGCCGTACGCCACTGGCAGGGCGGCGTCCCCGCCGAGCAGATCGTCTACGTCGACACCGACCCGGAGTGGGCCGACACCGCCACCTTCGTGGAGCACTACGGGCGGGATCTGCTGGAACGGTCGGCGAACTGCGTGGTGGTCTCGGGCAAGCGGGGCGGCGAGTCCACGCTCGCGGCATGCGTCGTGCTGTCCACCACCCGGGTCGACGTGAACGGCGTGGTGCGCCGCCGGCTCGGTGCCCGCAAGGCCTCCTTCGCCTCGATGGACACGGCGACCGGCGAGACCGGCATGGAGTACGGCGGCATCACCCCGCTCGGGCTGCCGGACGGCTGGCCCCTCCTGGTGGACGCCGCCGTCGTCGACCTGCCGTACGTGCTGGTCGGCAGCGGGCGGCGGCGCGGCAAGCTGCTGGTCCCGGGCAAGGCCTTCGCCGAACTGCCGCACGCCGAGGTGCTGGAGGGGCTCGGGGTCTCCTGACCCGACGCCACGATGAGCCGGCCGGCGGTGGAGGCGGCAGCAGGTCCCGGGTCTCCCGGCCTACGCCGCGATGTGGTGGGCCAGCGGCAGATGGGGGTCGCTCTCGCCGGGGGCCGGCTCGGGGTCGGCGTGCACCAGGGCCGCGGTCAGCCGGGGTACCTCGTGCAGCAGCGCGTGCTCGGCGTCCACGGCGATGCGATGGGCCTCGCGCACCGTCGCGTCGCCGTCCACCACGACCGCCACCTCGGCGCGCAGCCGGTGGCCGATCCAGCGCAGCCGCAGCTCACCCACCCCACGCACCCCGGGCACCTCTCTCAGCGCCCGCTCGGCGCGGTCCACCAGGGCCGGGTCGACGGCGTCCATCACCCGGCGGAACACCTCCCGGGCCGCGTCCCGCAGCACCAGCGCGATCGCCGCGGTGATCGCCAGCCCGACGACGGGGTCGGCCAGGTGCCATCCGAGGGCCGAGCCGCCCGCGCCCAGCAGCACGGCCAGGGAGGTGAAGCCGTCGGTGCGGGCGTGCAGCCCGTCGGCGACCAGCGCGGCCGAGCCGATCGAGCGGCCGACGCGGATGCGGTAGCGCGCCACCCACTCGTTGCCGGCGAAGCCGACGAGGGCGGCCACGGCGACCGCCGGGACGTGCTGGACCGGGCGCGGATCCAGCAGCCGGTCCACGGCCGTCCACCCCGCGAAGGCCGCGGACGCGGCGATCGTCAGCACGATCACGAGACCGGCGAGGTCCTCGGCCCGCCCGTAGCCGTAGGTGAAGCGGCGCGTGGCCGCGCGCCGGCCCAGCACGAAGGCGATCCCGAGCGGGACGGCGGTCAGCGCGTCCGCGGTGTTGTGCACCGTGTCGCCGAGCAGGGCCACCGACCCGGAGAGCACCACCACGACCGCCTGCGCCAGTGCCGTCACGCCGAGGACGACGAGCGAGACCCAGAGGGCCCGCATCCCGCGGGCCGAGGACTCCAGAGCGGAATCGACCTTGTCGGCCGTCTCGTGGGAGTGCGGGGCGAGGAGATGGGCCATCCGGTGGCGCAGGCCGTGCCGGTGGCCGTGATCGTGCCGGTGCTCGTGGCCGTCGTCGTGCCCTCGGTCGTGACGGTGCCCCCGGTCGTGCCGGTGCGCGGGGGAGTGGCCGGGCGGGTTCCCGTGATCGTGCCCGTGGTCGTGCCCCGGCGGGTTTCCGTGATCGTGCCCGGGAGTGTGCTCATGAGGGTGGGCGTGCCCGTGCCGGTCGCTCACGTGGATCCCCTTCCGGTGCGCGAGAGTGGACGTACCCGTCCCGTGGCGCCATTATGTGCGTATGAGCGCACGCATGCACCTGTCATCTGCGGATGATGCGCATGAGGCGCATCCGCGCAGTCCCGGCGAGGAGCAGTTCGCGCTCGCCGCCGAACTGCTGGCCCTGCTCGGGGACCGGACCCGGCTCGCCCTGCTGCACGCGCTGACCGGGGGAGAGGCCGACGTCACGACGCTCACCGAGGCGTGCGGGGCGGCCCGGCCGGCCGTCAGTCAGCACTTGGCGCGACTGCGCCTCGCGGGCCTGGTGGACACGCGCAAGGAGGGCCGCCGGGTGGTCTACTCACTGCGCGACGGCCATCTGCGCCGGCTCGTCGACGAGGCGCTGAACGTGGCCGACCACCGGCTCAGCGACCGGCCCCCGCACGACTGAGCACGGCTCGCTCGCTCAGTAGCGCGCCGCCGTCCCGAGGTACTGCTCGGCGAAGGCGGCGGCCGCCGTGGGCGAGGTGAACAGACGGCGCAGCCGGGCGAGCGCGGTGCCCGCCCGGAACGGATCGCCGGCCGCGGCGCCGTGGTAGACCTCGGACAGCCACTGCGAGAACTCCTGGTAGTCCCACACGCGCCGCAGACACGCCTGCGCGTAGCCGTCGAGGCCGCCGCCGTCACCGGTGGTGAGCCGCGCGACCAGGGCGTCGCCGAGCAGGAAGGCGTCGTGCAGGGCGAGGTTCATGCCCTTGGCGGCGATCGGGGCGACCAGATGGGCCGCGTCGCCGGCGAGGAAGAGCCGGCCGTGCACCATCGGCTCGACCACGTAGTCGTGCATGTCCAGCACGCGCCTCTCGATCAGCCGGCCCTCGGCCGGCGGCGGCGCACCTGCCGCCCCGAGCCGTGCGCGCAGCTCAGGCCAGACGCGCTCGTGCGGCCAGTTCTCCACGTCGTCGCCCGGCGGGCACTGGAGGTAATAGCGGGTCACCTCCGGGCTGCGGGGCATCTGGCCTGCGAAGCCGCGCTCGTGGCAGCCGAACAGCACGCAGTCGGTGGACGGAGGTGCCTCGGCGAGCAGGGCCAGCCAGCCGATGCCGTAGTCGTGCCGCGCGATCCTGACCCGCTCGGCCGGGAGCGAGGCCCGGCTCACCCCGCGCGCCCCGTCGCAGCCCGCGACGAAGTCGCAGTGCACGAACTGGAGTTGACCCGTCTCGGGGCAGGTGTACGACACCGACGGCCGGTCGCCGTCGACGTCGTGGACCCGTACGTCCCGGACGCCGAAGCGGATCGCGCCGCGGCGGACGTCGGCGTACTCGTGCACCAGGTCCGTCACCAGCAACGGCTGCGGGTAGACGAAGTGATGACTGCCCGTCAGTTCGCCGTACGGGAACCGGTACCGCTCCCCGTCGAAGCGGAACTCGCACGCGGTGTGCAGCTCCGCGCGGTCCAGCAGGTTCCGGGCGAGGGATCGGCCACCGCAGGCCGCCGCTTCTCCAGGCCCCGCACGGCCCATTCCTCGATGACCCCGGCCCGGGGCCGCTGTTCGACGAACTCCCGGCTCTCGGTCTCCAGCACCAGGCAGTCCACGGACGCGGCCCGCAGAATGTTGCCGACAGTCAGACCCGCGGGGCCGGCACCCACGACGACGACCGCAAAGCGTTGCGGGGCGCCGGAGTTGACGGGAGGCGGGGGCTGGGTCATGCGCACAGTATGGAGGCCGGTCGGTGGACGGGCACCTCCGCGACGGCCGCCTCCTCGATGCTCCGCCCGACCTCCCCGGACGGGGAGGCCGAGGCCCGGGCCTTCAGGGTTTCCGTACGCCGTGATGGGACAGCCGTGGGATCTCGATCGCCGGGCAGCGGTCCATCACCATCTCCAGGCCCGCCGCGCGGGCCCGGTCGTACGCCGCCTCGTCGATGACGTCGAGCTGGAACCAGACGCCCTTCGCGCCCTTGGCGACCGCCTCGTCCGCGACGGCTCCGGCGAGGTCGCTGTTGACGAACACGTCGACGACATCCACGTCGAAGGGGATGTCCGCCAGGCTCGCGTAGCCCTTCTCCCCGTGCACCGTCTCCGCCTTCGGATGCACCGGCACCACGCGCTTGCCGAAGCGCTGGAGCACCGCGGCGACGCCGTACGCCGCGCGCCGCTGGTTCGACGACAGGCCCACCACGGCCCAGGTGTCGCCGAGCTCGGTGAGGATCCTGCGGACCGTTGCCTCGTCGCCGTACACCGGCGGCCTCCTCGGAAGTCGTGAACGAACTGCTCCTCGTGCAACGGCGGCGGTCGCGCGGTGATTCCCCGGCCGGCCTCCGTGACAGCTTGCCGAGGCCATTCGAACCCATGGACGTGGGTCACGGAATCCGGTGCAAATCCCACCACCAGCTGGACCTCCTCACCCTGGTCACGGGCCTGCCGGTCACCACGGTCGTCGCCCTGCACGACCTCAACCTCGCGGCGATGTACTGCGACCGGGTCGTCGTGCTGTCCGCGGGGCGGGTCGTGGCCGCCGGCACTCCCGGCGACGTCCTCACGGCCGAGCTCGTCGCCGACGTCTATGGGGTGCGGGCCGCCGTCGGCCCCGACGGGCCCGAGGGCAGGCCTCATGTGCGGTTCCTGGGCACGCTGCCCTGACAGGAGCGGCCGGACCCACCGCGGGCGGGGCCGATCGCGCCACGGCGGCCGGAAACGCCGAACCTGCCCGCGCATGCCCGCCCACCCGCCTACGCTCGCCTCGTGCTGCGCATCATCGACGCCCGAACCCGCGAGCCGGTCGACGCCGCCCCGGCCCGCCGGGGCCTGACGCGTGTCGAGGTGCACGCACCCGGCTCCGACACGACGAACCTGCGCGTGCTGCTCGTCGGGGACCTGCTGGTGCGGACCCTGGAGCTCGGCGGCACACCCGTGTGGGCGCTGCTGACCGGTGGCCACCGGCAGGCAGAGCTGCGCGCGGACGCCACGACGCTCGGCATCCGCCCCTTCGAGGACGGCCCCGCCCTCGGTGCCGGACTCGGCGAGTCCCAGGTCGTCCACGTCACCGCCGAGGACGGCGCGGCACCCGACGGGGTGCGGATCGCCGTCGCACCCGCGGAGCCGGGCCCGCCCCACCCCTGTGACCCCGCCGTCCTGCGCCTCGCCCTGCTCAGCCGGCACCACGGCACCCCCCTCCGGCTGGAGGCGGCCGCACTCGACGACGCCCACGCCACCCTCGCCCGCTGGCGCGGCGCGGTCGCCCGCTGGGCCCGGCAGCCCTCACGGCCGGTCCCCGACGACGTGCGCGGACGGCTGCGCGACGCCTGGGACGACGACCTGGACGTCCCGCGCGTACTGGACGTCCTGCGTCAGGTCGAGACCGCGCCGGAACTGCCGGACGGCGCCCGCTTCGAGACCTATGCCTACGCCGACCGGCTCCTCGGCCTCGACCTCACCCGCGACCTGGGATCAACGTCATGATCGAACGCTCCGAGGCGGGCCCGCTGCGCCGCCTGATCGTGCTGCGGCACGCCAAGTCCACCTGGCCCCTGGACGTCGTCGACCACGAACGCCCCCTCGCCCCGCGCGGCCGCCGGGACGCCCCCGCGGCCGGGCGCGCCCTGGCCGACGCCGACCTCCTGCCCGACCTGGCGCTGTGCTCCACCGCCGTCCGCGCCCGGCGGACCTGGGACCTCGCCGCCGCCGAGTGGGGCACGCCCCCGCCGGTCCGGCACGACCGGCGGCTGTACGCCGCCGGACCCTCCGGCCTGCTGGCCGTGGTGCACCAGGTGCCCGCCGCGGTGGAGACGCTGCTGTTGCTCGGGCACAACCCCGGCCTGGAGGAACTGGTCCTGGCCCTCGCCGGCGACGGCCTCGACGACACCCTGGAGCAGGTCCGCACGAAGTTCCCCACGTCGGCGATCGCCGTCCTGGCCTGGCGCGGCACGGCCTGGCGGGAGCTCGCCCCCGGCAGCGCGCTGCTCACGTCCGTGACCGTGCCCCGGGGCGCCAAGAAGTAGCCCCGGACCCGCGCATAGGCTGGCCGTATGCCCGACGAATACCGCACGGTCGCCGGCGCCGGCGTGCACGAGACCGAGGTCAACCGCTCACGCTTCCTGTGCGCCCTCGCCCCGGCGGCCACCGAGCAGGAGGCTCAGGACTTCATCGCCGCGGTCCGCAAGGAGCACGCCGACGCCAACCACAACTGCTGGGCCTACGTCATCGGCGCCGACGCCTCCGTCCAGAAGGCGAGCGACGACGGCGAACCCGGCGGCACCGCCGGCGTCCCCATGCTCCAGATGCTGCTGCGCCGCGACATGCGGTACGTCGTCGCCGTCGTCACCCGCTACTTCGGCGGGGTCAAACTCGGCGCGGGCGGGCTCATCCGGGCGTACGGCGGGGCGGTCGGCGAGGCCCTGGACACCCTCGGCACCCGCACCCGCCGCAGGTACCGGCTGGCCACGGTCACCGTCGACCACCAGCGGGCCGGCAAGCTGGAGAACGATCTGCGCACCGGCGGGCGCGATGTCCGGGATGTGCGCTACGGAGAGGCCGTCACCCTCGAGATCGCCCTCCCGGACGCCGACGTGCCCGCCTTCCGGTCCTGGCTCGCCGACGCCACCGCCGGCACGGCCGCCTTCGAGGCGGGCGGGGAGGCGTACGGGGACGCGTGACGGCGGCTCCGCCTCGCGCCTTGGCGCGGTACACATACGGACATGTCCGTCGAATTGGCCCCGAGCGGGCGTGAAATGCCGGGGTTCGTGGGGGAGCGGGTGCCCGCACGCGTTAGCGTGGTGGGTGCTGACAGCGAGCCGTACCGGCTCGGGCGGGTTGTGCGGAAAGCAGGGGGAGACATGCAGGCCGGAGCGGCGTCTTGAGGCTGCTGCACACCTCCGACTGGCATCTCGGCCGGGCCTTCCACCGGGTGAACATGCTCGGCGCCCAGGCCGAGTTCATCGGCCACCTCGTCACCACCGTGCGGGAGCGCGCCGTGGACGCGGTGGTCGTGTCGGGAGACGTCTACGACCGGGCCGTGCCGCCGCTGGCCGCGGTCGAGCTGTTCGACGACGCCCTGCACCGCCTCGCCGCGCTCGGCGTGCCCACGGTGATGATCTCCGGGAACCACGACTCGGCCCGCCGGCTCGGCGTCGGAGCCGGGCTGATCGGGCGGGCCGGCATCCACCTGCGGACCGAGCCGTCGGCGGCGGGCACCCCGGTCGTGCTCGCCGACGGCGACGGCGACGTCGCCTTCTACGGGCTGCCCTATCTCGAACCGGCCCTGGTGAAGGACGAGTTCGGCGTGGAGAAGGCCGGGCACGAGGCCGTGCTCAGCGCCGCCATGGACCGGGTCCGCGCCGACCTCGCCGCCCGCGCGCCCGGCACCCGCTCCGTCGTCCTCGCGCACGCCTTCGTCACCGGCGGCGAACCCAGCGACAGCGAGCGGGACATCACCGTCGGCGGCGTCGCCGCGGTGCCGGCCGGGGTGTTCGACGGCGTCGACTACGTGGCGCTCGGGCACCTGCACGGCTGCCAGACCCTCACCGACCGCGTCCGCTACTCCGGCTCCCCGCTGCCCTACTCCTTCTCCGAGGCCGCCCACCGCAAGAGCATGTGGCTGGTCGACCTGGCCGCGGACGGCTCCCTCGACGCCGAGCGCGTCGACTGCCCGGTGCCCCGCGCCCTGGCCCGGATCCGGGGCACCCTGGAGGACCTGCTCGCCGACCCGGACCTGGCACGGCAGGAGGAGGCGTGGGTCGAGGCGACCCTGACCGACCCCGTCCGCCCGGCCGACCCGATGGCCCGGCTCACCGAGCGCTTCCCGCACACCCTCAGCCTCGTCTTCGACCCCGACCGCGACGACGCCGAGTCCGAGGTGTCGTACGCCCGGCGCCTCGCCGGCCGCAGCGACCAGCAGATCGCCGAGGACTTCGTCGCCCATGTGCGCGGCACCGGGCCCGACCCGCACGAACAGTGTGTGCTGCGAGACGCGTTCGACGCGGTGCGCGCCGACGAGACCGTACGGGAGGTGGCCCGGTGAGGCTCCACCGGCTCACCCTCACCGCCTTCGGACCCTTCGGCGGCACCCAGACCGTCGACTTCGACGACCTGTCGGCGGCCGGGCTGTTCCTGCTGCACGGCCCCACCGGCGCGGGCAAGACCTCCGTCCTCGACGCCGTCTGCTACGCGCTCTACGGCTCGGTGCCGGGCGCCCGGCAGGGCGGCGGTCAGGGCACGGCCCTGCGCAGCGACCACGCCGCACCCACCACCCGCACCGAGGTCACCCTCGACCTCACCGTCGCCGGACGCCGCCTCGAGGTCACCCGCCAGCCGCCCTGGGAACGCCCCAAGAAACGCGGCACCGGCACCACGCTGGACAAGGCCCAGACCTGGCTGCGCGAGTACGACGCGCCCGCCGGGGCCTGGAAGGACCTCAGCCGCTCCCACCAGGAGATCGGTGAGGAGATCACCCAGCTGCTCGGCATGAGCCGGGAGCAGTTCTGCCAGGTCGTGCTGCTGCCGCAGGGCGACTTCGCCCGGTTCCTGCGCGCCGACGCCGAGGCCCGCGGCAAACTGCTGGGCCGCCTGTTCGACACCCGCCGCTTCGCCGACGTCGAGAAGCGCCTCGCCGAGCGGCGCCGCACCACCGAGACCCAGGTGCGGGACGGGGACGCGGAACTGCTGGCCGACGCCCACCGCATGCAGCAGGCCGCAGGCGACGCCATGGACCTGCCGGACCTGGCCCCGGGCGAACCGGGGCTCGCCGAGGCCGTACTGAACGCCGCCGCCCTCGCCCGCAGCACCGCCCGCGAGCAGCTCACCGTCGCCGCCTGCACGCTCACCGCCGCCGAGTCCGCACAGGCCGCCGCCGGCCGCGCCCTGGACGCCGTACGCGAACTCGCCCGGCTCCAGAAGCGGTTCGCGCAGGCGCGGGAACGGGCGGCGCGCCTGGAGCAGGGAGCCGAGGCCTACCGGGAGGCCCAGGCGCTCATGGAGCGCGCCCGCAAGGCCGAAGCGGTCGCGCCCGCCCTGGACCTGCGGGACTCCGCCGAAGCCGAACACCGCCGTGCGGCCGCCGCCGAGGCACGCGCGCGTGCCCTGCTCCCGGACACCTTCGCCGACGCGGGCGCGGCCGGGCTGGCAGCCGCCGCCCGCCGCGCCGCCGAGGAACTGGGCGGGCTCGACGCGGCCCGCCGGGCCGAGCTGCGCCTGGCCGAACTCCTCGACGAGCGCGCCGGCCTGGACCGCCAGGAGCGCGCCGACGCCGATCTCCTGCACGAGGCGGAGGCCTGGCTCGACGGCTGGGAGGAGACGCGCACCACCCTCCAGACCGGGGTCGAGACCGCGCAGCGGGCCGCCGCTCTCGCCGAGCAGCTCGCCGAACGGCGCGAGCCCGCACAGCAGCGGCTGAGGGCGGCCCGCGTGCGCGACCAGCTCGCCCAGGACACGGACCGGGCGGTCGACCGGGTCCGCACCGCGCAGGACGACACGCTCCGGGCCCAGCAGCACTGGCTCGAGCTCAAGGAGCAGCGCCTGAACGGCATCGCCGCCGAACTGGCCGCACACCTCACCGACGGCGCACCCTGCGCAGTCTGCGGCGCCACCGAACATCCCGACCCCGCCCGCAAGGTGGCCGGGCACGTCGACCGCGAGGCGGAGGAGCACGCCCTCACCGCCTACCAGCGCGCCGACGAGCAGCGCGCCGAGGACGAACGGCGTCTCGCCGTCGTAAGGGAGGCCCTCGCCGCGGCGACGGCGGAGGCCGGTGACAGCCCCACCGAACAACTCGCGCAGGAATTGGCGGAGTTGGACGAGCAGTATGCGCAGGCCCGGAGCGCCGCGGCCGAACTGCACACCGCGCGGGAACGGCTGCGGCAGGCCGGACAGGAGCATGAACGGCGCCTCGCCGCCCGGCAGGAGGCCGCCGTCCGGACCGCCTCCCGGGTCGGTCACCGGGAGCGGCTGGACCGCGAGCGGGCCTTGCTGGAGGAGGAGCTGGACCGGGCGCGCGGCTCCCTGGACAGCGTCGCCGCGCGGGCCGCGCAGCTCGAGCGGCGCACCGCGCTGCTCACGGACGCCGCCGACACCGCCAGGGTGGCCGGGGACACCGCGCAGCGGCTCAAGGACGCCGACGCCCGGCTCGCCGACGCCGCCTTCCGCGCCGGTTTCGAGACCCCGCAGGCCGCGGCCGACGCCCTCCTGGACAGCGCCGCCCACCGCGAACTGCAACGCCGTCTCGACGCCTGGCAGCACGAGGACGCCGCCGTACGGGCCGTCCTCGCCGAGGCCGACACGGCCGCGGCGGCCCGCGAGCCGCAGGCCGACCCGGAAACGGCCCAGCAGGCCGCCGACGAGGCGGACCGGCGGCTGCGGGAGGCCGCCTCCGCCCACGACGCCGCCGGCCGGCGCTGCGCCGAACTCGACCGGCTCTCCGCCCGGGCGACCGCCTCCGTGCGCCGGCTGGCGCCGCTGCGCGAGGAGTACGACCGCGTCGCGCGCATGGCCGGCCTCGCCGCGGGCACCTCGGCGGACAACGAACGCCGGATGCGCCTGGAGTCGTACGTCCTGGCGGCCCGGCTGGAGCAGGTCGCCGCCGCCGCGACCGTCCGGCTGCGCCGCATGTCCTCCGGCCGCTACACCCTCGTCCACTCCGACGACCGCACCGGACGCGGCCGCAGCGGGCTCGGACTGCACGTCGTCGACGCCTGGACCGGCCGCGAACGCGACACCGCGACCCTGTCCGGCGGCGAGACGTTCTTCGCCTCGCTCGCCCTCGCCCTCGGCCTCGCGGACGTCGTCACGGACGAGGCGGGCGGGGTGCGGCTGGACACCCTCTTCATCGACGAGGGCTTCGGCAGCCTCGACGACCAGACCCTCGACGAGGTCCTGGATGTCCTCGACTCCCTGCGCGAACGCGACCGGAGCGTCGGCATCGTCAGCCACGTCGCCGACCTGCGGCGGCGGATCCACGCCCAGCTCGAGGTCGTCAAGGGCCGGTCCGGCTCGACGCTGCGCCAGCGCGGCAGCGGCTGACGTCAGCGCCCCAGGGGACGCCGGGAGAGGGGCGAGGAGTACACCACGCTCGTGGTCACCGAGCCCAGCGCCCCGATCTTCCCCGACACCTCCTCCAGGTGGCGCATCGAGCGGGCCGTGACCTTGATGACGAAACAGTCGTCGCCCGTGACGTGGTGCGCCTCCAGGATCTCGGGCGTGACGGCGACCAGGTCGTGGAACGGCTTGTAGTTGCCGTTCGGATACCTCAGGCGCACGAACGCCAGGATCGGCAGGCCCAGCCGCTCCGGGTCCACCACCGCCGCGTAGCCCCGGATGACCCCGGCCTCCTCCATGCGGCGCACCCGGTCGGTGACCGCGCTCGCGGACATGGAGACGGCCCGGGCCAGCTCGGCGAAACTGGCCCGGCCCTCCCGCTGGAGGACGTCCAGAATGCGCCAGTCGGTGGCGTCCGGGGAATACTCGGTCATGCCCGAGGGATAGCAGGGGAATCCCCGGCGGATCAAGCCGGGTACCGGGGATCGTCACTTCAGGGCCGGCACCGGCGGCCGTAGTTTTGCCGCATGACCACCACCGTGAACCCCGTCCTGCGCGTCGCCCCCGCCGCTCCGGCCGAGGCCGCCGTCCACTTCCGCGGCGGGCTCGCCTTCCACACCGACGTGTCCGACGTCGCCGCCGCACTCGACGCCGGCGGCGACCCCGGCTTCGTCCTCGTCGACTCCCGCTCCACCGAGGCGTGGGACCAGGGCCACATCCCCGGCGCGCTCCACCTGCCGACCGCGCTCGTCCCCGAGCAGGCCGGGCAGCTCCTCGACCGGTCGGTGCCGGTCGTCACGTACTGCTGGGGCCCCGGCTGCAACGGCGCGGCCCGCGCGGCCCTGGCCCTCGCCGAACTCGGCTACCGGGTCAAGGAGATGCTCGGAGGCTTCGAGTACTGGGTGCGCGAGGGCCTGGAGTTCGAGACCTGGCAGGGGCGCGGGCGCCGGGCCCCTGACCCCCTGACGGCGCCCGTGGACGCCGGCGCCTGCGGCTGCTGAACCCCCGCTCCTGGGACGCGAGTTGACCCTGTAGGTTCTTGCATCATGGTGCGATACGCGGAGCCGGGCGCAGTGGAATGGGTGGAGTCGGGCGGCGGACCGCTGATAGCGGTGCCGGAGACGGTCCTGCCGTTCTGGGCGGGTGCCGACGGCGAGGAGACGGCCTCGGACTACGACCGGGCCTGCGAGGTGGACGGCCAGGTCGGGCTCCTCCCGGTCGGCGACTGCACCGCCCTGGTCCTGGGCGACGAGCCCGCCTCGACCGCCTACCTGCCCGACCGGGGCATGCTCGTCCGGTGGTGCGCCGCCGGCTCCGAGCACGAACTCCTGGCGAGCGTCCCGCCGGCGACCGCCACGGCGGAGTGGGGACCGGAGACCACCTGGAAGGTGCCCGGGCCCGTCCGCCTCTTCGACGCGGCCTGGCCCGGCAGGGGCCTCGCGGACACCGACCAGGTCCGGGTGGCCCTGGAACCCGGCAGATACGCGGTCCGCGCGGCGAGAGTCCAGCCGGGCCCGGAGACCTGGCTGGACCTGATCGAGCTGCGCTTCCTGGCGCCGCGCTAGCGACACCCCCGGGCAGGCGCCGCCATCCAGGCTCCGCGCCGGCGGCGCCCCCGCGGAGGCGCCGCCATCCTGCCTCCGCGACGGTGGCGCCCCGCCGACGCGCCTACAGCTGCGACAGTTCGTCCACCAGGTCGTCCAGACCGAGCGACCCCTGGGACAGCGCCGCCATGTGCCAGGCCTTGAGGTCGAAGGCATCGCCGTGGCGGGCGCGGGCGTTCTCGCGGCCCAGCAGCCAGGCGCGCTCGCCGAGCTTGTAGCCGATGGCCTGGCCCGGCATGGACAGGTAGCGGGTCAGCTCGCTCTCCACGAAGTCGGCCGGGCGGCTGCTGTGCGAGCCGAAGAACTCCTGCGCCAGCTCGGGCGTCCAGCGCTCACCCGGGTGGAAGGGCGAGTCGTCCGGGATCGTCAGCTCCAGGTGCATGCCGATGTCGATGATGACGCGCACCGCCCGCATCATCTGGGCGTCCAGGTAGCCGAGCCGGCGCTCCGGGTCGGTCAGGAAGCCCAGTTCGTCCATCAGCCGTTCCGCGTACAGCGCCCAGCCCTCCGCGTTGGCACTGACCATGCCGACGCTCGCCTGGTAGCGGGAGAGGTTCTGCGCCACGTGCTTCCACTGGGCCAGCTGGAGGTGGTGGCCGGGCACGCCCTCGTGGTACCAGGTCGACACCAGGTCGTACACCGGGAAACGCGTCTCGCCCATGGTGGGCAGCCAGGTGCAGCCCGGGCGGGAGAAGTCGTCCGACGGCGGCGTGTAGTAGGGGGCCGCGGCGCTGCCCGGAGGGGCGATGCGCGACTCCACCCGGCGCACCCGCTCGGCCAGGTCGAAGTGGGTGCCGTCGAGCGCGTCCATCGCCTCGTCCATCAGGCTCTGCAGCCAGTCGCGGACCTCGTCGACACCCTCGATGTGCGTGCCCTGCGCGTCGAGGTGGGCCAGCGCCTCCCACGGCGTGCCGGCGCCCGGCAGGATCTTCTCGGCCTCGCTCTTCATCTCGCCGAGCAGCCGGTGGTACTCGGACCAGCCGTAGGCGTACGCCTCGTCCAGGTCGAGGTCCGTGCCGTTGAAGTAGCGCACCCAGCGCGCGTAGCGCTCCCGGCCCACCACGTCCGGCGCGCCCTCGATCGTCGGCGCGTACACGTCCCGCATCCAGTCGCGCAGCCGTGCCACCGCCTCGGTGGCCGAGCGGGCGGCCGCGTCCAGCTCGGAGCGCAGGGACTCGGGGCCGGCCGCCGCGTACTGCTCGAACCAGCCGTGCCCCTCGCCGTCCGCGTCGGCCCACTCACCGAGCTGCGTCACGAAGGTGGCCGTGGCGCGGGGCCCGGCGTACAGCTTCCGCTCCAGGCCGAGCGCCAGGGACTCCCGGTAGCCCTCCAGCGCGGCCGGGACGCCGCGCAGCCGCTCGGCGATCGCCGCCCAGTCCTCCTCCGTCTGCGCGGGCGTCACGGTGAAGACCTGCCGCACCGCGTGCGCGATCGAGCTCAGATTGCTGACCGAACGCAGGCTCTCGTCGGCCTCGTGCACCGCGAGTTCGGCGCCCAGCCGCTCGCGCAGCAGCCGCGCGCACCGGCGCTCGATGTCACTGTCCGCGCCGGGCAGCCGCTCGGCCTCGTCCAGCCGGGCCAGCGTCCGCCGCGCCAGCTCCGCGAGCGCCTCCTGCCCCGCGGGCGAGGTGTCGGGCAGCCTGCTCGAACTCTCCTTGTCGCCGAGGAACGTGCCGGTGATCGGGTCGAGGGCGACGAGCTCGTCGACGTACGCGTCGGCGACCTCTCGGGGCAGCGGGCTCTTGATCTCAGACATGCGGCCATCCTCGTACGGCGGACCGCACACGTCACGCGGATTGAGCCGAGGGCGAAGGCGGCAGCAGCGGCCCGCACTCCCACTGCTGGAAGATCAGCCGGGTCTCCACCCGCGCCACCTCCCGCTGCGAGGTGAACTCGTCCAGCACCAGCCGCTGAAGATCGGCCATGTCGGCGACCGCGACATGGACCAGATAGTCGTCGGGACCGGTCAGATGGAACACCGTCCGCGACTCCGGCAGCACCCGGATCCGCTCCACGAACGGTCCCACCAGCTCCCGGCGGTGCGGTCTGACCTGCACCGACAGCAGGGCTTCCAGTCCCCGCCCGAGCTTGGCCGGATCCAGTTCCAGCCGGTGCCCGAGGATCACGCCCGACCGGCGCAGCCGCGTCACCCGGTCCAGACACGTCGAGGGAGCCACCCCGACCTGTGCGGCGAGATCCCGGTAGGTCGCCCGGGCGTCGTTCTGCAACAGCCGCAACAGATGGAGATCCACCGGATCGAGTACGACAGATTCAGCCATCGGCCGAACGTAGCACGGGATCCGCACCCGGCGGCCCGGCCGATGTTCACCCTTGCCCACCATGGACATGGACACAACGAGCACGCGCGCCCACGACGCCGTACGCACCGCACCGCGAGCCCTCGCCACCGAGGCCGTGCACGCCGGGCGGGACGACCTCGCCCGGCAGGGGCTGCACGCCCCGCCGATCGACCTGTCCACCACCTACCCGTCGTACGACAGCCGCGGTGAGGCGGCCCGGATCGACGCGTTCGCCGCCACCGGCGCGGAGCCGGACGGCCCGCCCGTCTACGGACGGCTGGGCAACCCGACCGTCGCCCGCTTCGAGACCGCCCTGGCCCGGCTGGAGGGCACCGAGGCGGCGGTGGCCTTCGCCAGCGGCATGGCCGCACTCAGCGCCGTCCTGCTCGTCCGCGGCTCCATGGGACTGCGGCACGTCGTCGCCGTCCGCCCCCTCTACGGCTGCAGCGACCACCTGCTCACCGCCGGGCTGCTGGGCTCCGAGGTGACCTGGACCGACCCGGCCGGCGTCGCCGACGCCCTGCGCCCGGACACCGGACTGGTCCTGGTCGAGTCCCCGGCCAACCCCACGCTCGCCGAGGTCGACCTGCGGGCCGTCGCGCACGCCTGCGGCTCGGTGCCGCTGCTCGTCGACAACACCTTCGCCACCCCGGTCCTCCAGCGCCCCGCCGAGCAAGGGGCCCGGCTGATCCTGCACAGCGCCACCAAGTACCTCGGCGGGCACGGCGACGTCCTCGCGGGCGTGGTGGCCTGCGACGAGGAGTTCGCGGGCCGGCTGCGGCAGGTGCGCTTCGCCACGGGCGGTGTCCTGCACCCGCTGGCCGGCTACCTGCTGCTGCGCGGCCTGTCCACCCTTCCCGTCCGGGTCCGGGCGGCCTCCGCCACGGCGGCCGAAATCGTCCGCCGCCTCGCCGCCGACCCGCGGGTCGCCCGAGTCCACTACCCGCGCATCGGCGGCGCGATGGTCGCCTTCGAGGTGTACGGCGACCCGCACGAGGTGATCGGCGCGGTGCGCCTGATCACCCCGGCGGTCAGCCTCGGCAGCGTGGACACCCTCATCCAGCACCCGGCTTCCATCAGCCACCGGATCGTCGACCCGGACGACCGCAGGGAAGCCGGCGTGAGCGACCGGCTCCTGCGCATGTCGGTGGGCCTGGAGGACGTGGAGGACCTCTGGTCGGATCTCGACGCAGCCTTGGGACAACGCCCCCATAGGGGCGCGGGGAACTGCGCGACAAGCCACAACGAACCCGCACCCGCCCACTGACGGACGTCTCACGGCGCGGAGGTGCTCCCCAGCTCCTCCGCCGCCGCCGTCACGACCGCCTCACCCAGCCGCGCCGTGATCACCAGCGTCCCCTCCTCGACCTGGTAGTCGAGCGGCAGCCCCAGCCCGCGCATGGCCGCGACCATCCCCGTGTTGGACGCCTGCGTCACGGCATACACACTCGAGCACCCGGCATCGACTGCCATCCCCACCAGCCTGCGCAGCAACTCCGCCCCGACGCCCCGCCGCTGCCAGGTGTCCTCGACGAGCAGCGCGACCTCCGTCTCGTCACCGTCCCACAGGAGGTGACCGAGGCCCACGACCCGCCCGGAGGCCGTCTGCACGGCGAGGGTGCGGCCGTACCGCGGACTGAGCAGGTGGTTGAGGTACCGGTCGGCGTCACCGACGGGCCCGTGATAGCGCAGCCTCAGCGTGCCCGCCGAGCAGCGCTCGTGCATCGCCCTGGCCGCTTCGAGGTCACGGGTGTCGGCCCGCCGCACGGTGATGTCGCTGCCCTCGGCGAGCGTGAGCACGTCGCGGCCGTGCGGCAGGCGCGGCCCGAGCCGGGCGTCGAGTTCCACCAGGGCCCTGGCCCGGGCGAACTCGGTGGGGGTGAAGGGCAGATACGGCCGCTCGACGGTGATCACGCCGCCTTCCGGGCCGCGCAGCCGCATCACGGTGTCGTCGAGGGCGCCCTCCACGAGGCCGCCGCCCGTGGCCCGGCCGCCGCCGGCCGGAGCGGGCCGGGACCGGATCGTGCACCGGCCGAGCAACTGCCGCAGGGCCAGCGGAAGTTCCGCCGCGTCCAGGGCGGTGCGGGCGGCGAGTCCGAGGACCCGGGTCGGGGCGTCCACCAGGTCGTGGGCGTCGGCCCGCTCGATCCAGGTGTCGGTGCCGCCGGCCGACTCGACGGCCGCGGTGACCTCGGACGCCGGCAGACCGGCCGGACCCCGCAGCAGGAACTCGTCGACCGTGCCCGTGGCCAGCGGGTGCGTCTGCAGGCTCAGGATGTCGACGCGCTGCCCGGCCAGGGCAGCGCACAGCGCGGCCAGGGACCCCGGTTCGTCCTGAACCGTGGTCCGCATCCGCCACAGCGTGTTCGCCCCCGGCACCGGCTCCGGTGCCGGGGACCCGGTATCACTCGTCGGCGGTGCGTGTTCCTGGCGTCGTGTCCGCCAGGCGTGGAACGCGGATGCGGCCCGCCGCCACGAGGTGGCGGGGCGGCAGTTGTCGTCGGGGCGCGTCACTTGAGTCACTTCTCGCGTCATGCACCCACTGTGACGGAACGGTGTTGCGTGATCGCGAACGCATTGTGACCGGTGGGTAAAGGAGGCAGTCTGCCCCCTTTGTCAACGCTTCAAACGTCGCGCTCCGTACCTACTGGCCGACCAGGCCCGGCTGGAGCGTCTCTGTGAACAGCACGGCGCCGTCCTGCTCCCGCAGACGCACCGTCAGCTCCCCGGTGTGGCCGTCGATGTCGACCTCGCCGAAGAACTGGTAGCCGCCGGCGGGGGAGACGTTGGCGGTCGTCGGCGCCTTCACGAACACGCGGTCCGGGCCGAAGGTGCCGTCGAGCGCGCTCGCGGGGAAGGCACCGGCGTTGAGGGGGCCCGAGACGAACTCCCAGAACGGCTCGAAGTCGGTGAAGGCCGCCCTGGACGGCTGGTAGTGCTGCGCCGACGTGTGGTGCACATCGGCGGTCAGCCACACCGTGCCCGTGATCCGGCGGTGCTTGACGAACCGCAGCAGTTCGGCGATCTGCAGCTCGCGGCCCAGCGGCTTGCCCGGGTCGCCCTGGGCGACGGCCTCGATGTTCGGCGCGTCCGGGACGACGAGGCCGATCGGCATGTCGGAGGCGATCACCTTCCACACCGCCCGGGAGCGGGACAGCTCGCGCTTGAGCCACTCCAGCTGCTCGCGGCCGAGGATGCCCTGCGGGTCGGCCGGCTGGTCGCCCGGGGAGTTGGCGTTGCGGTAGGTGCGCATGTCCAGGACGAAGACGTCCAGCAGCGGTCCGTGGTGCTGCACCCGGTAGACGCGGCCGTCGGGGCGGCGCAGCGTGGAGATCGGGAAGTACTCGGAGAAGGCCTGGCGGGCGCGGGCGGCGAGCACGTCGACGCGCTTCTCGGTGTAGCGGGCGTCGGTGAGGATCTCGCCCGGGTACCAGTTGTTGACGACCTCGTGGTCGTCCCACTGGACGATGGACGGGACCCGGGCGTTGAAGGCCCGCAGGTTCTCGTCCAGCAGGTTGTAGCGGAAGTTGCCGCGGAACTCCGCGAGGGTCTCGGCGACCTTGGCCTTCTCCTCGGTCGTGACGTTCCGCCAGGTCCGGCCGTCGGGCAGGGTGACGGTGCCGGTGATCGGGCCGTCGGCGTAGATGTTGTCGCCGCTGCAGAGGAAGAAGTCCGGGTCGAGGGCGCCCATGGCGTCGTAGATGCGGTAGCCGCCGAATTCCGGATTGATGCCCCAGCCCTGCCCCGCCAGGTCGCCGGACCAGACGAACCGCACGCCGTCACGGCGCTTGGCGGACGCCGTGCGGAACGTGCCCGTGACCGGCTCGCCGGTGCGGCGCGGGTCGTCGGGGTCGGCGAGCAGCACGCGGTAGTGGATCTGCTCACCGGACGGCAGTCCGCGCAGCCGTGTCGTGCCGGTGAAGTCGGTGCCGGGGCCCAGCAGCGGGCCGTGCCAGCTGCGGGTGTTGCGGAACGACTCGGTCGCCGACGTCTCGACGATCATGCGGGCCGGCCGGTCGGAACGCACCCACAGCAGACCGGAGTCGCAGGTCACGTCTCCCGCCTGCACACCCCACCCCGCCGTCGGGCGCCCGGAGCGGGCGAAGGCGGGCGCCGCGCCGAGAGCGGTGGGCAGGGACAGGGCCGCCGACGCGGCGAGGGAGCCCCGCAGGACGCTACGGCGCCCGGGCAACGGACGGTGTGACATGGATGCGCCTCCAGGGACGGGATCCGGCCAAGTGTGCGGAGCCACACCTACTGGCACGCCGCGGCGCGCACACGAACCCCAAGTGAACAACTGACCGCGGGGTGAGGGAACGCGCGAACCGGTCGGCTCACGCGGTCGCCGCCTCGGCCATCAGGCGCACGCCCTCGGCGATCCGGGCGGGCGGCACATGGGCGTAGCCGAGGACCAGCCGGATCTCCTTGTCCCCCTCGGTCCCGGCCGGCGCGTGGGCGTAGGCCGAGAGCGGGCGCACCGCCACCCCCGCCTGCGCCGCCCGCGCGAGGAACCGCTCCTCGGGCCCGTACCGCCGCGGCAGCGTCACGATCACGTGCAGGCCCGCGGCGATCCCGGACACCTCCGAGCCGGGGAAGTGCGCGTCCAGGGCGGCGACCAGCGCGTCACGCCGGTCGCGGTAGGCGCGCTGGCAGCGGCGCAACTGGCGGTCGTAGTCGCCGCGCTCCAGGAACCGGGCGAACAGGGCCTGGTCGAGCGCCGGATGGCCGAGATCCATCGTGCGCTTGCGTTCGACGACCTCCTCCGTCCAGGACTCCGGCACCAGCAGCCAGCCCAGCCGCAGGCCCGGCGCGAGGGACTTGCTGACCGAACCCGTGTAGGCGACGTGGTCCGGGTCGAGGCCCTGGAGCGCGCCGACGGGAGCACGGTCGTAACGGAAGTCGCCGTCGTAGTCGTCCTCCAGGACGATGCCGTCCACCGACCGTGCCCAGTCGAGCAGTTCCGCGCGCCGCCGGGCCGAGTAGGCGAGGCCGGTGGGGAACTGGTGGGCCGGAGTCGTCACGACGGCCCGTACACCCGAGGACCGCAGCGGCTCCAGGGCGACCCCCTCGTCGTCCAGCGGCAGCGGTACGGCGGTGACGCCGGCCGAGGCGTACAGGGCGTCGTGCTGGGGACTGCCCGGGTCCTCCACGCCGACGGCGCGTACCCCGCGCGCGTGCAGCGCCAAACCGAGCAGCGCCGTCGCCTGGGCCACCCCGGAGACGACCACGATCCGCTCTGGGTCGGCCACCACGCCCCGCCGCCGGGCGAGCAGTTCGGCCAGCGCGGTCCGCAGTCTCGGCAGCCCGCGCGGATCGGGGTAGCCCAGCTCCTGGTGCGGCAGTTCCGCCAGCACACCGCGCTGCGCGGCGGCCCACGCCGCGCGCGGGAACAGAGCCAGGTCCGGCGTCCCGGGCACGAAGTCCGCCCGGGCGCCGGGGATGCGCGGAGCCAGGTCGTGCGCCCGAGGCCGGGCGGCCCGGACCGCCGCGCCCACCCAGGTCCCGGCTCCCCGGCCGCTGCGCAGATACCCCTCGGCCGTCAGCTGCTCGTACGCCTCCGTGACCAGCCCCCGCGAGACTCCCAGGTCCGCCGCGAGGTCCCGGCTCGACGGCAGCCGGGTGCCCGGCGCGAGCCGGCCGGAGCGGACCGCCTCGCGCAGTGCCGCCTGAAGGGAACGGCCACGCGTGCGTGCCGGGGCCGAGGCGGCGGGGAGCAGCAGCTCCCAGGCGGCGGACGCCGAACCGTCGCCCGGGTCCCGCTGCACTGGTCTCATGAGGGGAGACCTTAGAGGGTGCCCATGAGAGGGGAGACCTGGGAGGGTTTGCCGCCCCCGGTGCGGGTCAGCGGCTGCCGTCGAGGACCACCCGGGCCACCAGCGCCGGGTCGTCGTTCATCGGGACGTGGCCGCAGCCGGGCAGCCGTACCAGCCTGGCCCGCGGGATCACGCCCTTGGCGCGCACGCCCTGGCGGGGGATGAGCAGCCGGTCCCGGCTGCCCCACGCCACGGTGACCGGCGTGCCCACGATGTCGTCGGTGAACTGCACGGTCCGGCCGGAGTGCAGCGTCTCGGAGAAGCCCTGGGCCCGGGCCAGCGCGAGCGTCTCGGCGACCACGGCCTCGGGGGAGCGGCGGCCCGGGCGGGCGTAGATGGTGCTGGTCAGCAGGGTGCGGCCGAGGGCCGGGCGGGCCAGTCGCTCGACCACCGGCTGCGGCATGCGGCGGGCGATCTGCCGCATCGTCGACAGCACGGTGAAGGCGTAGCGGCGCTCGGCCTCGTTCCAGAACCCCGCGGGGGACAGGGCGGTGACCGAGCGGACGAGCCGGGCCCGGGCCAGGTCCAGCGCCAGCAGGCCGCCCAGCGAGTTGCCCGCCACGTGCGGCCGGTCGATCTCCAGCGCCCCGAAGAGTGCCTTCAGGACCGCGCTCATCGTGGGCAGGTCGTGCGCCATGCCGTCCGGGAGCGCCGGTGAATCGCCGCAACCGGGCAGGTCCACGGCGATCACGTCGCGTTCGGCCGCGAGCGCGGGGATCACCGGTTCCCACGCCTGCCGGTGGTGGCCGATGCCGTGCAGCAGGACCAGCGGTTCGCCGCTGCCCCGGCGTGTGTAGGACAGGGTCACGCTCTGCTCGCCCCGCGCGGAGGCGACTTCGAAGGAGACGGTGGCGGACATGGGGTGCTCCTCGGCTGTACTCGCTGACGGACGCCGTAGACAGCTTGTCAGCGATTGCTACTCGCGGGTAGCCCCCTGGGGGCGCCGGCTTCACGGCGCCGGGCCGCTCAACGGGCCCGCCGCACCTCCAGGTTGAACTCACCGTGCCCGAACTTCTGGAACAGGCCGACCCACAGCGGCAGCCACATCTCCACGGCTCGGGCCGCCCGGATGCCGCCCAGGTCCAGGACGCGCTCCGCGGGCCAGCCGAACTCCCCGAGCAGCGCCGTCACCTGCTCCTTGGCGCCCGGGTCGTCCCCGCAGACGAAGACGTTGTGCTCGCCCGGCACACTGGCCGGATCCACCATCACCCGGCAGTTGACCGTGTTGAGCGACTTCACCACGCGCGCGTGCGGAAACGCCCGCTGGATCTGCTCGCCCACGCTGTCCGACTCGACCGGGGACAGCCGCAACTCGCCCTCCTCGAAGGCCAGCGGGTTGGACACGTCCACGACGAGCTTCCCGTCGACGTTGTCCGCCCCGGCCGCCTCCAGCGCGGCGAGCGCCACCCGCCCGCCGACCGCGTTCACCACGACCTCACCGAACTCCGCCGCCTCCGCGAACGTCCCCGCGCCCGCCCCCGGGCCGGCCGAAGCGGCCCACTGCACGGCGGCCGTGTTGTCCCGCGTGCGCGAACCGAGCCGCACCTCGTGGCCCAGCTCCACCAGCCGTCCGCCGAGCGTGCGCCCGACCTGCCCCGTGCCCAGCACCGCGTACCGCATCGCCACCTCCGCAGCCGTGCCGCCGATCACCGGCGTCCTGCCGGCCATTCTGTCCGGGAAGGGGTGGTTCCGCCTGGACAGGGCACCATCGGTGGGCTGGGATGGGGCCGTGACCACCGAGACCGCGACCGACGTCTTCGAAGCCCACCGTCCCGTCCTGCTGGGCGTCGCGTACCGCATGCTGGGACGCGTCGCCGACGCGGAGGACGTGGTCCAGGAGGCCTGGCTGCGCTGGTCCGGCGCACCGCGCGAGGACGTCCGCGAACCGCGCGGCTACCTCGTGCGGATCACCACCCGGCTCGCCATCGACCGCCTGCGCCAGATCAAGGCACGCGGCGAGACGTACGTCGGCCCCTGGCTGCCCGAGCCGTACGTCACCGACTTCGGCGACACCGTGCCCGACACCGCCGAGCGGGCCGTGCTCGCCGACACCGTCTCCGTCGCCGTCCTCGTCGTGCTGGAGTCGCTGTCACCGCTGGAGCGGGCCGTGTTCGTGCTGCGCGAGGCCTTCGCCTTCCCGTACGCCGACATCGCCGCCATGCTCGACCGCGGCGAACCGGCGGTGCGTCAGCTGGCCGGGCGGGCCCGCAAGCACGTCGAGGAGCGGCGCCCCCGCTACGAGGTCGACCCCGCGCAACGCCGCGACCTCACCGAGCGGTTCCTCGCCGCGGCGGCCGGCGGCGACCTCGAGGGCCTGATGGCGCTACTCGCCCCGGAGGTCCGGCTCGTCGGCGACAGCGGCGGCAAGTCGCAAGCGCCGCTGCGGGTCCTGCACAGCGCCGACAAGGTGGGCCGCTTCCTCGTCGGTGTCGCGCAGAAGGGCGTCCCGGGCCTGTCCGTGCGGTTCCTGGAGCTCAACGGCGGCCCGGCCGCGCTGATCCTGTCCGGCGGCAGGCCCGACTCCGTCTTCCAGCTCGAGGTGGCCGACGGCCGCGTGCAGTCGGTCTACGTCGTCCGCAACCCCGACAAGCTGCGGTCGCTGACAGCCGCCTAGACACCCCGCCGAGACGGTCGGCGCCTCCCGCCGGACACGCCCCGTGAACGTTCCCGGCATTGGTCTTGACCAAGTATCAGGGCCGCCCTATGGTCGCAGAGAAGTGCAACAACCTTTAATAAACAAGGGCGCTAAAACGCTGCCGACCACGGCGATGCGGAGGACAGGGTGGGGACCACGCAGCTGGAATCGGTGCAGGAACCGAAGTACTGGCATCTCAAGACGGTGCTCAGCGAAGCGCTCGACTCGGAGTTCTCGGTGGGGGAGATCCTTCCGAACGAGCGCGACCTCGCGGCCCGCTTCGGCGTCGCCCGCGCCACGCTCCGCCAGGCACTGGAGCAGCTCGAACTCGAAGGCAGGCTGCAGCGCCGCCGCGGTGTCGGTACGACCGTCGCGCCGCCCCGCATGGGCGTCTCCCTCGGCACCGGCCCGCACACCTGGCCGGGCGGCCCCGAGGACGCCTGGCAGCCCGCCGACTGCACCACGGCCGTGCCGCCGGCCGCGGTCGCCGACGCGCTGGAGACCGGCCGCGACGAGCCCGTGCACATCGTGCGGCGCTCCCGCGTCTCGCACGGCCGCCAGGTCGCCGCGGAACTGCTGTACATCCCGCAGCCCTCGGTGCCCGAACTCTCCGGCATCGACGCGCCGTCCGGAGCGGCACGCGCGCGTGCGGTGCTGCGAGAGCTGCAGCGGCTGGCGCTGGAGCGGCAGGAGAACGCGGTGGAGCTCGGCTCCGCCGGGGCCGAGGAGGCGAAGGAGCTGGACCGGCTGCCGGGGGCGCCGGTGCTCGTCGTCACGACCCGCTTCATCGCCCTGGGACGTACGGCGGCGCTGTCCGTGGCGACGTATCGCGCTGACACGTGCCGACTCACCTTCGGTGACTCGGGGGGTGTGGAGATCCACGCCGGGCCTCAGCGGCAGGCGTCCTGACCTCCGCCGGTCGCGCCCACGCGGCGGAGCCGCACGTCAGTACAGCCCCGCGCCCCTAGATGGAGCGTTGCTCCACCGCGAACAGCTGCTCCTCCACATGATCCAGGGCGAGCCGCAGGGCGCCGGTCGCCACTGCCGCGTCTCCCAGGGCGGAGAGGGTCACCTCCGGGGGGCGCAGGCAGTAGCGGGCGAGCTCCTCGCGGAGGGGGGCCAGGACGCCGTCCAGGCCCGCCGCCCAGCCGCCGATGACGACCAGCTCCGGGTCCAGGGCGAGGACGAGGGCCGCCACGTCATGGACCAGGCGCTGCTTGAAGCGGTCGACGGCCGCGCGGGCCCGCTGGTCGCCCTGGCGGGCCTGCGCGAAGACCTCGGCGACGGCCTGCTCGTCGAGCGGGTGGAGAGGTTCGTCCGTGGTGGACAGCAGCGTCTCGGGCGTCACCCCCCGGCCCAGCAGATGCAGCGCGCCGATCTCACCGGCCGCGCCGCCGTAGCCCCGGTGCAGCCGGCCCCCGATCAGCGAACCGGCGCCCGGGCTGAGCCCCGCCAGCACGAACACCACGTCGTCCGACTCGGTGGCCGCGCCCTTCCAGTGCTCGGCGACGGCCGCCGCGTTGGCGTCGTTCTCCACCAGGACCGGGCACTTGAACGACCGGCCCAGCCGCTCGCCCAGCCGCAGCCCCGTCCACCCCGGCAGCGCCGTGCCCAGCCGGACCGTGCCGTCGGCCTCGACGATCCCGGGCGTCGCCACGCCCACGGCCCGCAGCGAGCCGCGCGCGACCCCGGCCCGCCGCAGCAGCTCGGCGACGGCCACGCGCAGCCGCTCCAGCCGCTCGTCGGCCTGCGCCGTCTCGGGCACCTCCTTGGCCTGGGCGCCGATCACCCGGCCGTCCAGGTCGGACAGCAGCGCGGACACCCGGTGCGCCCCGATCTCCAGCCCGAGCAGATGCCCGGCCTCCGCCCGGAACCGGAACCGCCGCGCCGGACGCCCCTGCCGTCGGGCCGCGCCCTCCTCCGCTGCCTTCTCGACGACGAGCCCGGCCTCGATGAGCCCTTCGACGACGCCCTCCACGGTGGGCCGGGACAGCCCCGTCACCCGGGTGATCTCGGTCAGCGTCGCGCAGTCCGTGGCGCGCAGCGCGTGCAGCACCACCGCGGAGTTGATCCTTCGCAGCAGCGAGGGATCCCCGCCCGTCAGCCGCCCCACCGTCCGTCCTCCCAGGTCGTGCGCGTGATGGCCGGATCGTACTTCGGCAGGGCACACCCCGGCGAGGGGCGGGCACCGGACCCGGGGATCAGCCCGGCGCCACGAAGCCCGACTCGTAGGCCGCGATCACCGCCTGGGTGCGGTCGCGCGCCCCCAGCTTCGCCAGCACCGCGCTGACATGCGACTTCACCGTCTCGGTCCCGACGATGAGCCGGGCGGCGATCTCCGCGTTCGACAGGCCCCGGGCCATCAGCCGCAGCACCTCGGCCTCGCGTTCGGTGAGCTGGGCCCGCTCCAGCACGGCCCGTGCCGCACGGTTCCCGCCGGTGTCGCCGTACTCGGCGGCGAGCTGCCGCACCGACGCCGGGAACAGCAGCGACTCGCCCTCCGCGATCAGCCGCACCGCGTGCACGATCTCGGCGGGCCGGGCCCGCTTCAGCAGGAACCCGTCGGCGCCCGCCCGCAGCGCCTCGTACACGTACTCGTCGTTCTCGAAGGTCGTCACCACGAGGATCCGCGGCGGGTCGTCGACGGTCCGCAGCACCGCCCGGGTGGCCTCGATGCCGTCCAGCAGCGGCATCCGTACGTCCATGGCGACCACGTCCGGCCGCAACCGCCGTACGAGCGGGATCACCGCCGCCCCGTCCGTGGCCTCCCCGACGACCTCGATGTCCGGCTGAGCCTCCAGTACGGCCCGCAGACCCGCGCGCACCAAGGGTTCGTCGTCGACGAGGAGAACGGTGACCGGCATCGGGCCAGCGTAGATCAACTCAGCGGCAGTTCGGCATGGACCTGCCAGTCGCCTTCGACCGGCCCGGTCCGGGCCCGGCCGCCGAGCAGGGCCGCGCGTTCGCGGATCCCGCGCAGACCGCTGCCGCGCCCGGAGCCGGTGCCCCCGGCGGGCAGTGGATTGCGTATGGCGAGGACGAGGGTGCCGTCGGCGACCCGCACGCGCACGTGCACCGGGACCGCGCCCGCGTGCCGCAGCACGTTGGTCAGCGACTCCTGGAGGATGCGGTAGCCCTCCCGGGACACCGGCCCGGGCACGGTATCGACCGGGGCGGTCACCTCGGCGTCGACCTTCGCCCCGGAGGCCCGGGCCGAGTCCAGCAGACGGTCGGCTTCCGCGAGGGTCGGTCTGCCGCTCACCGGTTTCCCCGACTCGCGCAGGACGCCGAGCACCCGCTCCAGGTCCTCCAGAGCGGCCCGCCCCGTCTCCTCGATAGCGCCCAGCGCCCGGTCGGTGAAGGCCGGATCGCCCGCCGCCCGGGCGGCCCCCGCCTGCACCACGGCGACCGTGAGCGCGTGACCGATGGAGTCGTGCAACTCGCGGGCGATCCGCGCGCGTTCCAGCAGCTGTTCGGTGCGCTCCTCCAGGGCGGCGAGCCGCTCGGCGGGGGACGGGCCGAGCAGGCGCAGGGCGATCGCCGTGACGAGGTGCCCCGCACCGACCACGAGCGCGGCCGCCAGGGCCAGTGGCAGGGGCGAGAGCACGGCGTGCCACCAGTGGTGGCCCATGACGACGAGCCAGGCGCCGCCGGCACGCTCCCCGCTGAACGCCGTCGACATCAGGTCCACCGCGAGGAGGAGGAGTTGAACGGCGAGATGCGACACCAGGGCGCCGAGGAACAGCCGCGCCTCCAGCCACACCACCATCCGCCCGCGATCGCCCCAGGTGGCCGAGGGCGCGACGACGATCTTCGCGCTCGCGCCGGTGTCCCGATGGCCCGTCAGCAGCAGCCTGGCCTGGAACCCCTCCACGACCCGCATGGCGGGGACCAGACCCGCGAGCCCCAGCAGGACGGTCGCCGTGGCCACCGTCCACCACGCCTCGTCGATGAACAGCCACAGGGACGGCCACACGACGGCCATGGAGAGATGCAGCCACCGCGTGTACGTCACCGCCCGGGTGAAGGGGCGCAGCATGCGGACCATGGCGTCATCGTGCCAGCCGGCACTGACAGCGAGCCTCCCCCGCACGGGGGAGACGATCTCCACCGCCGGGGGAGGACCGCACCCCGGGCCGACCGTCACGCTGCTGCCATGACCAGCATCGACGTCCAGGACCTCACCAAGGAGTTCGGCGGCCGGCGTGCCGTGGACCGGCTCACCGTGCGGATACAGCCCGGCCGCGTCACCGGCTTCCTCGGCCCGAACGGCGCCGGGAAGTCCACCACCATGCGGCTGGTGCTCGGCCTCGACCGGCCGACCGCCGGTTCCGCCACGATCGGCGGCCGGCCCTACGCGGCGCTCCACGAACCTCTGCGCCATGTCGGAGCCCTGCTCGACGCGCAGGCCGCGCACGGCTCCCGCACCGCCCGCGACCACCTCCGCGTCCTGGCGGCGAGCAACCGCATCCCCGACCGGCGGGCAGACGAGGTCCTGGAGGAAACGGGCCTCACGCCGGTGGCCCGGCGCCGCGTGCGGACGTACTCCCTGGGTATGCGCCAGCGGCTCGGCATCGCCGCCGCCCTGCTGGGCGACCCCGAGGTGGTCATGCTGGACGAGCCGTCCAACGGACTCGACCCCGAAGGCATCGTGTGGATCAGGCGGTTGCTGCGCCGGCTCGCGGAGGAGGGCCGCACGGTCCTGGTCTCCAGCCATCTGATGAACGAGACCGCGTCCTTCGCCGACCACCTTGTCGTCCTCGGCCGGGGCCGGCTCCTCGCCGACACCCCCATGCGGGACTTCATCCACGCGCGCGTGCGGCCCCGCGTGCGCATCCGCACGTCCGACCCCGTCGCGCTCAAGTCGGCCCTCGCCCGGCACGGCCACGACGCGGAAGAGCACGCGGACGGGCACTGGACCGTGCACGACGCCCGGGTGGACGACATCGGCCGCGTCGCCTCGGCCGCGGGCGTGCCCGTGCTGGAACTGGCCGCCGAAGAGGGCACGTTGGAGCAGGCCTACTTCGACCTCACCGGGGCCGAGACCGAGTTCACCGCACAGCACCAGGAGGCCTGACCATGGACATCACGCCCGTACTGCGCTCCGAGTGGCTGAAGATCCGCACGCTGCGCTCGCTGCCGGGAGCGCTGCTGGCGCTGTTCGCGGCGACCACGGCCTTCTCCGCGCTCGCCGGGGTCTCCGACGCCTCGGACCCCGGTTTCGACCCGCTGTTCACGTCCCTGTCCGGCGTCCTCCCGGGCCAGATCGCGGCCATCACCTTCGGGGCGATGGCCGTGTCGTCGGAGTTCCACCAGGGAGCGCTGCGGCTCTCGCTGGCCGCGGTGCCGCGGCGCGGCCGGTGGTTCGCGGCCAAAGCGGCCGTCATCGCCGTACCGGCGCTCCTCACGGGGCTGGTGACGGCCCTCGCCGCGCTCCTGGTGGGCCGGGCGGGGCTGGGGCCGGCGGCCGACACGCTCAGCACCGGCGAGCAGACGCGCGCAGTCGTGGGCTGCGGCGTGTACCTCATGCTGATGGCCCTGTTCGCCGCGGGTGTCGCCGCCCTGCTGCGCAGCGGCGTGGCCACCCTCTCCCTGCTGGTGCCGTTCATCCTCGTCGTGTCGTTCGTGATCGGTGACGCCACCGGCACCGTCGCCGACTTCCTGCCCGACAAGGCCGGGCAGTTGGTCCTGAGGGAGACGTACGACGGCACGCTCGGGCCCTGGTCGGGGCTCGCGGTGACCGGGCTGTGGACGGCCGCCGCCCTGCTGGCGGGAGCCTGGAGCGTGCGCCGCAGGGACGCCTGAGGGCGGGCCGGCTGATGCCCCGCCAAGTGTCAGTGGGGGCGGGTTTACTGGACCCATGAACATCGCACAGCACATCGCCCTCATCGACGAGCTGTGCTACCGCCCCTTTCCGGCGGAGCACGGCCCGTCGGACGTCGGTGTCTCGGGGCCCGGTCACCACCTCGCGGTGTTAGACGCAGCGACCGACGACGACCCGGCGACGAGGGCGGTGACGATCGACCAGTTCGAGAAGGACCGCGACGCCGTCTACGAGCTCCTCGCCTCCCGCTGGGGCGACACACCTCCGTACAACCTGCAGACCGTGCTGCTGCGCACCGAGCGCGAGGAAATACCCGCGCCGTGGGCGGAGTTGAGCGCGCGGGCGGGCGTCGCCCATCTCTGGGAGCTGGAGGGCACGGGCCGCTGGGTCGCCGTGGCGGTCGCGGACCGGGACCCCTGGCACGAGGTCCGACTGCTGGCCCTGGTCACGGAGACGGACCCCCCGTAGGCGATCAGCTTCCGGCGGCTTCCCGCAGCCGTCCGAACTCCTCGGCCATCGTGTCGAGCGTCCAGTGCGCGTTCAGCCCGCTCGGATTGGGCAGCACCCACACGCGCGTGTCGCCGATCGTCCGCGCCTGCGGCCCCACCCGGGCCTTGCGGTCGTCGAAGGCCGCACGGTAGGCGGTCACCCCCACCACGGCCAGCCAGCGCGGCCGCAGCCCTTCCACCTTCGCCGCGAGCAGCCGCCCGCCCTCCCGGTACTCCTCGGCGCTCAGCTCGTCGGCCCGCGCGGAGGCCCGCGCCACCACGTTGGTGATGCCGAGCCCGTACGCCAGCAACTCATGCTGCTCGGACGGCTTCAGCAGCCGCGGCGTGAAGCCGGACCGGTGCAGCGCCGGCCAGAAGCGGTTGCCCGGACGGGCGAAGTGGTTGCCCGTCGCGGCCGTCATCAGGCCCGGGTTGATGCCGCAGAACAGGACGTGCAGACCCTCCGCGACCACGTCGGGCACGACGCGGTCGCGGGCGGCCTCCAGCTCCTCGGGCGTGAAACGCGGCACCGTCGGCTACCCGGCAGGCGCGTCAGAGGATCGCGCCGGGCGTGTAGCCCGCGGCCTGGGGGTGCTGCTTCACGATCTCCTCGACCCGGGCGACGACAGTGGCGACCTGGTCGCCGGCGGCACCGGTGAAGGACAGCTTGTCGGCCATCAGCGCGTCCAGCTGGTCCCGGTCCAGCGGGATGCGCGCGTCGGCGGCCAGCTTGTCCAGCAGCTCGTTGCGCTCGGCGCCCTGCTCGCGCATGGCGAGCGCGGAGGCGACGGCGTTCTCCTTGATCGCCTCGTGAGCGAGCTCCCGGCCGACACCCGCGCGCACGGCGCCCATGAGCACCTTGGTGGTGGCGAGGAACGGCAGATAGCGGTCCAGCTCACGGGCGACGACCGCCGGGAACGCGCCGAACTCGTCGAGCACCGTCAGGAACGTCTCCAGCAGACCGTCCAGAGCGAAGAACGCGTCCGGCAGCGCGACCCGGCGCACCACCGAGCAGGACACGTCGCCCTCGTTCCACTGGTCGCCTGCCAGCTCGCCGGTCATCGAGGCGTAGCCGCGCAGGATCACCATCAGGCCGTTGACGCGCTCGCAGGAGCGGGTGTTCATCTTGTGCGGCATCGCCGAGGAGCCGACCTGGCCGGGCTTGAAGCCCTCGGTGACCAGCTCGTGCCCGGCCATCAGCCGGATCGTCTTGGCCAGCGACGACGGGGCCGCCGCCAGCTGCACCAGCGCGGTCACGACCTCGTAGTCCAGCGAGCGCGGGTAGACCTGGCCGACCGAGGTGAACGCCTGCGAGAAGCCCAGGTGCGTGGCGATCCGCTGCTCCAGGTCCGCGAGCTTCCCGGCGTCCCCGCCGAGCAGGTCCAGCATGTCCTGCGCGGTGCCGACCGGGCCCTTGATGCCGCGCAGCGGGTAGCGGCCCAGCAGCTCCTCGACCCGGCCGTACGCGACGAGCAGTTCGTCGGCGGCGGTGGCGAAACGCTTGCCGAGGGTGGTGGCCTGCGCGGCGACGTTGTGCGAGCGGCCGGCCATGACCAGCTCGCCGTACTCGCCGGCGAGCTTGCCCAGCCGCGCCAGCACGGCCACCGTGCGGTCGCGCACCAGCTCCAGCGAGAGCCGGATCTGGAGCTGCTCGACGTTCTCGGTGAGGTCGCGGGAGGTCATGCCCTTGTGCACGTGCTCGTGCCCGGCGAGGTCGTTGAACTCCTCGATGCGCGCCTTCACGTCGTGCCGCGTGACCTTCTCGCGCTCGGCGATCGAGGCCAGGTCGACGGTGTCGAGGACACGCTCGTAGTCGGCGAGCGCCGCGTCCGGCACCTCGATCCCGAGGTCCTTCTGGGCCCGCAGCACAGCGAGCCAGAGCTGCCGCTCCAGCTTCACCTTCTGCTCGGGCGACCAGAGCGTGGCGAGCTCGGCGGAGGCGTAGCGTCCGGCGAGGACGTTCGGGATGCGGGGCTTGGCGGGAGCGGAAGTCACGTGCACGGATTCTACTGGCGATTCGTGCAGGCCAGCGCCGCGGGTGTCCTTGTCGGAACCTACGAGAGCACCCGGCCCTCTCCACCTGGGGCTACGCCGGGTCCTCGTACGGCAGCAGCTCGGGCCGCTTGGGGGGCAGTCCGTCGCCCGAGGAGCGGCCCGTCAGGCGGCGGCCTATCCACGGCAGCAGGTGCTGCCGGGCGAACCGGGCGTCCGCCACGCGCCGCATGACCCAGCCCGGCGGCAGGGTCGCCGGCATCGGCGTGTGCCACTCGGCGTCCTCCGGGTCGTGGCCCAGCGTCTGCCACACCGCCTCCGCGACCCGGCGGTGGCCCTCGGCCGTCAGGTGCAGCCGGTCCACGTCCCACATGCGCGGGTCGCTCAGGGACGGCGCGCCGTACAGGTCGACGACGATCGCGCCGTGCCGGGCGGCCAGCTCGTCGACGCAGGCGAACAGCTCCTCCATGCGGGGCCGGAACCGCTCCAGGACCGGGCCCTGCCGGCCCGGGCTGCGCATCAGCACGAGCTGCCGGCAGGCGGGGGCCAGCTTCTCCACGGCCTCCTCCAGGAGCGCGCGGACCCGGCCCATGTCGCACTTGGGCCGCAGCGTGTCGTTGAGCCCGCCGACCAGGGTGATCACGTCGGCCCCCATGGCCGCGGCGACGTCGACCTGCTCGTCGACGATCTGCTGGATCAGCTTGCCGCGCACCGCGAGGTTGGCGTACTGGAAGCCGGGCGTCCGGGCCGCCATCCGCGCGGCGAGCAGGTCGGCCCAGCCCCGGTAGGTGCCGTCGGGCATCAGATCCGACATGCCCTCGGTGAAGGAGTCGCCGACGGCGACCAGGCTGCTGTAGGTGGGGTTCGTCTGCATGGCGACGGAAATAGTACTCCGTGCACATACCCAGCAGTCGGTCGGTCCACGAATGGGCCGACCGACAGCGAACCCCCCGGCCGCGATCCCGCACGGCAGCCCCGGCACCCCGCACAGCACCCCCGCTGCCCCGCCGCCTCAAGCCCGCTGGCCGAACAGCTCCCGCAGGACGTCCTCCATGGTCACCAGCCCTGCCATGCGTCCGTCCGTGCCGAGGACGGCCGCGAGGTGCGTGCGGCTGCCCCGCATCGCCGTGAGGACGTCGTCCAGTGGTGTGTGCTCACGCACGCGCGCGATGGGGCGCATGTCCCGCAGCCGGAACGGCGTGTGCCGCCCGGCGGCCTCCAGGGCGTCCTTCACGTGCAGGTAGCCCACGATCCGCCGCCCCTCGTCCACCACCGGGAAGCGGGAGAACCCGGACTGCGCCGACAGCCGCTCCAGCTCCTCCGGCGTGACGCCGACCTTCGCGTACACCACGTCCTCCAGCGGCATCACGACGTCCCGCACCGGACGGCGGCCCAGCTCCAGCGCGTCGCGCAGCCGCTCCTGGGCCCGGTCGTCGATCAGGCCGGCCTCGCTGGAGTCCTTCACGATCTGCGCTATCTCCGCGTCCGAGTAGGAGGCGGAGACCTCCTCGCGGGCCTCGACCCGCAGCAGCTTCAGCAGGGCGTTCGCGAACGCGTTCACCGTGAAGATCACCGGACGCAGCGCCCGGGACAGCGCCACCAGGGGCGGTCCGAGCGCCAGCGCGCTGCGCACCGGCTCGGCGAGCGCGATGTTCTTCGGCACCATCTCACCGAGCAGCATGTGCAGATAGGTCGCGAGGGACAGCGCGATCACGAAGGACACCGCGTGCCCCGCGCCCTCGGGCACACCCACCGCGTGGAACACCGGCTCCAGCAGATGCGCGATCGCCGGTTCGGCCACCACGCCCAGCACCAGCGTGCACAGCGTGATGCCGAGCTGGGCGGCGGCCATCAGCGCGGACACGTGCTCCAGGCCCCACAGCACGCTCTTGGCGCGCCGGTCGCCCTGGTCGGCGTAGGGCTCGATCTGGCTGCGGCGCACCGAGATCAGCGCGAACTCGGCGCCGACGAAGAAGGCGTTGACGACGAGCGTCGCCAGTCCGATCAGCAACTGGACGGCGGTCACAGCTCCACCCCCTTCTCGTCGGGCTTGTGGTCGTCGAGGGGGGCGCGCAGCCGGACGCGGGCGGCCCTGCGCCCGGTCGCGTCCAGGACCTCGAGGTGCCAGCCGGCGACCTCCAGGGTGTCTCCGGCGGCCGGTATCCGGCCGAGCACCGTGGCCACCAGCCCGGCGAGCGTCTCGTAAGGCCCCTCCGGCGCGCGCAGCCCGATCCGTTCCAGATGGTCCACACGCGCGGATCCGTCGGCCGAGTACAGCGCGTGCCCGGACTCGTCGGTGCCGGCCGCGGCCAGGTCCGGGGTCTCGTGCGGGTCGTGCTCGTCGCGCACCTCGCCGACGACCTCCTCGACGATGTCCTCCAGCGTGGCCACGCCCGCCGTGCCGCCGTACTCGTCGATCACGACGGCCATCGTGCGCTTGCCGGAGAGCCGGTCCAGGAGCCGGTCGACGGTGAGCGTCGCCGGGACCAGCAGCGGTTCGCGCATCAGCTCGGAGACATGGATCCGCCTGCGGCGCTCGGCCGGCACCGCCAGCACGTCCTTGACGTGGGCCGTTCCGACGACCGAGTCGAGGGTCCCGCGGTAGACGGGGAACCGGGACAGGCCCGTCGCCCGGGTCGCGTTCGCGACGTCCTCCAGGGTCGCCTGCACATCCAGCGCGACGACCTGCACCCGGGGCGTCATCACGTTCTCCGCGGTCAGGTCGGCGAGGTTCAGCGTGCGCACGAACAGCTCGGCGGTGTCCGCCTCCAGAGCGCCTTGCTTCGCGGAGTGCCGTGCCAGGGCCGCCAGCTCCTGCGGCCCGCGCGCCGAGGCGAGCTCCTCCGCCGGCTCCACACCGATCCGCCGCACGACCCGGTTGGCCGTGTTGTTGAGGTGCGTGATGAAGGGCCGGAACGCGGCGCTGAACCAGCGCTGCGCGTTGCCCACCGTCTTGGCGACGGTCAGCGGCGAGGAGATCGCCCAGTTCTTCGGCACGAGCTCGCCGACGACCATGAGGAACACCGTCGACGCGGCCGTACCGAGCACCAGCGCGACGCTGTGCGACGCCGAGCGCGAGACGCCGAGGTCCTCCAGCGGACCGGCGATCATGGCCGCGATCGACGGCTCGGCGAGCATGCCGACCACCAGGTTGGTGACGGTGATGCCGAGCTGCGCGCCGGAGAGCTGGAACGTCAGATTCCGTACGGCCTTCAGCGCACCGGCCGCGCCCCGCTCGCCGCGCTCCACGGCCCGCTCCAGCTCGGCGCGCTCGACCGTGGTGAGGGAGAACTCGGCCGCCACGAAGGCGCCACAGGCGAGCGAGAGCAGGATCGCCACCAGCAGGAGGAGCACTTCGGTCATCGGTTCACCCCCGTTCCATCGTTCTCCAGGACGGGGCTGAACGCGCGGTGTCGCGCACGGGGAGGCTCGCCCATGGGCGGACGCTCACAACCTTTCATGCAGGACCGAGTGGCCATTCAAGAGTAAAGGATGGGCAAAGTCCTCTTGCGGGCGCGATCACCGGTTCCCTGGCCGCGCCTACTCGGTGAGCGGCTTCACCCAACGTCGCCACTGCTCCTGTGCCCCGTACCCCGCCGCATCCCACGCCCGATGCGCGATCTCGTTGCGCGTCAGCACCATCGCGTCCGCGCGGCGCCCGCCGAGCCGTACGAACCGCTCCTCCGCGGCGGCGAGCAGCGCGGACGCGATGCCCTGGCGGCGGTGGTCCGGATGCACGGCCAGCCGGTACAGATGACACCGCCAGCCGTCGAACCCGGCGATCACCGTGCCCACCAGTTCACCACCGTGTTCGCCGAGGATCAGCGCCTCGGGGTCCCGCGCCACGAGCCGCTCCACGCCGGCGCGGTCGTCGCTGATGCTCGTGCCCTCGGCGGCCGCCTTCCAGAAGGCCAGCACGGTGTCGAGGTCGTCGGGCGTCGCGGCCCGGATGCGCAACTCGGTCATCCCAAGATCACATCACCCGGGCCGGCCCGCGTCAGACCGTTTCACCATGCGGACGTCACTCGTGCGCGATAGCCGCCAGCACGTTCATGCGGGAGGCGCGCAACGCCGGCAGCAGCGCCGCCACCACACCGACCACCGCCGAACCGACCACCACCAGCACGATCGTGACCCACGGGATCGCCAGCGCCGTCATGCCCTGGAGCGCCAGCACCTGCTGCATGCACACCCCCCACACCAGCCCCAGCACCAGCCCGAGGACCGCGCCGAACACCGCGATCACCACCGACTCCAGCCGGATCATCCGCCGCAGCTGACGCCGGGCCAGCCCGATCGCCCGCAACAGCCCGATCTCCCGGGTGCGTTCGACCACCGACAGCGCGAGGGTGTTGACCACGCCGAGCACCGCGATGATGATCGCCAGCCCGAGCAGTGCGTACACGAGGTAGAGCAGGACGGCGATCTGGTCGTGGACCAACTGCTTGTAGTCGGCCAGGTCCCGCACCTGCACCTGCGGATACGCATCCAGCGTCTTTTCCAGGTTCGCGCGCAGGTCGTCGTCGCCCGTGCCAGGGGCGGCGTTGACGTACAGCGCGGAGTCCTGTCCACCCGGCGCGTACCGCTGCAGGGTGCCCAGCCCGAAGAACAGGCCGCCCTGGGTGCCGAATCCCTCGGCGGCGTCCTGGTCGGTGAGCGCGCCGACCGTCAGCTCGGCCGAGCGTCCGCCCGGGAACTCCACCGGGAGCGTGCTGCCCACCCGCACGCCGTGGTCGCGTGCGAAGTCCCGGTCCATGGCGAGCCGTCCGGGCCCGAGCGCGGACGCGGAGTCCCCTTGCGCGTAGGTGATGTTGGCGACCTCGTCGAGCCGCGGATCGTAGCCCGCGGCGGTGGTCTCCACGCGGTCGCCGTCCGGGAGCCGCACCGCGACCGGTGTGAACCGCCCGCGCACGACCAGGCCCACCCCGTCGGTGCCGCGCACCTTGCCGGTGACCTCCTCGGGGAACGGCTGGAAGTTGGTGTTCTGGATCACGAAGTCGGCGCCGAGGGTCTTGTCGATCTGCCGGTCGAACGAGGCGGTCATCGACTCGCTCGCCACCGACATCCCGCCCACCAGGGCGATCCCCACCATCAGGGCCGCCGCCGTCGCTCCGGTACGGCGGGGATTGCGCAGGGCGTTGCGCTGGCTCATCCGCCCGATCGAGCCGAACAGCGCGGGGAAGGCCGCGCCGAGCACCCGGATCACCGGATGCACCAGCAGCGGCCCGGCGATCACGGTCGCGATCAGGGTGAGCACCACACCGAGGCCCAGCAGGGACGCCGCCGACGAGGTCTGCCGCGACACGGCGCACCCCGCGAGCGCCGCCGCACCGGCCGCCCCGACGACCCCGCCCGCCACCGCGCGCATCCGCAGTGGCCGGCCCACCCCGGCGACCTCCGCGTCCGAGAGGGCGGCCATCGGCGAGACACCCGCGGCCCGCCGCGCCGGGAGGTACGCGGCGACGAAGGTGACGCCGAGCCCGACGACGTACGCCGCCACCGGAGTCACCCAGCCGATCTCCATCTCGTCGGCGTCGATGTTCATGCCGAGCAGGCCCATCAGCCCGATCAGCCCCGCCGCGAGCCCGATGCCCGCGGCGAGTCCCAGCGTGGAGCCGACCAGGCCGAGCAGCAGGGCCTCGGTGAGCACCGAGCCGCGGACCTGGCGCCGGTCGGCACCGAGCGCGCGCAGCAGCCCCAGTTCGCGGGTGCGCTGGGCGATGAGCATGGAGAAGGTGTTGACGATCAGGAACACGCCGACGAGCACGGCGATCCCGGCGAAGCCGAGCATCACGTACTTGATGACGTCGAGGAACCCGCCCAGTTGCTCGACGTCCGACTCGGCCTGTTCGCCGGCCGTCCTGAAGTCGTAGGTGTGTGCGCCGAGCGCGGCGGCCACGCGCCGCTTGAGCTGATCGTCACTGACGCCCGCCGCCGCGTCGACCGAGATGGCGGTCGCCGTCCCCGGCCGGCCCAGCAGCTTCGTCTGGGCCGTGGGCGTGTCGAAGTAGAGCAGCGCGGAGCCGGGGTTCGTCGTCGTGAACGTGACGATGCCGACGACCCGCACCGTGAACGAACCGGGGGGTGCGATCACGGTGAGCGGGTCGCCGATGCGCACGTTCCTGCGGTCGGCGGTCTCGGAGTCGATCAGCGCCTGGGCGGGACCGCGCGGGGCATGACCCGAGGTCAGCTCGACCGGGCTGCGCTCGTTCGGGGTCCAGGCGTAGCCGAGCGTCGGCGCCCCGGTGGTGGGCCCCACCGGCCGGTTCTCCTCGTCGACGGCCGTGAGGCCGCTCACCTTGACGTCCGCGCGGGCCGCCGCGACCCCGTCGACCTGCCGGACCCGTTCGGCGAGCGCGGCCGGCAGGGTGGCCGTCCGGCCGGAGGGCACCGCCTCGTCGAGGTCCTCCTTCGGGCTGACCGTGACATCGGCCGCGGTGGAGGCGAACAGCCGGTCGAACGTGCGGCTGACGGTGTCCGAGAAGATCAGGCTCCCCGTGACGAACGCGACGGACAGCAGGACGGCGAGCGCGGAGAGCAGCAGCCGCCCCTTGTGGGCCAGGAAGCTCCGCAGGGTCGCCTTGAGCACGGGCTCAGTTCTCCTCGGGTGACGCGGTGGCGTCCTCGTACCGGGTGCGGATCACGTCGAACCTCTTCATCCGCTCCAGGACCGCCTCCGCCGTGGGGCGCCGCATCTCGTCGACGATCCGGCCGTCCCCGAGGAAGAGGACCAGGTCCGAGTGGGCGGCGGCGCCAGGGTCGTGGGTGACCATGACGACGGTCTGCCCCAGCTGGTCGACGGCCTCGCGCAGGAAGCCGAGCACCTCCAGGCCGGCCCGCGAGTCGAGGTTGCCGGTCGGCTCGTCCGCGAAGATCAGCTCGGGCCGGGAGGCCAGCGCCCGCGCGCAGGCCACCCGCTGCTGCTGCCCGCCGGACAGCTGTGACGGCCGGTGCCGGAGCCGGTCCCGCAGGCCCAGGGTGTCGATCACCTGGTCCAGCCACTTCTCATCCGGTTTCCGGCCCGCGATGTCCATCGGCAGGGTGATGTTCTCCAGCGCGTTCAGGGTCGGGATGAGGTTGAACGACTGGAACATGAAGCCGATCCGGTCCCGGCGCAGCCGTGTCAGCTCGCGCTCCCTCAGCCCCGTGATCTCCGTGTCGCCGAGCCACACCTGACCGGCCGACACGGTGTCGAGCCCGGCCAGACAGTGCATCAGGGTGGACTTCCCGGACCCCGACGGGCCCATCACGGCCGTGAACCGGCCCCGGACGACGTCCACGTCCACCGAGTCGAGTGCGAGCACGGCCGTCTCGCCCGAGCCGTACGCCTTGGTGAGACCGCGGGCGCGGGCCGCGATCCCGTCGGCCGGCGCGAGGCCGGGAGCGTGCTCCGCAGCAGGTGTGGACAAGGCCGCCTCCTCTGGGTGGACGTCAGGACCTCCTGGCCCTGCCCGAGCGTAATGTGACCCGGCCCACACTCGGTATCCTCCGCGGGTCGGACACCGCCCTTGCCGGTGCTAGCACCCTCGCGCTAGCTTCGAGGTATGGCGAAGACCCAGCTGAACGTGCGCGTCGACGAGGGCACCGCCCGCGCCGCCCGTGAGCGCGCCCTGGCCCGCGGGATGAGCGTCAACCGCTACATCGAGGAACTGGTCCGGCAGGACACCGGCGAGGTCGGCCACACCTTCGTGGAGGCCGCCGCCGACTTCATGAAGCAGTACGAGTCCGTCTTCGCCGAGGAGTTCGGCGCAGACCGTGAGGGCACGCGCG
This sequence comes from Streptomyces tuirus, assembly GCF_014701095.1. NCBI lineage: Bacteria > Bacillati > Actinomycetota > Actinomycetes > Kitasatosporales > Streptomycetaceae > Streptomyces > Streptomyces tuirus. The sequence continues at coordinate 865,036 of NZ_AP023439.1, read as the reverse complement.
AAGGTCGCCACTGAAGCGTTGAACAACCTCGAGATCGACCTCGCCTGGCTGCTGATGCTCGCCGAGCACAAGACCCCCGGAGACCCCCAGGTCACCGACTGGGGAGCCCTCGTCGCCGCCGTCGCCCGCCACCAGGCCGCCATATTCGACGTCCCCGTCTACGACAGCCCGCACGCCCGCGCTGCGGCACTCCTCCAGCTCCTGCTCCACGTGCCCGCGCTGGAGCGCTCCAACGCCCTGTTCGCCTCCGCCGTCGCCTACGCCTACCTCGTCGCCAGCGGCGTCAAGGTCATCACCTCGCCCGAGCAGGTCCGCGACCTCGCCCGGCTGGTCAAGAGCGGAGAGGCGTCCGTACGGGACATCGAGCAGGAGCTGCGCCAGTGGAGCCTGTGACCACCGGCCGCACTACCCACTGACCGGACGCCAGGCCGTGCCCAGCACGCAGTACGAGCTGGGCAGCCGCGGCCCCTCCTGCGGCATCAGGACCTGCCGGTAAGGACCGAGTTCGAACCCGGCGTCCCGCAGCGCCCGCACCGGCTCCCGCGCCACGTGGCAGCCCCCGCTCAGCATCGGCCACACCGTCCGGTCCAGGGCGTGCTGAGTGAAGGTCATCGCCCGGCCACCGCCCCGGCCGTGCTCGAAGAACCGCACCTCGCCGCCCGGCCGCAGCACCCGCCGCAGCTCGGCGAGCGCCCGGGGCACGTCCCGCACACTGCACAGCACCAGCGACACCACGGCGGCGTCGAAGCCCTCGCTCTTGACCGGCAGCGCCTCCGCCGCGCCCGGCACCACGTCCACCGGCACCTCGGCGCGCAGCGCTGCCTCCACGGCCAGGTGCCGCAGCCGCCGCTCCGGTTCGATCGCCACGACCTCGGCGACGGTGCCCGGGTAGTGCGCGAAGTTCAGCCCGTTGCCCGCGCCGATCTCGATCACCCGCCCGGACAGCCCGTCGAGCAGTCTCCCGCGGATGCGGCCCATGCCCATCCGGGTCTCGGCGGCGACACTGACCCTGGCGTAGCAGCGGGCGAACAGCGGATGGTGCACGGCGTCCCGTGGCACCTTGCCGGAGCGGAGCGGCATGGGGGACCTCCCGGACGAGGCTGGCCTAGCGCCTTAGGGCGATTGTCCCCCGCACGGGCCCGCCGCACCCCTGCCGGTTACCGAAGGAGTATCCGCCCCAGCACCGGCAGGTGGTCGCTCCCGGTCGCCTCCCGTGCGGACACCTCTGTCACCTCGACCCCGCGCCCCAGCACCTGGTCGATCCTCGCCACCGGCAGCCCGGCCGGCCAGCTGAACGCGAACCCCGTGGACGGGGCGTCGAGTCGGGAGGTGAGCGGCCCGAGCCCGCGGTCCTGCACGGTGCCGTTGAGGTCGCCCACCACCAGGAGCCGCCGGGCCGGGTCGTCGGCGATCCGGCCCGCGAGCAGGGCGGCGCTCTCGTCACGGGCCGCCGAGGCGAGCCCCGTCGCGCCCAGCCGCACGGACGGCAGATGCACCACGTACACCGCCAGCTCGCCGCCGGGCGCGGACACCGTGGCCCGCAGTGCCCGCCGCCAGCTGTCGGGAAAGCCCGCGGGCCGGATGTCCACGGGCCCTACGTCCGACAGCGGGTACACGGACCACAGCCCGACCGTGCCGTGCACCGCCCGGTGCGGATGGGACCCGCCCAGGACGTCCTGGTATGCCGGCCGTGCGGCGGGCGTCAGTTCCTCGACGGCGATCAGCCCGGCGCGGGTGGCGAGCAGGGCCCGTGCGGTGCCGGCGGGGTCGGCGTTGTCGTCGGCCACGTTGTGCTGGACGACGGTCAGGTCGGACGCGCCCGGGGGCGAGGAGAACCACATCCCGCCGAACATCCACAGCCACACGGCCATGGGGGCGAGGCAGGCGAGCAGCCCCGCCCCCGACCGCCCGAGCAGGGCGAGGCAGCCGAACACGGGCACCGCCGCCCCCAGCCACGGCAGGAACGTCTCCAGCAGGCTCCCCAGCCGACCGGTCCCGTTGGGCACGGCGGAGTGCAGGGCGAGCAGACCGGCGACCCCGAGGGCACCGCCGACGAGCCAGGCGTCCCGCGGCCGCAGCCCTCCCGTGCCCATCACGCGACCCCCTACGCCAGTTCCGCCGCCAGCAGGGCGGCAGCGCCGGCCACCAGCGGATTGTCGGCCGGGGCGTCCTCCTCCGGCTGGGTGGTCAGGACGGACATCACGATCGGCGGACCGTCCGGCGGCCAGGTGATGCCGACGTCGTTGTTGCCGCCGTAGCGTCCGCCGCCGGTCTTGTCGGCGATCAGCCAGTCGGCGGGCAGGGCCTTGCGGAACTTCTCGGTGCTGGTGGTGTTGCGCAGCAGCCAGTCCGTGAGCCGCGCCCGGTCCCGGGGCTCCAGCGCGGTGCCGAGCACCAGCCGGGCGTAGGTCAGGCCGATGGCGCGCGGCGTGGTCGTGTCGGTCACGCGCCACGGCTCCGCGGAGTTGAGCTCGGGCTCCCAGCGGTCGAGCCGGGTGATCCGGTCACCGACCGAGCGGGAGAAGCGCGTGACGGCGGTCGGCCCGCCCAGCTCCTTCAGGAGCAGGTTGCCCGCGGTGTTGTCGCTGAAGCGGATGGTGGCGTCGCACAGTTCGCCCACGGTCATGCCGGTCGCGACGTGGTCCTGGGTGATGGGGGAGTAGCCCGACTTGGTGACGTACTCCTGGGTGTAGTGCACGCGCCGGGCCAGGAACTCGCCGTCACGGTCGAGGTCGCGCAGTACGGCCGCGGCGGCGAGCGTCTTGAACACCGAGGCCATCGGGAAGCGTTCGTCGGCCCGGTACGCCACCGTCCGGCCGGTGCGCAGGTTCCGGCCGTACACGCCCAGCCGGGCGGTGTGCTCCTGCTCCAGCTCCCGCAGCCGCGCGGTGACGCCGTCGGTTCCCGGCAGGGCGCGGGCCGTGCCGGCGCCGCCCAGCGAGAGAGCGGCGGCCGTGCCCAGCGCGAGGGCCGTACGGCGGGACAGGCGTGGTCCGTTCGAGTACAAGGTGGTCCCTTCGGAGGTGATCACATACGTAATTCAACACGCAACCACGCCCGCCTCGGTTTCACCGCGCGCCCGCCCCAGCCCTCAGTACGCCCCGGGCGCCTCCCGGATCCGGAACGCCTCCGCGTCCCACGAGCCGTCCAGCCGTGGCGCCAGCCAGTGTGGCGCGGTCGCCCGGAAGACGGCGGGGGAGAGGGTGCCCGAGCCGGCCGGAACCGAGCCCAGCAGGGGGGCCTCGGACACGTCGGGCAGATCCGCGAGATTGCAGCGCGCGGCGAGATCGGGGGCCGCGGGCCAGCTGCCGATCACGATCCCGGCCAGATCCAGCCCCCGGCCCCGCAGTTCACGCGCCGTCAGCTCCGTCGTGTTCAGGGTGCCGAGCCCCGCCGCGGTCACGACCAGCACCGGCGCCGACAGCAGCCGGGCCGCGTCCGCGAGGGTGCCGCCGACCGCGTCGAACCGGACGAGCAGTCCACCGGCCCCCTCGACCAGCACCAGGTCGTGCTCGGTCGCCAGCTTGGCGGCGGCCTCCGCGACCTCGTGCGGATGGACCGGGGCCAGCCCGGCCCGGCGCGCCGCCGTGGCGGGCGCCAACGGCTCGGGAAAGCGGGCGAGTTCGGCCGTCGTCACCGGGCCCGCCAGGCGCGCCACCTCGGCGGCGTCCCCGGGCTCGTCCGGCCCGACGCCCGTCTGCGCGGCCTTCAGCACGGCCACGGAACGGCCGGCGGCCAGCGCCGTCGCCGCCACGGCGGCGGTCACGACCGTCTTTCCGACCTCCGTGCCCGTGCCCGTGATCACCAGTACCGGCATGTCATCCCTCCCGCGCCGCCGCGCACACGGCCCGCGCGATCCGGGCCAGATCCTCGTCGCCCGTCACGTACGGCGGCATCGTGTAGATCAGATCGCGGAACGGCCGCAGCCACACGCCCTCGCGCACGGCCGCCGCCGTCGCCGCCTCCATGTCCACGGCGTGGTCCAGCTGCACCACGCCGATGGCGCCGAGCACCCGCACGTCCGTCACGCCCGGCAGCTCCGAGGCCGCCGCGAGCCCGTCCCGCAGCCCCGCCTCGATCCGCTTGACCTCGGCGAGCCAGTCCTGACCGAGCAGCAGCTCGATCGAGGCGCAGGCCACCGCCGCCGCCAGCGGATTGCCCATGAACGTCGGCCCGTGCGCGAGCACCGGAACCTCGCCCCGCGAGATGCCGTCGGCCACCCGCGGGGTGCACAGCGTCGCCGCCATCGTCATGTAACCGCCGGTCAGCGCCTTGCCCACGCACATCACGTCCGGCGTCACTGCCGCGTGCTCCGCCGCGAACAGCGCACCCGTACGGCCGAAACCGGTCGCGATCTCGTCGAACACCAGCAGCACGTCGTGCGCGTCGCACGCCTCGCGCAGCACCCGCAGATACGCGGGGGAGTGGAACCGCATGCCACCCGCGCCCTGCACCACCGGCTCGACGATCACCGCGGCCAGTTCATCGGCGTGCCGCTCGATCAGCGACCGCAGGTGCTCGGCGTAGGCCTCGTCGTACTCCGCCGGGGGCGGGTCGGCGAACACCTGACGCTGCAGCACCCCGGTCCACAGGTCGTGCATCCCGCCCTCCGGGTCGCACACCGACATGGGCTGCCAGGTGTCGCCGTGGTAGCCACCGCGCCAGGTCAGCAGCCGCTGCTTGCCGGGGCGGCCGAGCGAACGCCAGTACTGCAGGCACATCTTGACCGCGACCTCGACCGACACCGACCCGGAGTCGGCGAGGAAGACATGCTCCAGGCCCTCGGGCGACATGTCGGCAAGGAGCTTCGCCAGGCGTACGGCGGGCTCGTGGGTGAGCCCGCCGAACATCACATGGCTCATCCGCTCCAACTGACCGCGCGCGGCCTCGTTGAGTACCGGGTGGTTGTAGCCGTGGATCGCCGACCACCAGGACGACATCCCGTCGACCAGCTCTCGCGGACCGTCCGGTACGCCCGAACCGTCCGTGACCGCCGAACCGTCCGCGACCGCCGAACCACCCGGCGCCCCCGAGCCGTCGGCGATCCGCAGCCGTACCCCGCTCGCCGACTCCACGACGAGCGGTTCCTGCCGTCCGGGCATCGGACCGTACGGATGCCACACATGCCGCCGGTCGAGCTCCAGCAGCCCGGGCACCGTCAGCTCAGGCATTGGGCGCGAGGTCCGTTCCGGCGCCCCGGCGGCGGACGGCGACCAGGTCGGTACGGGCATCGGCGGCCGTACGGGGCTCGGCGGCCGTACGGGGCTCGGCGGCCGTACCGGTCTCGGAGGCCTCCGGGGCGGCGTCGGAGCCGCACGCTCCGCCGCCCCCGGAACCGCAGACCCCGCCACCGTCGTGGCAGCCCCCGGCGGCCCGGTGCTCCGGCAGCGTCACCTGGCCGGTGCCCTCCACCTCGAAGCCCGCATCCGCGATCATCTCCAGGTCGGCCTTGCCGGCCTGGCCCTCACTGGTGAGGTAGTCGCCGAGGAAGATCGAGTTGGCCAGGTGCAGCGCCAGCGGCTGCATCGTGCGCAGATGAACTTCGCGCCCGCCCGCGATCCGCACCTCGACGTCCGGGCAGACGAACCGCGTCATCGCCAGGATCCTGAGGCACCGCTGCGGGGTCAGGTTCCACTCCTTGCCGAGCGGGGTGCCCTCGAACGGGATGAGGAAGTTGACCGGGATCGAGTCCGGGTCCAGCTCACGCAGCGAGAAGACCACGTCCACGAGGTCCTCGTCCGTCTCGCCCATGCCGGCGATCAGCCCGGAGCAGGCGGACAGACCGGCCGCGTGCGCCTTCTGCACGGTGTCGACCCGGTCCTCGTAGGTGTGCGTGGTGGTGATCTCCCCGTACGTCGCCTCGGACGTGTTGAGGTTGTGGTTGTAGGCGTCGGCGCCGGCCTCGCGCAGCCGCTCGGCCTGGCCGTCGGAGAGCAGCCCCAGACAGGCGCAGACCTCGACGCCCTCGTTGTTGTCCTTGATCGTCTTGATCGTCTCGGAGACCCGGTCCACGTCGCGGTCCGTCGGGCCGCGTCCGCTCGCCACCAGGCACACCCGCTTGGCCCCTCCGGCCACACCGGCCGCCGCCGCGTCGGACGCCTGGTCGGGCTTGAGCCAGGTGTACTTCAGGATCCCGGCCGTCGAGCCGAGCCGCTGCGAACAGTACGAGCAGTCCTCGGGGCACAGGCCGGACTTGAGGTTGACGAGATAGTTCAGTTTCACCCGTCGGCCGAACCAGTGCCGACGCACCTTTCCGGCCGCGGCCACCACATCGAGCAGGTCGTCGTCGGACGTCGCGAGGACGGCCAGAGCCTCGTCGCGGGTCGGCAGCTCGCGCCGAAGCCCCTTGTCCACCAGCGTGTTCAGCAGGTCCATGGAATCCGATCCTGTCCTAAGGAGGTGCTCGGGGCAAAGGAGAGTTCGCACAACAGAGTCGCTTCGAGGTGTGGGTATTGCCACACACTGACCTGCTGGTGGTCCCGCTAGTGTCTGTGCACTGCCTACAAATTCCGCGGAGGACCACCCATGGCGTTCGGCTGGATCGACGAGCAGGCGGAGCTGCGCGCCCGCGCCGGACTCGTACGGACTCTGCGCCCTCGTCCGGCCGATTCGCCGCTCCTCGACCTGGCGAGCAACGACTACCTCGGGCTGGCCCGCCACCCCGAGGTCACCGAGGGCGCGGCCCGGGCGGCGCGGACCTGGGGCGGTGGCGCGACCGGCTCCCGGCTGGTCACCGGCACCACCGAACTGCACACCGAACTCGAACGGGAACTGGCCGATTTCTGCGGTTTCGAGGCGGCACTCGTCTTCTCCTCCGGTTACGCCGCCAACCTCGCGGCGGTCACCGCGCTGGCCCCGCACGGCTCCCTGATCGTCTCCGACGCGGGCAACCACGCCTCGCTCATCGACGGCTGCCGGCTCGCCCGCGGGACCACCCAGGTCGTGGCGCACGCCGAGCCGGACGCCGCGCGCAAGGCGCTGGCCACCCATGAGGGCACGGCCATCGCCGTGTCCGACACGGTCTTCTCGGTCGACGGCGACGCGGCCCCCCTCGCCGAGCTGGCCGAGGTCTGCCGGGAACACGGCGCGGGGCTGGTCGTCGACGACGCCCACGGGCTGGGCGTTCTCGGCGACGGCGGCCGCGGGGCCCCGCAGGCGGTGGGGCTCGCGGGCGCGGACGACGTCGTCGCGACGGTCACACTGTCCAAGTCGCTGGGCAGCCAGGGCGGAGCCGTCCTCGGCCCGGCCCGGGTCGTCGGACACCTCGTCAACGCCGCCCGGACGTTCATCTTCGACACGGGACTCGCCCCGGCGGCGGCGGGTGCGGCCCTGTCGGCCCTGCGGCTGCTGCGCGGCGAGCCGCAGCGGGCGGCGCGGGCCCGCGCGGTGGCGGGCGAACTGCACGCACGCCTGACCGCCGCGGGTCTGGAAGCGGTGCGTCCGGACGCCGCGGTGGTCTCGGTGCGGGCGCCCTCTCCCGAGGACGCCGTGCGCTGGGCGGCGCAGTGCCGCGCGGCGGGCCTGGCCGTGGGGTGCTTCCGGCCCCCTTCCGTGCCGGACGGCATCTCACGGCTCAGGCTGACCGCACGCGCGGACCTGACCGCTCAGCAGATCGAACGCGCTGTACAGGTGATCGGAGAGACGCGGCCATGAGTCGGCGAAACGCGGCCATGAGTCGGCGTGACACGGCCGTGCGTCGCACGATGACGGACTGATCGAACGCGGTTACATGCGCTCCACCCCGGCCGCGAACGCCGCCCAGCTCCCCGGGGAGAAGAGCAGCGCGGGTCCGGCCGGGTCCTTGGAGTCGCGCACGGCGAGCAGTCCGGCCCAGGGCGGGGCATCCGGACGCGCGGTCTCGACGCAGTTGTTCGCGCCGGTGCTGTAGCTGCTGCGCAGCCACCGCACACCGTGCAGTTCGATGCTTGAGGGGACGTGACGAGGCAGTGCACGCATGGTGCCTCCTTACGCGCCGGCGGCTGTCCCGGCGATGAAATCCAACGAGTCCTCGGGCGAAAGGGCGTGGATCTGAAGGGCGTTGAAGGCCTCCGTGTAGGCCTGGAGGTCTTCTTTCCGTTCGAGGTAGAGGCTACTCGTCAAGTGGTCGAGAACAACCACATCCAGATCAGAAGTGCTCGAAAATGACAGGATTACGAAAGGGCCGGTGACACCGATGTGCGCCCCGGCGGCGAACGGCAGTACCTGCAGGCGCACTTGGGGAAGCCGGGCGGCCTCGACCAGTCGCTCCAGCTGGCGGGCCATGACCCCGGGTCCGCCCACCTCGCGCCGCAGCACCGCCTCGTCCAGGACAGCGCTGAGTTTCAGCGGGGGATCCGCGCGCAGCACGTCCTGCCGGGCCAGTCGCACCTCGACCAGCGTGTCGAGCCGGTCTTCGGGAAGTCCCTCCACCGCGGCCCTGGTCACCGCACGCGCGTACTCGGGCGTCTGGAGCAGACCGGGCACGACGGTGGTCTCCAGCGTGCGCATCGCACCGGCCTGCGACTCCAGGCTGATGAAGTCCCGGTAGGTCGGCGGCAGTACCCCGCGGTAGGCGTGCCACCAGTGGTGCCGGCCGCCGCTGTCGTCGGAGCCCGCCAACACCATGAGCAGTTCGCGAAGTTGGGAGTCTGTCACACCGTAGGCGTCCAGAAGTAACCGCACATCGGCCGGTTTCACCCCGCTCGTGCCCGTCTCGATCCGGCTGACCTTGGACTGGTGCCAGCCCACCAGCAAGGCCGCCTCACCGCTCGTGAGCCCCGCAGAGGTGCGCAGCGCACGCAGTTCGGCGCCCAGTTTCCGGCGGCGCACCGCGGGACCGTGCTGCATGGGCTCCTCCTTACTCCCTCCGAGCCACCCAAATACGGTCTCGCGTCGCAGAGTTCACCGCTTTGAGCGACAGATATATGCATATCTTGGTGGATCGCCGTCCTTCGGGGGTGTTCTGGTGGCAGTCTGGCGACGAAGCACCAGTCCGGGACCGTACTCGAACCATCCGCTCCGTGTCGGGCTGTGGTCCCGTGGGAAAGGGACGAGGTCGCCATGGCAGACCATCTGGAAGCATCCGTCACTCTGCCGAGCGATCCCGCCTCGGTCTCCGCAGCGCGTGCCTACGTGGTGGGCACGCTGGCGGAGTGGGGTCTGCCGGTGGACACGGAAGTGTCCGACACCGTCCGGCTCATCATCTCCGAACTCGCCACCAACGCCGTCCAGCACACCTTCGGTCAGTCGCCCACGTTCACCGTGGACGTCGAACTGGACCGGGACGAGCACCTGCGCATCGGTGTTACGGACAGCCATCCGCGCTTCCCCAGACGCCTGCCGGCCGCCGTCCAGCAGGACAACGGCCGCGGTCTGGTCATCATCCGCTGGCTGACCGCGGAATGCGGCGGCAGGCTCCGTATCCGCCCCACTCGCGAGGGCGGCAAGACCATCTCGATCGAACTCCCCTGGGTCGTCCCGGTCGGGCCGGTGACGACAGCGGTGCAGCAGGAGCCCTAGCCACACAGGAGCCCCTCAGGAGGACGCGAAAGGCATATCCAGCGGGTGCCCTCCGCGCACCCCGGGCCGCGGGACCCACATCCGGGCCATCCCCACGTGTATGACGCCCGCTCCGCGCCTCGCGCCCGTCACCGGTGCTGAGCCGAAACCTCCCGGTGCGCAGCCGCCCCCCCCGGAAGCCCTGACGGCTGACCGACGGTGTGCCGCAGCGGTGCGGGATCGCGACGCGGCCCCCGGCCGTCTCCTCCGCGGAGGTCTCATCGGCGCCGTCCGTCTCCGTATGCAGCCCCGCCCGCCGCACGTGCCGCGGGAGCAGCTCCCACAGGCCGACGCGGACCAGGAAGGTCGTCGCGCCCGCGGCGACACCGCCGGTCCGGCCCGACGTCACGTCGACCACCAGCAGCGCACGGAACCGCTGAACGCGAACACCAGCACGCTCAGACGGGTGGTGGTGACGGGTAACCACATGACCCCGTGTCACGCTCCGGCGAGCGGCGGCGCGTCAAGGACGCCGCCGCACGCCGGGCGGATCACTTCACGCGTCCGTACCAGACACTCTTGGTCCAGATCTTCTGCAGTCGCACCACGTCCCCGCTCTTCGGGGAGTGCCAGAGCTTGTTCTTACCCGCGTAGATACCGACGTGGTACACGTTGCTGCCCGAGTGGAAGAACACCAGGTCGCCCGCCTTGCGGTTCTTGGCGGAGATGTGGCGCGTCTTGTTGTACTGCTGGGCAGCCGTGCGGGGGAGCTTCTTGCCGGCCTTCTTGAACGAGTAGAGCGTGAGTCCGGAGCAGTCGAACCGGTGCGGACCGGTGGCCCCGTACCTGTAAGGTGCACCCTTCTTGGAGGCCGCGATCTGGAGTGCCTTGGTCGCCGGTGTGGCCGCCGCCGCCTCGGATGCGAAGCCGGGCGCCACGATGGAGCCGCCCACCGCGGCGATGGTGAGCGCCGAGGCCGTGCCGGCCCGGGCCATGAGCGACGGGACACGATTGAGCGCAGTCATGCGCAACCCTTCGTCAGCCGCCTGTGAAGGATGACCTGTCGGATTCGGGCTGACAAAGTTGCCCGGCCGCTGACGCGGCTTCACCCCAAGGGCTGCTCGGGGCCGGTCATGGCGTGACCGTCCCGGCGACCCGTCGTGCTCGGGTCCTCCACTCCTGCCGATCCACTCCTGTCGACCGGTCATCCGGGCGGCGGCAGGACTCGGCGTCCGCCCGGATCGCCCCGCCACAGCGGCGGGGGCTTGTCGTCAGACAGGGATCTTGGCGCATGCCTGTCCGGATTTCCCAACGGAACCGGGGATTTGTGTTGTTACTCACCACTCACCCGTTCGGGTGGACACGTGTGCGTTCGGGCCACTGTCCACTGGTTCGCGGAGCCCCGGACCAGCGATGGAATGCCCCATTCCGTCCACCGGCTACGCGCGTTGCGCAACCGGAACGGTCCGGAAATCCGTCTCCTGCCTACTCCGAACAGCGGTACGTCTTTTGGTCCGTTTCAACTCAGCTCCGGACGCATCGTGGGCGGCGCTGCGTCCGGACCGACGGTTCCGCGTCAACTGACGGACTCCGGGGGCAGGGTGAGCCGGGCGGTGCGCCGCTCGCCGCCCAGCACCAGTGCGTCACGCAGCGCCGTCGCCTTGCCGACCAGGGCCTGGGCGGCGCGTAGTCCGCGGTAGGTGTCGCCGTCCTGGGCGGGGTTGATACGACCGAGCAGGTCGACGACCTCGAGGTAACGCTCGATCAGTTCCGCCTCGGCCCGCGTCAGGGCGGGCAGGGGCGGCAGTTCGGCCGGGAGCACCGGAGCCTCACCGACCGGTCGGCGGGGCCACGGTGGCCTGGCGGCTCGGGATGATCCCGTCGATCAGGCTGATGGATCACCAGGCGGGCGTCGGGCGGCGCGAATCGCTTGCCGGGCGTGCCCGCCGCCAGCAGGACCGAGGCGGCGGCACCGGCCCGGTCCAGGCAGATCGTCGAGCTTCGAGTACGGATCGTCCGTTGCCCGGAGCCCGTGCGTTCGGTGAACTCGGGGAGCGCGTTCCTGGGTCTCTTTGCGTCACCGGAATCTGGTTCTCGGAGGTCGCGGAGCAGCAGGTGGTCAGCGCGGTCTCCACGGTCCGCGAGGCCGCTGCCGCCCCTGGCGCACCCCAGCGGTTCGGCATCGCGGCGGAGCACCGCCGGGCCGGCCCGGCCCAGGCGGTTTCGTCTGGATCAGTGGGCCGTCGTGGCACTGATCGGGACCAGGCTCACCCGGGGGAGTGAAGATCGGGAACTCGTCGACTCGGAGGGCCGTTGTCGACCGGGTGTGCTGCGCCCGGAGCGCAGGACGGCCGCGCGCCACCAGGCCCGGGAAATCGACCGCCCGGGCCTGGTGGCGCCTGACCCGCCCGGCGCGGGCAGCCCCGGAGCGACGGAACGAGTCACGCTGCGGTTGCTGCACCCGCGTCCACCGCGTTACCTGGAACGGGGCCGAGTGAGGCTCACGGAGCGCGAGGAGCGGTGATGATCACGCAAGACCAGGTCGATCGAATTCTCCGGCTGAACGGGAACGGACTACCGTTGGTCTCGCTCTACATCCCCGCGGAACCGGACAGGACGGGCCGCCGCGCGTTCCTGACCCGGGTGGCGAGCCTGCTGGACCGCATCCAGCCCCTCGCGGAGGACCGCTCACTCGAGCACGCCGCGCGGCTCTCGCTCCGCGAGGACATCGCGAAGATCGGGAAATCGCTCGAGGAGGAGCCCCACAGGCCGGGCGCTGTCGCCGTCTTCTCCTGCAGCGGCAACGGCGTCTACGAGCAGGTGTGGCTGCCGCGAAGCACCCGCGAACGCATCGTCGTGGACGCCGATCCGTACGTCCGTCCGATGCTGGGCGTGCTCGACGAGTACTACCGCACCTGCGCGGTCATCGTGGACAAGGGGACCGGCCAGGTCTGGGAGCACTACATCGACGAGGCACGGGAGCTGGAGACGATCCGCGACCGTACGCTGCGCAAGCCCAACTACGCCGCCGGGTTCGCCGAGAACCGGGTCCGCAACAAGGCCGACGAGCTCAGCAAACGGCACTACCGGCGGCTCGTCGGCGAGCTGAAGCAGCTGTTCGGGACCGGGCGCTTCGACCTGCTCGTCGTCGGCGGCCACTCCTATGAGGTGCCGGTCTTCACCGAGTTTCTCCCGCGCGAACTGCGTGACCGGCTCATCGGCAGTTTCACCGTCGACCGCGAGACCGCCACGCCCGAGGACATCAAGCAGAAGGTGCAGGAGCTCGTCTCCGACCACGCACACCAGGAGCAGCGACAGCTCGTCGGCGAGATCCTCGAAGCCAAGGCGGCCCGGCGGCCCAGCGCCGTCGGGCTCGACGAGACGCTGTGGGCGGCCTCGCTGGCCGCGATCCGGACGCTGGCGGTGGACGAGGGGGCCGTTGCCCCAGGCGTCGTCTGCGACCGGGACGGGCTGCTTGCGCGCTCGGGAAAGACCTGCCCCCTCTGCGGGGAGCCGCTGCGCGAGGTCCCCGACGTCATCGACGAACTGACCCAGTCCGTCATCGACGACGGCGGCGACGTCCGGCACATCGAGCCGGAGACGGAACTGCGCGCGCACCAGGCCGGGGCACTGCTGCGCTTCGAACTTCCCCCGCAGTAGACCGGCGCGAGATAGTCCGCCGGATCCTTTGACCACCCCGCATAACCGGAGTAATCATAGTAAATAGGACCGGTCAACCACGACAGGGCTCCCTCGCGGAGTACCTGTCGGGCACCGGCCAGGTCCCCGGCGAATTCTGAGATACGAGCAGTGGGTTGATCGGAACTTTCCGGGGACCGTCTATGCGTCCGGGGGTCGTCAACGTGTCCGGGGACCGTCTACGTGTCCGGGGACCGTCTACGTGTCCGGGGACCGTCTACGTGTACGACATCTGTGTGCACCACGCCTTCAGGCCGGTCAGGACTCCATCGCGTTCTTCGGCCCCCTCCGGCGCGCGTCAGGCCACCGCCGAGAGCTCCCGCTGCTCGGCCGCGGGTCCACCGCCCGCCTTCCGGGCCCGGAGTGAGCTGCCGAGCAGTACGGCGCCCAGGCCGAGAGCCGCCCACCAGGCGAGGGTGAGGGCCGGCCCGGTCGCCGCCGCGCCGTCGAAGTACGACACCGAGCGCAGCAGCGTCGTCCCCGCGCCCGGCGGGAGCCACTGGCCGATCGCGCCGGCCGGCTCCGGCAGCATCTGCGGGGCCGAGGTCGCGCCGGAGAACGGGTTGCCGATCAGCATCACCACGGCGGCCCCGACGCCCGTGCCGGCGGGGCCGATGAGGGCGGCGAGCCCGGCGACGGCGCCGCCGACGGCCAGCGTGGACAGACCGAGCACCGACGCCTCCGTCCACCAGACACCGCTGAGCGCCCCGAGCCAGCTGTGCGCGATCCCGGCCGCGATCACGCCCACCAAGGCCGATGCGCCGAGCAGTGCGATCACGGCTCGGGAGCCGCGCAGCCCCAGCAGGGTGACGACAGCGCCCGCCGCGATGCCGGCCAGGGCGAGCGGCAGTGCGGCGGCGTTCAGCACCGCGCCGCGCGGATCGCTCTCCGGGGTGGGCACGACGTCGACCGTCTTGACCTGTGTGCCCTGAGCGGCGGCCTGTTGGGTCACGGCCTGCTGGAGGAACTGCGCGACCACCGGACTCGCGGCCGATGCGGTCAGCAGTTCGGGCCCCTGCGGGGTGACCACGACCGCGCCGTACACGCTCCGGTCCTCGATGGCGTCCCGGGCGGCGGCCTCGTCGGCGTAGCGGTGGATCTCGAAGGCGCCCTCGTGCCGCTCGAGTTGCCGCTCGACCTGGGCCGCCGCGGTGGGCGGTCCGGCCACGCCCAGCGGCAGGTCGCGGGGTGCGATACGGGAGGCCGGCCAGGCGAAGGCCCACAGGGCGAGGGCGGCCAGGACGGGCACGAGGACGACGACCGCGATCACATGGCGGTTGCGGGAAGGCATGAGGGTCTCCTGAAGCGAGCGGGACCGGAAGCGAGCGGGGCCGGAAGCGAACGGGACGACCGGAAGCGAGCGGCACCGAACCAAAAAGAAGGATCGTTCGTTTTGCTGTCTCCTCACCGTGCTCCCGTCGCGCCGTCTTGTCAAGAATGAATATTCGTTCTACTTTGGGGATCATGGCTCGCGTGTCCCAGGAACATCTCGACGCCCGCCGCCGCCAGATCCTCGACGGTGCCGCGGTCTGCTTCGCCCGCAACGGCTTCCACGCCACGTCCATGCAGGACGTGCTGAAGGAGGTCGACCTCTCGGCGGGGGCGGTCTACCGCTACTTCAGCGGCAAGGAGGAGCTGATCGGCGCGATCGTCGCCGAGACGCTCGGTTCCGTCCGCGAGGCCTTCGAGGAGGCGGCGCGGCAGAGTCCGCCCCCGCCGCCGGACGAGCTCGTCGCCTCGGTCCTCGGCAGGACCCTCGCCGCCCGTGAGTCCCTGGTCGTCGACGGCCGGCCCGCCTTTCCGCGGCTCGTCATCCAGGTGTGGACGGAGACGCTGCGCAATGAGGAGCTGGCGGCCCTCCTGCGGGAGGGCTACGGCTCGGTCCGTGCGGCCTGGGGAAAGATCGTCGAGGGCTATCAGGAGGCCGGCATGATGCGGGCGGACGTCGCGCCGGACCATGTGGCCCGCACGATGATCGCCTGCGTGCTCGGATTCATCGCCCAGCAGTCCCTCTTCGGGCCCGCCCCGGTCGAGGTCCTCCAGGACGGCCTGCGGGCACTGACGGGCATGCGTGGCGAGGGCGGCGATGGATCACAGCTCGGTTAACGTGCCCGAAACGCGGTCCAATTAGCCTGCCGATCCACGCCACCTGGCACTTTGCCCGTGGCCGCGGCAACCGGGCCCCGCACGGCCCGGAGTGACGACTGTGAGGTGGGACGTGCAACTGACCCCGCATGAGCAAGAACGGCTGCTGATCCACGTGGCGGCCGACGTGGCCGAGAAGCGCCGGGCCCGCGGGCTGAAGCTCAACCACCCCGAGGCGGTCGCGCTCATCACCTCGCACATCCTCGAGGGCGCCCGGGACGGCCGCACCGTCGCCGAACTCATGGCCTCCGGACGCAAGATCCTGACCAGGGACGACGTCATGGAGGGCATCCCGGAGATGATCCACGACGTCCAGGTCGAAGCCACCTTCCCGGACGGCACCAAGCTCGTCACCGTCCACGACCCGATCGTCTGACGGGGAGGCGCCGTGATTCCCGGAGAGATCCTCTTCGCCGACGGGCCGATTGTCTGCAACGAGGGCCGCGAGGTCGTCCGCCTCACCGTCCTCAACGCCGCCGACCGTCCCGTCCAGGTCGGCTCCCACTACCACTTCGCCGAGGCCAACCCCGGCCTGGAGTTCGACCGCGACGCGGCGCGCGGCAGGCGGCTCAACGTCGCCGCCGGCACGGCCGTGCGCTTCGAGCCCGGGATCCCCGTCGACGTCGAACTCGTGCCACTGGCCGGTGCCCGTGTGGTGCCCGGCCTGCGCGGGGAGACCGGAGGTGCCCTCGATGCCTGAGATCTCGCGTGCCGCGTACGCCGACCTGTTCGGCCCGACGACCGGCGACCGGATCCGCCTCGCCGACACCGACCTGCTGGTCGAGATCGAGGAGGACCGCTCCGGCGGCCCCGGTCTCGCCGGTGACGAGGCCGTCTTCGGCGGCGGCAAGGTCATCCGCGAGTCCATGGGCCAGGCGCGGGCCACTCGCGCCGAGGGCACGCCGGACACCGTGATCACCGGTGTGGTCATCATCGACCACTGGGGGATCGTCAAGGCCGACGTCGGCATCCGCGACGGCCGGATCACCGGCATCGGCAAGGCCGGCAACCCCGACACCATGGACGGCGTCCACCCCGACCTGGTCATCGGCCCGGAGACGGAGATCATCGCCGGCAACGGGCGCATCCTCACGGCGGGCGCGATCGACGCGCACGTCCACTTCATCTGCCCGCAGATCGCCGACGAGGCCCTCTCCTCGGGCATCACGACCCTCGTCGGCGGCGGCACCGGCCCCGCGGAGGGCTCCAAGGCCACCACCGTGACCCCCGGCCCCTGGCACCTCGCGAGGATGCTGGAGGCGATGGAGGCCTACCCGCTCAACATCGGGCTGCTCGGCAAGGGCAACACCGTCTCCCACGAGGCGATGCTGTCCCAGATCCGCGGCGGCGCCCTCGGACTGAAGCTGCACGAGGACTGGGGCTCCACCCCGGCCGTCATCGACGCCTCGCTGACCGTCGCCGAGCAGACCGGCATCCAGGTCGCGATCCACACGGACACGCTCAACGAGGCCGGCTTCGTCGGCGACACACTCGCCGCCATCGCCGGGCGGGGCATCCACGCGTACCACACCGAGGGTGCGGGCGGCGGGCACGCGCCGGACATCATGACCGTGGTGTCCGAGTCGTACGTGCTGCCCAGCTCCACCAACCCGACCCGGCCGTTCACCGTCAACACCGCCGAGGAACACCTCGACATGCTGATGGTCTGCCACCACCTCAACCCCGCGGTGCCGGAGGACCTGGCCTTCGCCGAGTCCCGGATCCGGCCGTCGACGATCGGCGCGGAGGACGTGCTGCACGACCTGGGCGCGATCTCGATCATCTCCTCCGACTCCCAGGCCATGGGGCGCGTGGGCGAGGTCGTCATGCGCACCTGGCAGACCGCGCACGTGATGAAGCGGCGGCGGGGCGCCCTGCCCGGGGACGGACGCGCCGACAACCACCGGGTACGCCGCTATGTCGCCAAGTACACGATCAACCCCGCGCTCGCCCAGGGCCTGGCCGGAGAGGTCGGGTCGGTGGAGAGCGGCAAGCTGGCCGACCTGGTGCTGTGGGAACCGGCGTTCTTCGGGGTCAAGCCGCAGCTCGTCATCAAGGGCGGGCAGATCGCCTACGCGCAGATGGGCGACGCGAACGCCTCGATCCCCACCCCGCAGCCGATCCTGCCGCGCCCGATGTACGGGGCGATCGGGCGGGCACCGGCCTCCAACTCCCTCAACTTCGTCGCGCCCCTGGCCGTCGAAGCGGGGCTGCCGGAGCGGCTGGGGCTCGGCAAGCGGTTCGCGGCGATCGCTTCGACCCGCGGTGTCACCAAGGCCGACATGCGCGAGAACGACGCCCGGCCCGAGGTGCGGGTCGACCCCGACAGCTTCGCCGTGCACATCGACGGAGAACTGGTCGAGGCGGCGCCCGCGGCCGAACTCCCCATGGCTCAGCGGTACTTCCTGTTCTGAGGGTGGTCTGATGTCGCGTGCAGCGCTACTCGTCCTGGCCGACGGGCGGTTTCCCGCCGGGGGGCATGCGCACTCCGGCGGTGCCGAGGCGGCGGTCAAGGCCGGCCGGATCAGCGGGGCGGCGAGCCTGGGGGAGTTCTGCCGGGGGCGGTTGCACACGGCGGGGCTGACGGCGGCGGGACTGTCCGCGGCGGCGGCGCTCGGGATCGACCCCGTCACGCTGGACCGGGCCGCGGACGCGCGTACGCCGTCGCCCGCACTGCGCGTCGCCGCGCGGAAGCTGGGACGTCAGCTGCTGCGGGCCGCCCGGGCGACCTGGCCGTCCGCCGAACTGGACGCCCTCGGCAGACAGTTCCCCAAGGGCGCGCATCAGCCGGTGGTGCTCGGGCTGGCGGCCCGGGCGGCAGGGCTGGGACCTACGGACGCGGCGTACTGCGCGGCGTACGAGAGCGTGAGCGGGCCCGCGTCGGCGACCGTGCGGTTGCTGAGCCTGGATCCGTTCGACGCGACGCGGGTGCTGGCCCGGCTGGCGCCGGAGGTGGACCGGGTCGCGGACCGGGCGGTGGAGGCGGCCCGGAAGATGGTCGACGAGGGGGTCGACGCCCTGCCCGCGGGGTCGGCACCTCTGCTGGAGATCGGGGCGGAGGTGCATGCGGCGTGGCCGGTGCGGCTGTTCGCGTCGTAGCCGGCCCCCGAACGCCCTGAAGACCGACCCCCTCAGGGGCGCGGGGCACTGCGCGATCAGCCCCCACTCACCCGCACTCCGACCCGAGCGCACACCACCCCAAGGAGCCGCACATGCACCTCGACCACACCCACGACGGCCCCGCCGCCGTGAGCGCGGACGCCCATCGCCCCGACGGCACCCGCAGAGCGCTCCGTATCGGACTCGGCGGCCCCGTCGGATCCGGGAAGACCGCGACCGTCGCCGCGCTCTGCCGGGCGCTCAGGGACGAACTGGCCCTCGCCGTCGTCACCAACGACATCTACACACGCGAGGACGCCGAGTTCCTGCTCCGCGAGGCCGTGCTGCCGCCCGAGCGGATCACCGCCGTGGAGACGGGCGCCTGCCCGCACACCGCGATCCGCGACGACATCTCCGCGAACCTGGAGGCGGTGGAGGACCTGGAGGACGCGGTCGGACCGCTGGACCTGGTGCTCGTCGAGTCCGGCGGGGACAACCTCACCGCGACCTTCTCCAAGGGGCTCGTCGACGCGCAGATCTTCGTGATCGACGTGGCCGGGGGCGACGACATCCCGCGCAAGGGCGGACCGGGCGTCACCACCGCCGACCTGCTCGTCGTCAACAAGACCGACCTCGCCCCCTACGTCGGCTCCGACCTCGCCCGGATGGCCGCCGACGCCAAGGCGCAGCGCGCCGAACTGCCGGTCGTCTTCCAGTCGTTGCGGAGCGAGGCCGGGGTGGCGGACGTCGCCGCGTGGGTGCGTGCGCAGCTCGCCGCGTGGGTCGCGTGAACGTGCGGAGCGGGGCCGGGGTGCGCTCCCTCGCACGGATCGTCGCCCGGGACGACGGGCGCGGCGGGACGTCGCTGCCCGTGCTGGAGAGCGACGGACCCCTGGCCCTGCGGCGCACCCGGGCCACCGGCTCCGAGGCCCGGGTCATGCTGGTCGGCGCGATGAGCGGGCCGCTCGGCGGAGACCACTTCACCGTGGAGGGACGGGTGGAGGAGGGAGCGCGGCTGTCCGTCGGATCGGCCGCCGCCACCATCGCGCTGCCCGGGCAGGCGAAGGGCGAGGCCCGCTACGACGTCCGGCTCGAGGTCGCCGGTCACGGCGAACTGCACTGGCTGCCCGAGCAGTTGATCTCCACCCAGGGCAGCGACCTGTACGTCACCACCCGCGTCGAGCTCGCACCCACCGCCCGGCTGGTGCTGCGCGAGGAGCAGGTGCTCGGACGCGTCGGCGAGGAACCCGGGCGGCTCACGAGCCGTCTGACCGTGCGGGTCGGCGGGCAGGCCGTGCTCGACCAGGAACTGGCCTGCGGGCCCGGCGCGCCGGGCGGCTGGGACGGGCCCGCCGTCCTGGCGGGGCAGCGGGCCGTCGGACAACTGGTCGTCGTCCGCCCGGAGTTCGCCGCCGATCCGGTGTCCGCGACGGTGCTGGGGGAGGGGGCCTCGGTCGTGCCGCTCGCCGGACCCGCGGCGCTGGTGACCGCGGTGGCGCCGGACGCCCTCAGACTGCGGCGACTGCTCGACCAGGCATGCGCGTCGCTCCCGTAGACACAGGCGTCCGTAGAGCAGCACGGCCTCTCCGTTTATCGGATTGGCAAAGAAGGGCGTCCGGCTCTGTTGTCAGGGACCCCACAACAGGAAGGATCCCCCGTACTGATCGCAACGAGGTACGGGGAGGTCCCCCTTGAGGGGTTCGAGACCGAAGAAGCGGGTGGCGGCGCTCGGTTCGGCCGGCGCGCTCGTCACGGCCACGCTGATAGCCGGTGCCGTCGCGGCGCCCACCGCGAACGCGAGCGCGGGCAGCGGTTCCGGCCAGGACCGCGAGGCGCGGGGCGCCGCGATCGCCGCCGCCCGGGCCGCGAAGGCCGGTATCGACTGGCAGGACTGCCCCGCCGACTGGAACCTGGCCAAGCCGATCCAGTGCGGGTACGTCACCGTGCCGCTCGACTACGCCAAGCCCTACGGCAAGCAGATCAAGCTCGCCGTCGACCGCATCGGCAACACGGGCACGAAGGCTGAGCGGCAGGGCGCGCTCATCTACAACCCCGGCGGCCCCGGCGGCTCCGGACTGCGCTTCCCGGCCCGGGTCACCGCCAAGAACCCCATCTGGGCCAACGCCGCCAAGGCCTATGACTTCGTGGGCTTCGACCCGCGCGGCGTCGGCAAGTCCGCGCCCATCTCCTGCGTCGACCCGCAGGAGTTCGTCAAGGCGCCCAAGGCCGACCCGGTGCCCGACTCCGAGGCGGACAAGCTCGCCCAGCGCAAGCTGGCCCGCGAGTACGCCGAGGGCTGCCAGGAGCGCAGCGGCGCGATGCTGCCGCACATGACCACGCCGAACACCGCGCGCGACCTCGACGTCATCCGCGCCGCCCTCGGCGAGAAGAAGCTCAACTTCCTCGGCGTCTCCTACGGCACCTACCTGGGCGCCGTCTACGGCACGCTCTTCCCGGGCCACGTGCGCCGCATGGTCGTCGACAGCGTCGTCAACCCCTCCCGCGACAAGATCTGGTACCAGGCCAACCTGGACCAGGACGTCGCGTTCGAGGGCCGCTGGAAGGACTGGCAGGACTGGGTCGCGCAGAACGACGCGACCTACCACCTCGGCACCACCCGCGCAGCCGTCCAGGCGAAGTGGCTGGAGCTGCGCGCGACCGCGAAGAAGAACCCCATCGGCGGGGTCGTCGGCCCGGCCGAGCTCATCTCCTTCTTCCAGAGCGCCCCGTACTACGACTCCGCCTGGGCGCCGACCGCCTCGGTCTTCAGCAACTACGTCGCCGGCGACACCCAGGCGCTCGTCGACGCCGCGGCCCCCGACCTGTCCGACACGGCGGGCAACGCGTCCTCGGAGAACGGCAACGCCGTCTACACGGCCGTGGAGTGCGCCGACGCCAAGTGGCCCACCAGCTGGCGCACCTGGGACCGGGACAACACCCGGCTCCACAAGGACCACCCCTTCATGACGTGGGCCAACGCCTGGATGAACCTGCCGTGCGCCACCTGGCCGGCCAAGCAGCAGACGCCGGTGAACGTCAAGACCGGCAAGGGCCTGCCCGGTGTGCTCATCGTCCAGTCCGAGCGTGACGCGGCCACCCCGTACGAGGGCGCCGTGGAGCTGCACAAGCGGTTCAAGGGCTCCCGTCTGATCACGGAGAAGGACGCCGGCTCCCACGGCGTCACCGGCCTGGTCAACCCGTGCATCAACTCCCGCGTGGACAGTTACCTGCTCACCGGCAAGCTGGACGGCGCCGACGTGACCTGCGCGCCGCACGCCACGCCGAAGCCGTAGGCGTAGCCGATTCCGCACGGTGCTGAGGGGCGGCCGGGACACCGGCCGCCCCTCACTCATATCGCGGGCGGCCGGAACGTGCCTCTGCCGGCAGCAGAGCTCAACCGAGGGGCATGCGCCGCCGCTTGCGCTCCTTGGCGGCGGCGGCCTCCTCGGCCTTCACCACGGCCGCGTACTGGTCGACGTACTCCTGCTCCGACAGGGAGAGGATGGCGTACATGATCTCGTCGGTGACGGCGCGCAGGATGGCCTTCTCGTTCTCCATGCCCTCGTAGCGGGAGAAGTCCAGGGGCTTGCCGAAGCGGATCACGACGGGGTGGATGTTGGGGATGACCTTGCCGGGCGGCTGGGCCTCGAAGGTGCCGATCATCGCGCAGGGGATCACCGGGACGCCGGCCTTGAGGGCCATGACCGCCACTCCGACCTTGCCCTTGTAGAGGCGGCCGTCGTGCGAGCGCGTGCCCTCGGGGTAGATGCCGAGCAACTCGTCCTTGCTCAGCACACCGAGGCCCTCGCGGATCGCCGCCTGGCCCGCGTCCTTGCCGGAGCGGTCGACCGGGATCTGCCCCGCGCTGCGGAAGAAGAACGCCGTCAGGCGGCCTTTGAGTCCCGGGCCCGTGAAGTACTCGGCCTTCGCGAGGAAGGTGATGCGCCGTTTGAGGATCGCGGGCATCAGGAAGTGGTCCGAGAACGACAGGTGGTTCCCGGCGACGATGGCGGCGCCCTCCGAGGGAACATGCTCCAGACCCTCTATTCGAGGCCGGAAGACCAGTCTCAGCAGCGGGCCCAGCAATACATATTTCAACAGGTAGTAGAACAAAGCGGGCGCTCCTCGACTCTCGCGGTGGACTCAACCGCCGCGTTCCAGCAGGTCAACCGGCATGTCGTGGGGTGCCAGTGTAGGTGCAGGCACGGCCACCGGGCACCTCGTGCGGGCGGACCGCACAGATCCTTCGCCAATTGACTGATGGTCAGTCAGGTGGAGGCGTCCGGTGGTGCTCATGCGGCTGGGGAGGACCGCGGGACCAGCGTGCTGCGCCGCCCGGGTGACGGGCAAGCCGAACGGGTGGCCTGGCGCGATCGCGGGGGTGCGTGGCGGGCCGGTGGCTCTTGCCGGCGGACGGCTGCTGTGGGCGGTGGTCCCGGCCGCCCCGGCGAGTAACCTGCCAGGCATGCGGATCTCTGTCTCCTCCGACATGGACGAACCGGTCGCCCGCTCCCTCGTGGCCGCGCTGCGCGAGCGGGGGCACGAGGTGCGCCCGCACGGCGCGCTGCGCCCCGACGACGACCCGCAGTGGGCGGTGTGTTCCGAGGCCGCGGCCCGCGAGGTCGCCGACGGCACGGCGGACCAGGCGGTGGTGTGCTGCTGGACCGGCACGGGCGCCTCGATCGCCGCGAACAAGGTGCCCGGCGTGCGGGCCGCCCTGTGCACGGACGCCTACACGGCCGACGGGGCGCGCCGCTGGAACGACGCCAACGTGCTCGCCCTCAGCCTGCGGCTGACCTCGGAGCCGCTGCTGACGGAGATCCTCGACGCGTGGTTCGCCGGCGAGCCCAGCGCGGACGCCGAGGACCGGCAGAACGTGGACCGCGTCCGGCTGCTCGACCACGGCAAGACCCGCCTTTAGTCACAGCCGCACGATGATCAGCGCGGTGTCGTCGGTCGCACCGCCGGGCGGCAGCAACTCCAGCAGAACGGTGTCGGCGAGGCTCTCGGGATCCTGGTCACGATGGTCGCGCAGGGAGTCGGCGAGCCGCTCCAGACCCTTGTCGATGTCCTCGCGACGCCGTTCGATCAGACCGTCGGTGTACAGCACGAGCGTGGCGCCCGGCGTGAACACGGTCTCGGCCTGGGGCCTCGGGATCGGGTCCGGGCGGGCGTCGAGCGGCGTGTCCGTGGCCTGGTCGAGATACTCCGTGCGGCCGTCGGCGTGGACGAGCACGGGCGGGGGATGTCCGGCGCTGCTGTACGTGATGACGTGGCGGTCGCAGTCGATGAAGGTCGTCACGGCGGTCGCCGACTCGGCCCCGTTGATCACATGCGCGTAGCGCCCCAGCACGTCCAGGGCCTGGGCGGGCCCCGCGGCCACCCGGGAGGCCGCGCTGAGCGCACTGCGCAGCTGGCCCATCACACCTGCCGCCTCCAGCCCGTGTCCGACCACGTCGCCCACGGCCACGCCGATCCGGTCGCCGCCCACCAGGTCGACCATGTCGTACCAGTCGCCGCACACATTGAGGGACCCCACGGCGGGCCGGTACCGGACGGCGGCCGGGTGATCGCGGACCTGCCGGGGCGCGGGCAGCATCGCCTCCTGCAGCGCCAGTGCCACCTCCCGCTCCCGGGAGTGCGCCTGGCGCAGCCGCTCGTTGAGCTCCTGCAGCTCACGGGCGCGGGTGTACAGCTCGGCCTCCAGCACCCGGGCCCGGCTGTTCCGGTTCCCCGGAGAACCGCCCCGGGCCCGGATCAGCTCCGTGACCTCCTCCACGCGGTGCAGGATCAGCACGACCTTGCCGTCGGGGCCGAGCAGCGGCGCGTTCACCGGGCTCCAGTAGCGCTTCGACCACTCGCCGGGCCGCTCCGGGTCCTCGACGTCGTAGCGCTGCAGGGCCATGGTGTCGCGCTCCCCAGTGGCCAGGACGCGGTACAGCGAGGCCTCCAGGTTGCGCATGCCGGTCGCGGCCGGGTCGTTCGGGTTGTCCGGGAAGACGTCGAACAGGTACTTGCCGATGAGCTGCTCGCGCGAGCGGCCGGAGACGCGGACGAACTCCTCGTTGACGTCCGCGTAGACGAGTTCGGGTGTCAGGAGCGCCACCATGCCGGGCAGGGCCTTGAACACCGCACCGTAGTCGATCGCCGTCTCCGCCATGGCCGCCGCCTCACCGCTGCCGGAATCACACCAGTTTCGCACGGTATGAGCCAACCTCGACCGGCTTCATTCCGGTGGGTCCGGCAGGGCCTGCTCGGCCCAGATGATCTTCCCCTCGGGCACGAACCGGGTGCCCCACCGCTGCGTGAGCTGAGAGACCAGCAGCAGCCCGCGCCCGCCCTCGTCCGTCGTACGGGGATGGCGCAGATGGGGTGCGGTGGCGCCGCCGTCGAGGACCTCGCAGACCAGGGCACGCTCCCGGATCAGCCGGAGCCGGATGGACCCGGTGGCGTACCGGATGGCGTTGGTGACCAGCTCGCTCACCACCAGCTCCGTGGTGAAGGCGAGCTCCTCCAGGCCCCAGTGCGCCAGCTGCCGGGTGGCGATGCGGCGGGCATCGGCGACCACGGCCGGGTCCGAGGGCAACTCCCAGGCCGCGACCTGCTCGGTGCCGAGACGTTTCGTCCGCGCCATCAGCAGGGCCACGTCGTCGTGCGGGCGGGCCGGCACCAGCGCGTCGACCACGGACCGGCAGTACGACTCCAGCGGACCCGCCTGCTCCAGCGCGCGGCGCAACCGCTCCCGGCCCGCGTCCACGGCCCAGGTCTCGCCCCGGGCCAGCAGGCCGTCGGTGTGCAGCGCGAGCGTGCTGCCCTCCGCGAGGGGCAGCTCGACCGCCTCGAACGGCGGGCCGCCCACGCCGAGCGGCGGCCCCTGCGGCAGGTCGACGAACACCACCGAGCGGTCGGGCATCACCACGGCCGGGGCCGGATGCCCCGCCGCGGCCATCGAGCACCCGCCGTCGACCGGGTCGTAGACGACGTACAGGCACCCGGAGCCCACGCCCTGCGTCCCCGCGGAACCCACCGCCCCGGGCTCCGCACCCTCCTCCCGCGCCGACCGCGCCACCAGGTCGTCGAGGTGCGCGAGCACCTCCTCGGGCGGCAGTTCCAGCGCCGCCAGGGTCCGTACGGCGGTCCGCAGCTGCCCCATGGCCGCGGCGGCGTCGATGCCGTGCCCGGGCACCTCGCCCACGACCAGCGCGACGCGCGCCCCGGACAGCGGGATGAGGTCGTACCAGTCGCCGCCGAGACCGGTCAGCTCGTCGGCCGGCCGGTAGCACGCGGCCACCTCGACGGCGTCCTGCTCGGGGAGCCGGTGAGGGAGCAGACTGCGCTGCAGGACGAGTGCGGCGTCCCGCTCGCGGGTGTAGCGGCGGGCGTTGTCCACACAGACGGCCGCGCGGGCGACGAGATCCTCCGCGAGCCGCAGGTCCTCCTCGCCGAAGAACTCCCGGTCGTGGCGCCGGTAGAACGTCGTGATGCCCAGGGTGGTACCGCGCGAACGGATCGGCACGGTCATCACGCTGTGCAGTCCCAGCTCCCGGAACGTGGCCCGGCGGCCGCTCGGGGTGTCCGTGGTCCAGTCCCGGGTCAGCGGGTCCAGCTGCTCCGCGCGCCAGGACCGTCCCGTGGCCAGACAGCGGAAGGGCGGCGTCCCGGCCCGGAAGGCCACCACCTCGCCGACCTCGATGACGGCCTCCGCGAGGTCCTGCACGGACCGGTACCCGGCGCGGCGCAGCTCCACCGGCTCCTCCGAGTCCGCCAGCGGGCCGGGGGCCGGCTCGGCGCCCCGCAGCACCGACTCCAGCAGGTCCACGGTGACGAAGTCGGCCAGCCCCGGCACGGCCACGTCCGCGAGTTCCTGCGCGGTGCGCGTGAGGTCCAGGCTGCGGCCGATGCTCTCGCCGGCCCGGTCGAGCAGCGCCAGCCGCTGCCGCGCACGGTGCCGGTCGGTCATGTCCACCACCGTGTAGTAGACGCCGATCGGATGGCCCCGGTCGTCCTCGAGCCGGGTGAACGACAGCATGTGCGCCGTCTCGCGCAGTGGCGCCGAGCGCACGTGGCCCACGTGCTCGTAGCCGACCACCGCCTCGCCGGTCTCCAGCACGTGCCGCATCTGGGCCTCCACCGCCTGGGCGTCCATGCCCGGCTGGACGTCCGCGAAGCGCAGCCCGAGCCGTCGCGGCGCCGGACCGCCGCCGAACTGCTCCAGAGCGGCGTTCGACCACACGAAGCGCAGGTCCGTGTCCACGATGGCGATACCGACCGGGGCGCACGCCGCCATCTGCTCCAGGACCCTACGGCTCATGTCCCAGCCGGGGGCGTCCGCCAGCTCCGACAGCAGCATCAGCCAGCGCGAGCCGCCGTTCGGCTCCTCGGCCGAGGTGATCCGCGCCGCGACCTTCACGGGGTGCCCGTCCCGGCGGCGGGCCGTCAGCAGTCCCGTCCAGCCGCCGTCCCTGCGGCAGCGCTCGACCAGGTCCGGCACGCGCTCGGCGTCCTCGGCGGCCAGCAGCTCGGCCAGCTTCCTGCCGACCGCCTCCGACGCCGGGTACGCCAGCAGACGCCGGGCACCGCTGGTCCAGCCCGTCACCACGCCCTGTGGATCGAGCAACAGGGGCGCCGCGTCGGCCACGTCGAACCGCTGCCGGGCAACGCCGTACACCTCGTCTGCGCCCACGGCCGACCTCTCTGTCGCTGAGAGTGGTCTACCACCTCTTGCCCCAATCTTCACCCTTCTGGCACCGAGGGGCGGCTTGTGGAGGGCCGGTCGGGGCGCGGGGAAGCGGTTGAGGCACCGTTCGGTTTCCGAGGCAGAAGTCGGCGGGGGAGACGCGGCGGGTCCGCAGGACCTCCCTGGTCCGGGCCCCGGAGCGGCACGTGGGGCAGGGGCGGCCGGCCCGTGCCGGGCGCTCCGCCCCTGCCCCCCGTGACCCGGGTGCCCCTTACCCCAGTGCCTTCTCCAGCGCCGCGAGTGCCCCCGTCAGCTCCTCGGCCGTGATGGTGAGCGGCGGGGCCAGGCGGATCGTGGAGCCGTGGGTGTCCTTCGCCAGGACGCCCTCCCGCATGAGGCGTTCGCTGATCTCGCGGCCGGTGCCGAGCGCGGGGTCGATGTCGACGCCCGCCCACAGGCCGCGCGAGCGGAACCCGACGACGCCCTTGCCGACCAGCCCCGTCAGACCGTCGCGCAGGATGCCGCCCAGCTCGGCCGCCCGGCGCTGGAACTCGCCCGTCTCCAGCAGCTCCACCACCGCCGTACCGACCGCCGCCGCCAGCGGATTGCCGCCGAACGTGGAGCCGTGCTCCCCGGGATGCAGCACCCCGAGCACCTCCCGGCGCCCGACCACCGCCGACACCGGCACGATGCCGCCGCCCAGCGCCTTGCCCAGCAGCAGCACGTCCGGCACCACCGGCTCGTGCTCGACCGCCAGCGTGCGGCCCGTGCGGCCGAGCCCGGACTGGATCTCGTCCGCGATGAACAGACAGCCCTTGCGGCGGGTCAGCTCCCGCACACCGGCGAGGTAGCCGTCGTCGGGAATGATCACCCCCGCCTCGCCCTGGACCGGCTCGATCAGCACCGCCGCCGTCGTCTCGTCGACCGCCGCCTCCATCGCGGCCAGGTCGTTGTACGGCACCACCCGGAAACCCGGCGTGAAGGGCCCGAAGCCCGCACGGGCCGTCTCGTCCGTGGAGAAGCTGACGATCGTCGTCGTACGCCCGTGGAAGTTGTCCGCCGCCACCACGATCGTCGCCCGGTCGGCCGGCACGCCCTTGACGTCGTAGGCCCACTTCCGGGCCACCTTCACGCCGCTCTCCACCGCCTCCGCGCCGGTGTTCATGGGCAGCACCATGTCCATGCCGGTCAGCGCGGCCAGCCGCTCCGCGAACTCGGCGAGCCGGTCGTTGTGAAAGGCGCGCGAGGTGAGGGTCAGCCGGTCGAGCTGACGATGGGCCGCCTCGATCAGCGCCGGGTGCCGGTGGCCGAAGTTGAGGGCCGAGTACCCGGCGAGCATGTCGAGGTAGCGCCGCCCCTCCACGTCCTCCACCCAGGTGCCCTCGGCGCGGGCGACGACCACCGGCAGCGGGTGGTAGTTGTGCGCGAGGACCGGCTCCTCCGCGCGGATCAGCTCCTGCGAGCCACGGGTCTCCCGCGGGCCACGGTCCCCCTGCGAGTCCTCGGTGCGGACGGGTGCGGTCATGAGCGGATCTCCCGGATCTCCTGGGTGCAGCACTTGATGCCGCCCCCGGCCTTCTGGAATTCGGACAGGTCGACGGGGACGGGGACATAGCCGCGGCCGGCCAGCTGCTCGGCGAGGCCCGTCGCCCCCGGTGAGATGAACACGTGGCGCCCGTCGGAGACGGAGTTGAGCCCGAACGCCATCGCGTCCTCGCGGGTGGCGAGCACCGCGTCCGGGTACAGCCGGGCCAGCACCTCACGGCTGCCCGGCGAGAACGCCTCGGGGTAGTAGGCGATGTTGTCTTCGTCGAGGACGAACAGAGCCGTGTCCAGGTGGTAGAAGTACGGATCCACCAGCGTCAGGCTGATCACCGGCGTCCCGAAGTGCTCCTGCACCTCGCTGTGGGCCTCCCGGGTCGTACGGAAGCCCGTCCCCGCCAGGATCCAGCGGCCGGCCGGGACCAGGTCGCCCTCGCCCTCGCACACCGACTCGGGGTGGTACACCTCGTAGCCCGCCGCCTTGAACCACGCCTCGAACGGCACGGACTCGGGGCGGCGCTCGGGCGCGTGGAAGAGCGAGCCGAAGACGCGGCCGTCGACGACGACCGCCGCGTTCGCGGCGAAAACCATGTCCGGCAGGCCGGGAACGGGTTTCACACTGTCCACGGTATGGCCGTGGGCACGGTAGGTGTCGACCAGCGCCTGCCACTGGTCCAGGGCGCGGAGCACGTCGACGGGTTCGTCGGGGTGCATCCACGGGTTGATCGCGTACTGCACGGCGAAGTGTCTGGGTTCGCAGACGAGGTAGCGCCGCCGGCGCGGCACACGGGAGTCGGGCACAGAGGGGTCCCTCCGCTTCCTTACGGTGTGTGACTGGGGGTTGACACAACGGTAGGAACTGAGGGTGGTGCCCGACAAGAAACAAAGGTTGCGCGTTCACGCAGGAACGCTGCGTCTTGTCGCCGCTCAGCGCACGTCTGCTGCGCCCCCTGCGACCCCCTCGGGGGCCGGCTGACTCGCCCCCGCCTCCGGACTCTCCGGCAGCAGATGGGACAGCACCATCACGCTGATCGTCTTCCGGATGAACGGCTCCTGCCGGATCCGCTCCAGCACCTCCTCGAAGTGCTCCACGTCCCGCGCCCGCACGTGCAGCAGCGCGTCCGCGCCGCCCGTCACGGTCATCGCCGCGGCGATCTCCGGGTAGTCGCGCACGACCTCCGCCAGCCGCCGCGGCGGCGCCGCGCCCTCGCAGTACACCTCGACGTAGGCCTCCGTGCGCCAGCCCAGCGCCGACGGCTTCACCGTCGCCGAGAACCCGGTGATCACACCCGTCTCGCGCAACCGGTCGACCCGCCGCTTGACCGCCGTGGCCGACAGCCCGATCGCCGTGCCGATCTCCGCGAACGACGTCCTGGCGTTCGCCATCAACGCCGTGATGATCTTCCGGTCGAGCTCGTCGAACGCCGTGGACCTGCTGCTCATGCGGGCACTGTATCCACCGGCACCCCCGCCCGCGCCCGCCCGGCGCGGGCACCGTACCCAGCGGATACGTCCACCCCCGGCACATGCCCGGACGTACGGATCACCCCTACACTCCGGGTCATGCTGCGCGCCCTGGCTGTCGACGACGAACGCCCCTCCCTGGAGGAACTGCTCTACCTCCTGCACGCCGACCCCCGCATCGGCAGCGCCGAGGGCGCCGGCGACGCGACCGAGGCGCTGCGCCGCATGAACCGCGCCCTGGAGTCCGGCCCCGGCGGGCCCGAAGCCATCGACGTCGTCTTCCTCGACATCCAGATGCCCGGCCTCGACGGCCTCGACCTCGCCCGGCTGCTCACCGGCTTCGCCCGGCCGCCGCTCGTCGTGTTCGTCACCGCCCATGAGGACTTCGCCGTGCAGGCCTTCGACCTCAAGGCCGTCGACTACGTCCTCAAACCGGTCCGCAAGGAGCGGCTCGCCGAAGCCGTCCGCAGGGCCGCCGAGCTGCGCGGCGCCGCCCCGCGCATCCCCGTGCACGAACCCGACCCGGACCACATACCCGTCGAACTCGGCGGCGTGACCCGCTTCGTCGCCGTCGAGGACATCACCCACGTCGAGGCCCAGGGCGACTACGCCCGCCTGCACACCGTCAAGGGCAGCCACCTGGTCCGCATCCCGCTGTCCACCCTGGAGGAGCGCTGGCGCACCCGCGGCTTCCTCCGCATCCACCGCCGCCACCTCGTCGCCCTGCGCCACATCGGCGAACTCCGCCTCGACGCGGGCACCGTCAGCGTCCTCGTCGGCTCCGAAGAACTCCAGGTCAGCCGGCGCCACACCCGCGAACTGCGCGACCTGCTCATGAGGAGGCCGTGACCGTGCCCCCGGACCACACCGAACGCCGCGTCGTCGTCACCGGCCCGCCCCGCCGGACCGGCCGGACCTCGTCCTCCTACTACCGCCCGCGCACCGAGATCGACGAGCAGACCACCCTCGGCCACACCTACGTCCGCTCCCTGATGCGCACCCAACTGCGCGCCGCCCTCACGGTGTTCGCCGTCCTCGGTCTGCTCGTCGGACCGCTGCCGCTGCTGTTCGCGGCGATGCCCGACGCCCGCAGCCTGGAATGGACCGTCCTCGGCTTCGGCCTCTACGCCCCCCTCGTCCTGCTCGCCCGCTGGTACGTCCGCCGCGCCGAGCGCAACGAACGCGACTTCATACGCCTCGTGGAAGACCGCTGAAGCCCCACCGATGAACTCCAGCTACGCCATCCCGGCCGTCGCCCTCGTCGTCGTCGCCACCGTCCTCGTCGGCGCCTTCGGCCTGCGCATCTCCCGCACCACCTCCGACTTCTACGTCGCCTCCCGCACCGTCGGCCCCCGCCTCAACGCCGCCGCCATCAGCGGCGAGTACCTCTCCGCGGCCTCCTTCCTGGGCATCGCGGGACTCGTCCTGGTCCAGGGCCCCGACATGCTCTGGTACCCGGTCGGCTACACCGCCGGCTACCTGGTCCTGCTGCTCTTCGTCGCCGCCCCGCTGCGCCGCTCCGGCGCCTACACGCTCCCCGACTTCGCCGAGGCCCGCCTCGCCTCCCAGGCCGTGCGGCGGCTGGCCGGTGCCTTCGTCGTCGGGGTCGGCTGGCTGTACCTGTTGCCCCAGCTCCAGGGCGCCGGATTGACCCTGACCGTGCTGACCGGGGCGCCCGACTGGCTCGGCGGAGTGATCGTCGCCGTCGTCGTCACGGCCATCGTCGCCGCCGGCGGCATGCGCAGCATCACCTTCGTGCAGGCCTTCCAGTACTGGCTGAAGCTCACCGCCCTGCTCGTCCCCGCCCTGTTCCTGGTTCTCACCTGGCAGAGCGACGGAGCACCCCGGCACGCCTTCGACGAACCGGCCACCTTCCGCGAGCAGCGCGTCGTCCGTGTCGACGACAGCATCGACCTCACCCTCGAACGGCCCCTGAGCGTCGCGGTGACCGGCACCGTCGACGGCCGGACGCACACCGGCACCCGCCTCGAACTCCCCGCCGGCACCCACCGCATCGAACGCGGCACCCGCCTCACCTTCCCCGCCGGCGCCCCCGTCCCCCGGGCCGAGCGCAGCGGCGGCGGCGACCTCTCCCCGTCGCAGGCCGAGAGCCGCGAGGAACGCCCGCTGTACGCCACGTACGGGCTGATCCTCGCCACGTTCCTCGGCACCATGGGCCTGCCGCACGTCGTGGTCCGCTTCTACACCAGCCCGCACGGCGTGGCCGCCCGCCGCACCACTGTCGCGGTCCTCGGCCTGATCGGCGCCTTCTACCTCCTGCCACCCCTCTACGGCGCACTCGGCCGCCTCTACGCCCCCGAACTCACTCTCACCGGCGATCCGGACGCCGCCGTCCTCCTGCTGCCCGACCGCATGATCGGGGGAGTGGGCGGCGACCTGCTGGGCGCACTGGTCGCGGGCGGCGCCTTCGCCGCGTTCCTCTCCACCGCCTCGGGCCTGACCATGGCGGTCGCGGGCGTCCTGACCCAGGACGTCCTGCCCTCCCGGGGCGTACGGCACTTCCGGCTCGGGACGGTCCTCGCCATGGCCGTGCCCCTCGCGGCGAGCGTCCTCGTCGGCGGGCTGCCGGTCGCCGACGCCGTCGGGCTCGCCTTCGCCGTCTCGGCGTCCTCGTTCTGCCCCCTGCTCGTCCTCGGCATCTGGTGGCGGCGGCTGACCCCGCCCGGCGCCGCCGCCGGGATGCTGGTCGGCGGCGGCTCCGCCCTGCTCGCCGTCGCCGCCACCATGGCCGGCTACCCGGGCGAGGGCGCCGCCCTGCACGCCCTGCTCGCCTGGCCCGCGCTGTGGTCGGTGCCCCTGGGCTTCCTCACCATGATCCTGGTGTCCCTCGCCACCCCCGGCCGGGTCCCGCCCGGCACCGCGGCGGTCCTGGCCCGGTTCCACCTGCCCGAGGAACTGCGCACGGAGGTGAGCGCATGAGCGGGTTCCTGGCCGGCCTGTGCGTCGCCGTGCTCCCGGTGCTCGCCCTCGGAGTCTGGCTCGGCCGCCGCACCGCCCGGGCCAAGAGCCTCGCCGGACTCGGCACCCCCGTCGAGCACGCCACCTTCGAGACCCTGCACACGGCCTCCCTCGCCGCGCCCCCGCTGCGATCCGGCCTGACCGAGGAGACCGCCCGCAAGTCCGCCCGCAAACTGCGCTCCCTGCTCGGCACGGACGCCCTCTGTCTCACCGACCTGAGACAGGTCCTGGTCTGGGACGGAGACGGCGCCCACCACCGCAGCGAGATCATGGAACGCCTCGCGGACTCCCTGGAGACCGGCCGGGGCGAGGCCTTCCGGCTCACCTGCGACAGCCTCGACTGCTCGGTGCGCTGGGCGGTCGTCGCCCCGCTCACCGTCGACGACCGTGTCCACGGCGCCCTCGTCGCCTGCGCGCCCCGCGAGTCGGCGGTGCTCGTCCGCGCCGCCGGCGAGGTCGCCCGCTGGGTCTCGGTCCAGCTGGAACTGGCCGACCTCGACCAGTCCCGCACCCGCCTCATCGAGGCCGAGATCAAGGCGCTGCGGGCCCAGATCTCCCCGCACTTCATCTTCAACTCGCTCGCGGTGATCGCCTCGTTCGTCCGCACCGACCCCGAGCGCGCCCGCGAGCTGCTCCTGGAATTCGCCGACTTCACCCGCTACTCGTTCCGCCGGCACGGCGACTTCACCACCCTCGCCGAGGAGCTGCACGCCATCGACCACTACCTGGCACTCGTGCGGGCACGCTTCGGCGACCGCCTGTCCGTGACCCTCCAGATAGCGCCGGAGGTGCTGCCGGTGACCCTGCCGTTCCTGTGCCTGCAGCCGCTCGTCGAGAACGCCGTCAAGCACGGTCTGGAGGGCAAGGCCGTGCCCTCCGGCAGGTGCCACATCCAGATCACCGCCCAGGACGCGGGCGCCGAGGCCCTCGTCGTCATCGAGGACGACGGCGCCGGCATGGACCCCGGCCTGCTCCGCCGCATCCTCGCCCGCGAGGTCAGCCCCTCGGGCGGCATCGGCCTCTCCAACGTCGACGACCGGCTCCGCCAGGTCTACGGCGACGACCACGGGCTGGTCATCGAGACCGCCACGGGAGCCGGTATGAAGATCACCGTCCGGCTCCCGAAGTACCAGCCGGGCGTACACTCGGCGGGGCGGCTGACCGGGGAGTGAGCCGCCCACCGGCTGACCGGGGAGTGGTCAGGTGCTGCGCGTGGTGACCACCAGTCCCAGCGTGATCAGACCCAGCACGACCCAGCCGAACCACAGCCACCCGTTGCTGCCGAGCGCCACCGTGTAGGCCGTCACCACGACCAGCCCGCCCAGTGTGAGCGCTCCCATGGTCTTCGTAGAGTTGGAACCGTTCGTGGAACCGGGCATCGCAACACCCTCCTCATGGTTCGGTCCCTCCATGGTGCCCGGCGGACGCCCGGCGCGCACGGCCCGTACCGAAGAGGTCTTCAGCGCCCCTGCGTGTTCAGCGAGGCCAGATAGGCGTTGTACGCCTCCAGTTCCTTGTCCCCGTCGCGCTCGGCGGCCCGGTCCGTGCGCCTGGCCTGCCGCTGGTCCGAGGCGTACCACTGGAACAGCAGGGCCACCAGTACCAGCACGGAGGGGATCTCACTGAACGCCCAGGCGATGCCGCCCGCCGCGTTCTGATCGGACAGCGCCTCGATGCCGAGCGAGCCGGGCGGGTTCTTGAACGTCTCGACCATCGGCTCGGACGCCATCATCAGCGCGATCCCGAAGAACGCGTGGAACGGCATGCCCGCGAACAGCTCCAGCATCCGCATCAGGTAGCCGGGGCGGTGCGGGCCCGGGTCGACGCCCATGATCGGCCAGAAGAACACCAGGCCGACGGCGAGGAAGTGCACCATCATCGCGATGTGGCCCGCCTTGGAGCCCATCAGGGTGTCGAAGAGGGGCGTGAAGTACAGCCCGTACAGGCTCGCGATGAACAGCGGGATCGTGAACGCCGGGTGCGTGACGATCCGCATGTACCGGCTGTGCAGGAACATCAGCAGCAGCTCACGCGGCCCCTTGCGTCCCCGCCCCGCCGGCGGCAGCGCCCGCAGCGCCAGCGTGATCGGCGCGCCGAGCAGGATGAGGATGGGCGACACCATGCTGATGACCATGTGCTGCACCATGTGCACGCTGAACATGACCATGCCGTAGTCGTTCAGCCGGGTGCACATCATGAGCACGACGCTCAGCACGCCGATGGTGAAGGCGACCGTCCGCCCCACGGGCCACTTGTCCCCGCGCCGGACTAGCCGCACGACGCCCCACCCATACAGGGCGAGCCCGGTGAGACAGGCGATGAGGAAAAACGGGTCCGTGGACCACTCCAGCCCTCGCCCCAGCGTGAACGGCGGCAGATCCATGGTCATGCCGTGCCCGCTGTGATCCATTCCGCCGGCTCCTGTTTCGTGGGGGTGTGCAGCAAGTTGTCCGCCCACAAGAGTAGAACCGCCCCCGGTCGCGGCTACGACCGGGGGCGGTTCGGCGGTGACTACGGCAACCTCAGAGAACGGTCTCCGCCTCGGCGTACCGCTCGTCCGGCACGGTCTTCAGCGTCTTGACGGCCTCGGCCAACGACACCATCACTATGTCGGTCCCGCGCAGCGCCGTCATCTGCCCGAACTCTCCGCGGTGCACGGCCTCCACCGCATGCCACCCGAACCGCGTGGCCAGCACCCGGTCGTAGGCGGTCGGCGTGCCGCCCCGCTGCACATGCCCGAGGATCACCGGCCGGGCTTCCTTCCCCAGCCGTCCCTCCAGCTCCACGGACAGCTGCCGGGCGATCCCGGCGAACCGCTCGTGCCCGTAGATGTCCTTGCCGCCCTCGTCGAACTCCATGCTCCCGGCGCGAGGCTTCGCCCCCTCCGCCGCCACCACGATCGCGAAGCGCTTGCCCGCCTCGAACCGCTCGCCGACCCGGCGGGTCAGCTCCTCTATGTCGAAGGGCCGCTCGGGCACCACGATGGCGTGCGCGCCGGCCGCCATGCCGGAGTGCAGCGCGATCCAGCCGGTGTGCCGGCCCATGACCTCGACGACCAGGACCCGCTGGTGGGACTCGGCGGTGGTCTTCAGCCGGTCCAGGGCCTCGGTCGCCACACCCACGGCCGTGTCGAAGCCGAAGGTGACGTCCGTGACCGCGATGTCGTTGTCGATGGTCTTCGGCACGCCCACGACGGGCAGACCACTGTCCGACATCAGCCGGGCGGCCTTGAGCGTGCCCTCGCCGCCGATGGGGATGATCGCGTCGAGGCCGAGCTCCTCGACATGGCCCCTGGCCCGCTCCACACCGTCCCGCAGATGGGAGGGCTGGACCCGGGAGGACCCGAGAATCGTGCCGCCGCGGGCGAGGATGCCACCCACCGCGTCGAGGTCGAGCTTGAGGTAGTCGCACTCCAGGAGGCCCTTCCAGCCGTCCCGGAAGCCGATGACCTCGTCGCCGTGGTCGACGACGGCACGGTGCACGACGGACCGGATGACGGCGTTCAGGCCGGGGCAGTCGCCGCCGGACGTGAGGACACCAATGCGCATAGCCCGAAATACCTTCTCAACGTGGGCCGGGGACCGGACCACGTTGTCCGGCTGGAATCCCCGCCACCCTAGCGGCATCGAGGGCCCGGACCGAAGCACGCGTCCGCCTGCTGGACGACCCCGCTCACCTGTGCGGATGGCCCGACAGACGGGCTGTTGACCAGCAGGTTGACGCGTGCTCGCTGCACGCTGCCCGGACGCGGTCAGGCAGGCTGCTGAGCAGCCGCGATGCGTTCGTTGCGGAGGGCCTCGTACCACTGGTCGTCGGTCGGCGGCAGCGCGTTGACGTCGAGGGCCAGCTTCAGCAGCAGGTCCGCGATCAGCGGGTTGCGCGCGAGCACCGGCCCGTGCATGTACGTGCCGAAGACGGTGTCGTTGTACGCGCCCTCCGTGCCGTCGCCCGTGCCGTTGCCGTTGCCGAAGCGCACCTGGGCGAGCGGGCGGGCGGTGGGGCCGAGGTGGGTGACGCCCTGGTGGTTCTCGAAGCCGGTCAGCGGGGGCAGGCCGAGGCGGGCGTCGACGTCGCCCAGCACGTCACCGACGCACCGCGCGCCCTCGCCGCGCGTCGACACCACGTCCAGCAGACCGAGGCCGGGCTCGCGCTGGCCGAGGTCGTTGATGAACTCGTGCCCGAGGATCTGGTAGCCGGCGCACACCGAGAACACGATGGCGCCGTTCTCCACGGCCCGCTGCAGTCCGCCGTCCCGGCGCAGCCGCTCGGCGGCGAGCCGCTGCGGCCGGTCCTCGCCGCCGCCGATCAGGTAGATGTCGCCGGAGGTCGGGATCGGCTGGTCGCTACGCACGTCCAGCCGGGCCACGTCCAGGCGGCGCTGGCGCGCCCGGCGCTCCACGACGAGGACGTTGCCCTGGTCGCCGTAGGTGCTGAGCAGGTCGGGATAGATCCAGACGACCCGCAGTTGGTTGTCGCTCACAAAAGTCCCCTGACGTCTCGTGCTCAGTTGCCGACGCGGCGGCGCAGGTCCTGGAACGCCGTGTAGTTGGCGATGACCTCGATGCGCCCCGGCGGACACGCCGCCACGGCCTGGTCGAGGTTGTCGTAGACCTGGAAGTGCTGGTCGGCGACCTCCAGGCGCACCGCCAGGTCCAGTCGCCGGTCGCCGACGACGCAGATCGGGTGGCCGGTCAGGCGCGTGTAGTCAACGTCCCACAGCCAGGAGGTGTCGGTGCCGTCGGCGCCGCGCGCGTTCACGGAGAGGATGACCGGCGTGGGCGGCGGGTCGATCAGGGAGAACGTCTCCAGCCAGCCGGCCGGGTTCTTCGCGAGCAGCAGTCGCAGGTCACGGCCCTGGAACTGGACGACGTCGTAGCGCCCGGCCACCGCCTGCACCTGGTACATGCGCTCCAGCGCGACCTGCGGCGGCACGCCGAACACGGCGGCGACGGCGGCCGAGGAGGCGGCGTTGGCCTTGTTGGCGCGGCCGGGCAGCTGGAGGTGGATCGGCCAGGCCGAGCCGTGCGGGTCGAGGACGTGGTCGTTGGAGAGCGCCCAGCTCGGCGTGGGACGGCGGAAGCCGCACTCGCCGCAGAACCAGTCGTCGCCCGGGCGCTGCATGACGCCACCGCACGACGGGCAGGACCAGGCGTCGTCCTTCCACATCTGGCCGGCTGCGACCCAGATCACATTGGGGGAGGACGACGCCGCCCACACCACCAGCGGGTCGTCGCAGTTGGCCACGACCACGGCCTTGGAACCCGCGAGTCCCTCCCGCCAGTTCTCGGCGAGCATACGGGTCTCGGCGGCCCGGTCGAGCTGGTCGCGCGAGAGGTTGAGCAGGGCGATGCACTTCGGGGCGGTGTCCCGGGCGACGCCTGCCAGGTACTTCTCGTCGACCTCGATGACGCCGTAGCGGGCGTCGGAGCTGCCGGCGAGGGCCGAGGTGATGCCGGCCGGCATGTTGGCGCCGAGCGCGTTGGAGACGACGGGGCCCGCCGCGCGCAGTGCCTCGGCGATGAGCCGGGTCGTGGTGGTCTTGCCGTTCGTCGCGGAGACCAGGATCACGTCCAGGTTCTGGGCGAGCCGGGCGAGGAGGTCGGGGTCGAGTTTCAGCGCGACCCGGCCGCCGATCACCGAACCGCTGCCGCGCCCTGCGGCGCGTGATGCCGCCGCGACCGCCTTGCCCGCGGTCACGGCCAGCTTGGCCCGCGGCGAGAGCGGGTCCGAGTTGCCTGCCATCAGTTCTCGATCCTCCTTGCGTACGCGCCGCGCCCTGAAGCCTGACGGCCACGTGGTGTGGACCTCAGCCTATCGAGATCCATTCGCACTCCCGAACCGTGGCACTGTGGCGAACTCGTGTGGGAGACGCGGACCGACAGGACCTTACTCTTGCCGCCATGCGACAGAGCTCCATCCCCGGCGCCCACGGCCGCGTGAGACCCCTCACCCTGCACGGCGATCCGCTCCTGCACACCCCCTGCGCGGAGGTCACCGACTTCGGCCCCGAACTGGCCCGGCTCGTCGAGGACTTGTTCGCGACGATGTACGCCGCCCAGGGCGTCGGACTCGCCGCCAACCAGGTCGGCGAGTCCCTGCGGGTGTTCGTCTACGACTGCCCCGACGACGAGAACGTCCGGCACGTGGGCCATGTGATCAATCCCCGCCTGGCCGAAAAGGACGGCGTGGTGATCCGGGGCCCGGAGGGCTGCCTGTCCCTGCCGGGCCTGGAAGCGGGCACGGAACGCCACGACCACGCGGTCGTCGAGGGCTTCACGATGACCGGCGACCCCGTCACGGTCCACGGCACGGGCTTCTTCGCCCGCTGCCTGCAGCACGAGTGCGACCACCTGGAGGGCCGGATCTACGCGGACCATCTCACGGGCTGGCGCCACCGCAAGCTGATGCGGCAAGTGGCCCGGGCTTCTTGGAACCCCTGAGCGCCATCGCCTCAGGGCACCGGGGCGCCCGGGCTCTTGGAGCGCCCGGGCGGCAACGCCTCAGGGGCGCGGGCAACTGCGCGAACAACCCCCACCGGCCCGCACGCGACGAACGACGGTCAGAACCCCGGCCCCCCGACCCGATCTCCCGCAGCCGCAAGCCGCCCCCACAAAAGATCAGCCAGGCTCCGCACCAACTCCGCCCGGGAACAGGGACGTTCCCCCAGCCACCAGTCCCCGGCCGCATGCATCATGCCGACGATCCCGTGCCCCCACACCCGCGCCAGCTGCTGCCCGCCCGGTCCGAGATCCAGCCGTTCCTCGATGACCTGCGCCAGCTCCTCGCCCATCCGCCGCAGCAACGGCGCGCTGTGCTTGCCGACATCGAACCCCTGGTCGCCGCCGGGCTGGCTCCCCTCCGCCGGGTGCATCAGGAACCGGTACACCTGGGGCCGCAGCTCGATCGCCGTGAGGTAGGTGTCCAGGGTCGCCTCGACCCGCTCCCGCCGGTCCGCCGGCGCGTCCAGCGCCGCCCGGAGCGAGTCCAGCAGCGCCTCGGTGTGTCGCATGGCAAGGGCCGCGTAAAGTCCGCCCTTGTCGCCGAAGTGGCGGTAGAGAATCGGCTTGGTGATGCCGGCTTCCGCCGCGATCGCGTTCATCGAGGCCTGCGGGCCGTCGCGCAGCACCACTCGGTCGGCGGCCTCCAGCAGCTCACGCCGGCGGCGGTCGGCGGACCGTTGCTGATCGGTCCGCTGCGTGGTGTCCATGGTCTCTCCCCACCCGTGCTGTTTCGATGACGCCTGCGCAAACTAGCACTGAAGCATGCCCAGGACACCGAACGGGTGCCGACCGGTCGGTAGGAGTTGACTTCCACTACCCGTCGGTAACAGACTGCTGTTACCGCAAGTAACATGCATGTGTGCCGCTGGAGGGGACGACATGGCCGAGTTCACCATGGAGCTCAACGACGAACAGAAGGAGGTCCGGGACTGGCTGCACGGCTTCGCGGCCGATGTGATCCGCCCCGCGGCCGCCGAATGGGACGAGCGTGAGGAGACTCCCTGGCCGGTCATCCAGGAAGCCGCCAAGGTCGGCATCTACTCCCTGGACTTCTACGCCCAGCAGTACTTCGACGCGACCGGACTCGGCATCCCCATGGCGATGGAGGAGCTGTTCTGGGGCGACGCGGGCATCGCCCTGTCCATCGTCGGCACCGGCCTCGCCGCCGTGGGCGTCCTCGCCAACGGCACCGAGGAGCAGATCGGCACCTGGATCCCCCAGATGTACGGCGACGCCAACGACGTCAAGGTCGCCGCGTTCTGCTCCTCCGAGCCCGACGCCGGCTCCGACGTGGCCTCCATGCGCACCCGGGCCGTGTACGACGAGGCCAAGGACGAGTGGGTGCTCAACGGCACCAAGACCTGGGCGACCAACGGCGGCATCGCCAACGTCCACGTCGTCGTCGCGGTCGTCGACGCCGAGCTCGGCTCGAAGGGGCACGCCTCCTTCATCGTCCCGCCGGGTACGCCGGGGCTCGCCCAGGGGCAGAAGTTCAAGAAGCACGGCATCCGCGCCTCGCACACCGCCGAGGTCATCCTCGACAACGTGCGCGTTCCCGGCTCCTGCCTGCTCGGCGGCAAGGAGAAGCTGGACGAGCGGCTGGCCCGCGCGCGGGAGAAGGCGAAGCAGGGTGGGGAGAGGGTGAAGAACGCGGCCATGGCCACGTTCGAGGCCTCCCGCCCGGCGGTCGGCGCCATGGCGGTCGGCACCGCCCGGGCCGCCTACGAGGTCGCCCTCGACTACGCCACGACCAGGGAGCAGTTCGGTCGGCCGATCATCGACAACCAGGGTGTCGCCTTCCAGCTGGCGGACATGCGGACGTCCATCGACGCGGCCCGGCTGCTGGTGTGGCGCGCGTCCTGGATGGCGGTCAACGGCAAGCCGTTCACGGCGGCCGAGGGCTCGATGTCCAAGCTGTTCGCGAGCGAGACGGCCAAGAAGGTCACGGGCCAGGCGATCCAGATCCTCGGCGGCAACGGCTACACCCGGGAGTACCCCGTCGAGCGGATGCACCGCGACGCGGCCATTTACACCATCTTCGAGGGCACGAGCGAGATCCAGCGCCTGGTCATCGCCCGCACCCTCGCCGGTGTGCCGATCCGCTAACGGTGTCGGAGCGGCGTCAGCTGCTCGATGTCATAGCGCGCCCGCAGTTCCCGGATCGCCGCCTGGTCCGGCGGGCCCCCGCCGTCGAGGATCTCCAGCAGTTCCTCGAAGTACCGCTCGTGGTCCGGCGGCGGGCTCGCCTGGAAGAACAGCTTGGCCGGGGTGTCCGTCGGGTTGGCGAAGGCGTGCGGGCACCCCGGGGGTACGACGATCACCGTCCCCGGAGTCGCCCGCACCACCCGGTTGCCCGAGGCGGACTCCCACCTCTGCCAGCGGTCGGGCGTGCGGATCCGCGGCTCGAACGCGAGGACGTCCAGCTCGCCCTCGAGCACGTAGAACAACTCCTCGCTGCGCGTGTGCACATGGGCGCCGACGTCGAAGCCCGGCGGCACGACCACCTCGAACGTGGAGGCCACACGCGAGTACGTGCCGGTCACCTTGAAGGTGACGTGCTGTGCGGGGGTCTGCATGATCCGGCCCTGGCCGGGCGGGACGAGCAGCCCCTCGGTCGCCGTCATCGCCGTCTCACCACGTCACGGGCAGGGTCTCGGGCCCGGACAACCGCGTGCCCTTCCCGAACGGCACGTCCTCGGCCGGGACGGCGAGCCGCAGGCCCGGCACGCCGTCGAGGAGCGCGTCCACCAGGAGCTCCGCCGCCAGCCGGGCCGGCATGGCGTCCTCCCCGACGATCCGGGACAGCCCGACCGCGTCGGGGTGCAGGAGCGGGCGCAGCAGTTCGTCGATGGCCCGGGGGCGGATCTCCGGTTCGGCGCGCAACCGATCGGCGAGCCCGGGCCGGGCCAGCAGGACGTGAACCATCCGGCCGCTGATGCCCGTGACCGCCTCGCCGTCGATCTGGAGGAGGACCGCGAGTCCGGCCGCCTCGTCCAGGGTCACCTCCTCGCGGCCCACGGCGGCGCCGAGCAGCGAGGCGACGTCCTCGCCCGTGCCGCCCTCGCGCAGCCCGATGAGGTCGGAGAAGTAGGCGCGCATCTCCCTCTCGGCCTTCTCCCTGGCCTCGGCGCCGTGCGAGGCGGACAGGATCTGCCGGGTCCAGGTGTGCATGCCCTGCCGGTCGGCTGCCGGGACGCCCATCAGCTCGCAGATCACCGCGACGGGGAACGGGCCGAGCACGGCCTCGCACAGGTCGGCGGGCGGGCCGTCCTGGAGCATCTCGTCGACCAGTTCCGCCAGCATGCGCCGGGACCGCTCGCGCACCCGTGCCACCCCGCGCGCCGTGAACGCGGCAGCCGGCCGGGTGACCTGCCGGTGCACCATCTCTTCCCTCATGTCACCTCGTCTCGTCCGCGCCGTGCCAGCGGCCCAGGGACATCTCGGCGGTGATGCCCGGACCGAACCCGGCGAGCAGCCCGCGCGCCTGGTCCCCGGGGCCGCCGTCGTCGAACAGCCGGCGCAGCGCGTCGAGGACGACGGCGCTGGCGATGTTGCCGTACTCGGTGAGCGTGGCCCGGCTGAAGCGGAAGGCGTGCGGGTCGACGTGCAGGAAGGTGCTGAGGTCGTCGAGGATGCGGGGCCCACCCGCGTGGACGATGTAGAAGTCCAGCCCGGTCGCGTCCCAGCCGTGGTCGGCAGCCAGGTCCTTCAGCACCGGCGCGAGCGGCTCCATCGTCGACGGGACCCGCTTGTCCAGCAGGAAGTGGAAGCCGGTCGCCTTCACGTCGTACATGATCCAGTCGTCGGTCTTGGGGATCAGGTAGGAGCCGTTGCGCTCCAGGCGGACGCCCTCGCCGCCCCGGCCGCGGACCACGGCGGCGGCGACGCCGTCACCGAACAGACCGTTCGACAGCAGCGAGCCGACGCCGATGTCGGTGGGCTGGTAGCACAGCGAGCAGAACTCGCAGGCCACGATCAGCGCGTTGGCCTCGGGATACGCCGTGCAGAAGTCGTGCGCACGGTTGATCGCCGCGCCGCCGGCCGCACAACCCAGCTGGGCCACCGGCAGCTGACGGGTCGTCGGGTCGAAACCCATCTCGTTGATCAGCCACGCCGTGAGCGAGGGCATCATGAAGCCCGTGCACGACACGTAGATGATCAGGTCCACCTCGGTGGTGAGCAGCTCCGCGTCGTCCAGCGCCCGCTGCACGACCGCCGGCACCCGGGCCTTCGCCTCGGCCTCGTAGAGCTTGTTGCGGTCCTCGAACCCGGGGTGCTTCAGCGTCTCCGCGATGGGCTGCACGATGTGCCGCGTGCGCACACCGGTGTTCTGTATCAGCCGGAGGGCCAGCGGCAGTTGGGGGTGGCCGGCGTGGCGCTCCCGCGCCAGCTCCAGCGTCTCCTCCATCGTGATCACGTGCTCTGGGACGGACACCGAGGGTCTGCACAAAGTCG
This sequence comes from Streptomyces tuirus, assembly GCF_014701095.1. Lineage (NCBI taxonomy): Bacteria > Bacillati > Actinomycetota > Actinomycetes > Kitasatosporales > Streptomycetaceae > Streptomyces > Streptomyces tuirus. The sequence goes on along the minus strand of NZ_AP023439.1, from coordinate 820,999 downwards.
CCATGAACCGCGCCTGCTTTCGCCTCCCGGAAGGCCCTTCGGCCCCGGTCAGAAGGTGGTTCACCTCAAGGGTGGTCCACCTACGATCACCCGCCCGTTCGCCGACTTCGCGCCGGACTACTCCGTACAGGGATGCCGTGCCAGGCTCGTCATGACACTGCGACGACGGAGGACGCGATGACGCACCCGGCCCGGGCCCTGCTGGAGACGACGACCGCGGCCCTCGCCCCCGATCCGCGGGCCAATGAGCTGGTCCCCCGGATCGCCGACGGCACGGCTCCCCTCACCACACTCGCCGCGCTGGCCCTGGAGCAGACCCGGGTGATTCCCGCGGACCGCAGGGCGTTCGCGTTCCTGGCGGAGCGCGGAAAGCGACCGACCCGGAGGCCGCGGGCTACTTCACGGCGCTGGCCGAGGGCGAGGCGCTGGCGGGTGAGCGGCTGACGGCGTTCACCCGAGCGTGCGGCGTGGACGAGCGGGGGGAGGCGTCGTACGAGCCCCTGCCCGGCTGCCAGGCATACCCCGCGTACGTGGCCTGGCTGGCCCTGAACGCCTCACCGGCGGACGTGGTCCTTGCGCTGACGGCCAACTTCTCGGCGTGGGGCGGCTATTGCGCGACGATCGCGACCGCGCTGCGGGAGCGGTACGGCTTCACCGAGGAGGCCTGCGCCTTCTTCGACTTCTTCGCGCAGCCGGCACCGGAGCTGGACCGGCTGGCGGTGGCGGCGGTGGAGGCGGCCCTGAACGCCGGTCGCCTCGACAAGGAGCGAGCACACGAATACGGCCGTCTCCTGCAGCACTACGAGGCGAGCTTCTGGTCGGCACTCAGTGGCGTGAGCCCCTAGGGGCGCGGGGAACCGCGCGAGCGGCCGCGGACCGCCCGCACCCGCCGGCGCTTACGTCGCCGTCCCACTGCTGTGCGCGATACACGCCACATCGATGCGATCGGCCAGTTTCGCCAGCTCGATGGCCAACTCGGCCACCGTGTCCTCGTCCAGCCCCGACTCCCCGCCCTCCACGAGCCGCACCCACCGGCCCCCCACCGTCCGCAAGAGTTTGCTGACATCCGCGGCAGACACCTGCAAGGCCCCGCGGTCGTCGACGATCAGAGGCAGAGTCACTTCGCGGTTCACAGACGGGATCGTAGCCCCGCAACACTCACGCACCATGCCAAACAGTGGTGATGTTGCAGAACTCCCGGATTCCGTGCCCGGACAGCTCACGTCCGTACCCGGACCGCTTCACACCGCCGAACGGGAACGCCGGATGGGACGCGGTCATGCCGTTGAAGAACACGCCGCCGGCCTCCAGGTCCCGTACGAAGCGGTCGACCTCCTCTTCGTCCCGCGTCCAGACGTTCGAACTCAGCCCGAACGGAGAGTCGTTCGCGATCAGCACGGCCTCGTCCAGGTCGGCCGCCCGGTACAGCGTCGCGACCGGCCCGAACGCCTCCTCCCGGTGGATCCGCATCTCGCGGGTGATGCCGGCGAGGACCGACGGCGTGTAGTACCAGCCGGGTCCGTCCGGCCGTTCGCCACCGCACAGCACCTGCGCTCCACCGCGTACGGCGTCGTCGACCAGTTCCTCCACATCGCGCAGCCCCTGCTCGCTGGCGAGCGGCCCGACCTCGGTGTCGTCGGCCATGGGGTCGCCGACCTTCAGCGCCTTCATGCCCGCGGTGAACCGCTCGGCGAAGGCGTCGTAGACGTCCGTGTGCACGATGAACCGCTTCGCGGCGATGCAGGACTGCCCGTTGTTCTGCACCCGCGCGGTCACCGCGACCTTGGCGGCCCGGTCGATGTCGGCGGACGGCATGACCACGAACGGGTCACTGCCGCCCAGCTCCAGCACCGTCTTCTTGATCATCTCTCCGGCGGTGGAGGCGACCGCCCGGCCCGCCGGCTCGCTGCCGGTGAGCGTGGCGGCCTTGACCCGCTCGTCGCGCAGGATCTCGTCGACCGCGCCGGAGCCGATCAGCAGGGTCTGGAAGGTGCCCTCGGTGAAGCCCGCCCGGTGGAAGAGATCCTCCAGGTAGAGCGCGGTCTGCGGGACGTTCGAGGCGTGCTTGAGCAGACCCACGTTGCCTGCCATCAGGGCCGGCGCGGCAAAGCGGATCACCTGCCACAGCGGGAAGTTCCAGGGCATCACCGCGAGCACCGGACCGAGCGGCCGGTAGCGGACCCGCACGCGTGAGGCGCCGGAGTCCTTCACGTCGGAGTCGGCGGGTTCCTCGTCGGCGAGGAGTTCCTCGGCGTGGTCGGCGAACCAGCGCATCGCCTTGGCGCACTTCGCCGCCTCGGCCCGGGCCTGCTGGATCGGCTTGCCCATCTCGGTGGTCAGCACGCGGGCGATGTCCTGCTGATCCTCGTCGAGGAGGTCGGCGGCCCGGTGCAGCAGCCGGGCGCGCTCGTCGAAGGTCGTCGTCCGGTACGTGCGGAACGTGGCCTCGGCGAGCTGGAGCCGGCGCTCGATCTCCTGCTCTCCCATGGCCTCGTACGTCTTGAGCGTCTCGCCGTTCGCCGGGTTCACCGTTGCGATGGGCATGACCGACCTCCCTCGGAGCGGGCTGTGTCTCGACCTTCCCGCGCGGCGGAGGGAACCGCAACGCGGAAGCGTCTCCTCAGGGCGAGTGCTCCGCCAGCCGGTCGAGAAACGCCACCTGGGCCTTGACGATCACCGACCGGGCCCGGTCGAGGCCGAACCAGGCCACCCGGTCGACTTCCGGGAACTCCTGGAGCCGCCCCGACCTCGGCGGCCACTCCATGCGGAAGGTGCCGGGCGTGATCGTCGCCGGGTCGAGGTCCGCCCGGATCGCCCAGACCTTGACGATCTTGCCGCCTGTCTGCCGGACCTCGCCGAGGTCGATGGCCTCGCCGTCGGGCGGGGGCACGCCCAGTTCCTCCTGGAACTCGCGGCGGGCGGCCTCCCAGGCGGGCTCGTCCGGCTCGTACTCGCCCTTGATCACGGTCCACGCCCCGGCGTCGCGCCGGGCGAAGAACGGGCCGCCCATGTGGCCGAGCAGCACCTCGAGGCCGTTGTCGCCGGGGTGGAAGAGCAGCAGACCGGCGCTGCGCTTCACGGCGTCACCTCCGGGTGCGCGGCGAGCAGCGTCTCGACCGTGTCGGCGTCCTCGGGGCGCTTGTCCTCCCGGTAGCGGACGACACGGGCGAAGCGGAGGGTGACGCCGGCCGGGTAGCGGGTGGAGCGCTGCAGCCCGTCGTAGGCGATCTCGACGACGAGTTCGGGGCGGACTCGCACCACGTGGTCGTCGGCCTCGACGGCCAGCTGCTGGAGGCGTTCGGTCTGCCAGGTGAGCAGCGCGTCGGTCATGCCCTTGAACGTCTTGCCGAGCATGGCGAGGCCGCCGTCGGCGGTGCGGGCGCCGAGGTGGAGGTTGGAGAGCTTGCCGGTGCGGCGGCCATGGCCCCACTCGGCGGCCAGGACGACCAGGTCGAGGGTGTGGACAGGCTTGACCTTCAGCCAGGAGGCGCCGCGCCGGCCCGCGCTGTAGGGGGCGTCGAGCGCCTTGGCGACGACGCCCTCGTGGCCGCGCTTCAGGGTCTCGGCGAGGAACTCCTCCGCCGTGGGCGTGTCGTCCGGCCCGGACACCAGGGTGCGCCGCACCCGCATCGGCTCGGGCACCAGCCGGGCCAGTTCGGCGTGCCGCTCGGCGAACGGCAGGTCGAGCAGGTCGTGGCCGTCGACGGACAGCGCGTCGAAGAAGACGGGGGAGACCGGCACGGCTCGGGCGGCGGTCGCCACGTCCGTGCGGGAGCCGACGCGGCCGGCGGTCTCCTGGAACGAGCGCGGGCGCCCGGCCTCGTCGAAGGAGATCACCTCGCCGTCCAGGATGAACCGCTCGCCCCCCAACTCCAGCGCGGCCGCCGTCACTTCGGGCAACCGGTCGGTGATGTCGTCGAGGGTGCGGGTGTAGAGCCGTACGGTGTCGCCGTCCCGGTGCACCTGGACGCGGATGCCGTCCAGCTTCTCCTCGACCGCGCAGGCGCCCAGCTTGTCCACCGCCTCGGCCACCGAGGAGGCGCTGTGCGCGAGCATCGGCCAGACCGGACGGCCGACGGTGAGGCGGAAGCGGTCGAGGGCGGCGGGGCCGTCCGCGAGCAGGGCCTGCGCGACCGTCTGGAGGGAGCCCGCGAGCATCACGGCCCGCCGTACGTCCGCGGGCGGCGCCCCGGTCGCCTGGGCGAGCCCTTCCACCGCCACGGCGTCCAGGGCGCCCTGCCGCACCTCCCCGGTGAGCAGCCCGAGCAGGAAGCGCTGCTCGTCCTCGGTGGCGGCGCCCATCAGCTCCCCGACCAGCCGGGCCCGTTCGGCCTGGGAGCCCGGTCCTGACACCTTGGCGAGCTCGGCCAGTCTCGCGTCCACTTCCCGCACGGTCAGGCCCGGCTCGGCCGCCGGTTCGACCGGGCGGCTCAGCACCTTCCAGCCGACGCCGATCCGCCCTTGTGGCAGCCGTCCCGCCAGGTACGGGATGACGATCGGCACGTCGTCGGGCTCCGCGTCCCGGAAGAGCTCCGCGAGCAGGGCTGTCTTGCGGGACCGCGCCGAGGTGGCGGCGACCTCCTGGGACACGCGGGCCAGCCGGTGCAGCAGCATGCAGCCATGGTGCACCGGAGGCGATCCCTCTACACCTGGGCGGCCGCGTCGAGGTCGGCCATCAGCAGATCACCGACGATCGCCGACGCCGCCCGGTATCCGCCGCTGGCCGCGTGCACGACCTGCTCGGCGAACCCGATCGCGTTGCCCGCGGCCCACACGCCCGGCACGGTCGTCAGGCCGGTCGCGTCGACCACCGGATACGCGCCGAACGGTGTGTCGTGCAGCTCGGCGCCGAGCGATTCCAGCAGGCCGGTCCGCGGAACGGCCCGGGGCGCAAGGAACAGCACCGAGCGCGCGTGCTCCGTGCCGTCCGCGAGGCGGATGCCGGTGAGCCGGTCGTCCTCGACCACCAGCCCCGTGACCTCGCCGGGCACCACCTCCACCCCGGCGGCGGCGAGCCGGCGCAGATCCTCGTCGGACAGCTCCTCCTCGGCCACCGTGTGCAGGAAGAACCGCACATCCTTCGACCACTGGGACACCATCAGCGCCTGGTGCACACTCGCCGGGCTCGACGCCAGCACCCCGAAGGGCTGGTCGCGCACCTCCCAGCCGTGGCAGAACGGGCAGTGCAGCACGTCCCGGCCGAACCGCTCGGCGACCCCGGCGACCGCGGGCAGCTCGTCCTTCAGCCCGGTCGCGACGACCAGCCGCCGGGCCCGCACGGTCCGGCCGCCGGCCAGCACCACGGTGAAGTCCTCTCCCTGCCCCCCGGTGAAGTCCTTGCCCTGCGCCGCGGTGAGGCCCTCACCCTGTGACTCGCTGACGTCCCTTCCCTGGACGCCGGTGAGGTCCTCGCCCCGCGTCACCTCCACCACCCGGTCGCGCACGAGTTCCACGCCGTAGCGCGCGATCTCCTCCCGGCCGAGCGCCAGGAACTCGGCGGGCGGCATGCCGTCGCGTGTGAGGAAGCCCTGCATGTGGGCGGCGGGGGCGTTGCGCGGTTCGCCCGCGTCGACCACCAGCGTGCGGTGCCGGGCCCGCCCCAGCACCAGTGCCGCGGACAGGCCCGCCGCACCTCCGCCGATGACGACCACTGCGTACTTCTCGGTCATGTGACCACCTCCGCTGCCGAGCGTCGCCCCGGCCCTGCGGGATTGACAAACAACTTTGCCGAACCTGCAATACGACCATGACGACGGACGAGGTACTCGCGAGCGTGGGCCCCCGGCTGCGGCAGATGCGCAAGGAACGGGAGGTGACCCTGGCGGCGCTCTCCGAGACCACGGGCATCTCCGTCAGCACCCTCTCGCGGCTGGAGTCCGGCCTGCGTAAACCCAGTCTGGAACTGCTGCTGCCCATCGCGCGCGCTCACAAGGTGGCGCTGGACGAACTGGTCGGCACCCTGCCCCCCGGTGATCCACGCGTGCGGTCGAAGCCGATCGTCATGGGCGGCCGCACCGCCTGGCCCCTCACCCGCCAGCCCGGCGGTCTGCAGGCCTACAAGGTCCTCGAACCCAAGCGCAGGCAGGAGCCGGATCCCCGCACGCACGAGGGCTATGAGTGGCTGTACGTGCTGTCCGGGAGGCTGCGCGTGGTGCTGGGCGAGCACGACGTGGTGCTCACGGCGGGGGAGGCGGCCGAGTTCGACACCCGGGTGCCGCACTGGTTCGGGTCGACGGGGGAGGGGCCCGTGGAGTTCCTCAGCCTGTTCGGGCCACAGGGTGAGCGGATGCATGTGCGGGCCCGGCCGAAGGGCGCGTGACGTACGAGAACCCCCTGCGCGTGACTTTGCCCGGAGACTGTTCCCTGATCGGCAAGCGACCGCTTAGTATGCGAACCGACCCCGGTCAGACGAAGCAGTCCCCCGTGGAGGCCCCGCATGCAGGCATGGCAAGTGCACGAGAACGGCGAGCCGGGCGAGGTGATGCGGCTCGAGAACGTGGAGCCGCCCACGCCCGGTGACGGCCAGGTCCTGCTGAAGGTACGGGCGGCCAACATCAACTTCCCGGACGCCCTGCTCTGCCGCGGCCAGTACCAGGTCAGGCCCCCGCTGCCGTTCACCCCGGGCGTGGAGATCTGCGGTGAGACCGAGGACGGCCGCCGGGTGATCGCCAACCCGGCCCTGCCCCACGGCGGCTTCGCCGAGTACGCCGTCGCGGACGCCGCAGCCCTGCTGCCCGCGCCGGACGCCCTCGACGACGCCGAGGCCGCGGCCCTGCACATCGGCTACCAGACCGGCTGGTTCGGTCTGCACCGCCGGGCCGGTCTTCAGGCCGGCGAGACCCTGCTCGTCCACGCTGCCGCTGGAGGGGTCGGCAGCGCGGCCGTGCAGCTCGGGAAGGCCGCCGGCGCCACCGTCATCGGTGTCGTCGGCGGCTCCGGGAAGGCGGCCGTCGCCCGGGAGCTGGGCTGCGACGTGGTGATCGACCGGCGTTCCGAGGACGTCGTCGCCGCCGTCAAGGAGGCCACCGGCGGCCGAGGGGCCGACGTGATCTACGACCCGGTCGGCGGCGAGGCCTACACCCAGTCCACGAAGGTCGTCGCCTTCGAGGGGCGCATCGTGGTCGTCGGCTTCGCCGGCGGCACGATCCCCAGCCCGGGCCTGAACCACGCCCTGGTGAAGAACTACTCGATCCTCGGCCTGCACTGGGGCCTGTACAACACCAAGCACCCCAAGCTCGTCCAGCACTGCCACGAGCAGCTCACCGAGCTGGCCGCCCGGGGCGCGATCAAGCCGCTGGTGAGCGAGCGCGTGCCGCTCGGCGGGGCGGCCGCCGCCGTGCAGAAGGTGGCGGACGGCCTGACCACCGGCCGCATCGCGGTCGTCCTGGAGGAGACGGCATGACCGACGCCGAGGAACTGCGCAACCGTACCCGGGAGTTGCTGGCCGCCCACCCGCCGGCCTTCACCGACCGTCTTGACTTCCTGCGGGCCCGCTTCGACGCCGGCCTCGCCTGGGTGCACTACCCGGAGGGCCTCGGCGGGCTCGGCGCTCCCCGCTCCCTCCAGGCCGTGGTGGACGCCGAGCTGGAGGCCGCCGGGGCGCCCGACAACGACCCGCGGCGCATCGGCATCGGCCTCGGCATGGCCGCGCCGACGATCCTCCAGTACGGCACCGAGGAGCAGAAGCGGCGCTTCCTCCGGCCCCTGTGGACCGGCGAGGAGGTCTGGTGCCAGCTGTTCAGCGAGCCGGGCGCCGGGTCCGACCTCGCCGCGCTGGGCACCCGGGCCGTCCGTGAGGATGGGGGCCCCTCCCGCTCGAGCGAAGCCGAGAGTGGGGGAGACTGGGTCGTCAACGGGCAGAAGGTCTGGACGTCCAGCGCCCATGTCGCCCGCTGGGCGATCCTCATCGCCCGCACCGACCCGGACGTGGCCAAGCACCGGGGCATCACGTACTTCGTCTGCGACATGACCGACCCGGGTGTCGAGGTGCGGCCGCTGCGGCAGATCACCGGCGAGGCCGAGTTCAACGAGGTGTTCCTCACCGACGTCCGCATCCCGGACGCGGGGCGCCTCGGCGCCGTCGGCGAGGGCTGGAAGGTCGCGCAGACCACGCTGAACAACGAGCGCGTGGCCATCGGCGGCATGCGACTGCCCCGCGAGGGCGGCATGATCGGCCCGATCTCGAAGACCTGGCGCGAGCGGCCCGAGCTGCGCACCCACGACCTGCACCAGCGGCTGCTGAAGCTCTGGGTGGAGTCCGAGGTCTCGCGCCTCACCGCGGAACGGCTGCGTCAGCAGCTCGTCGCCGGCCAGCCCGGCCCCGAGGGCGCCGGCATGAAACTGGCCTTCGCCCGCCTCAACCAGGAGATCAGCGGCCTGGAGGTGGAACTCCTCGGCGAGGAGGGCCTGCTGTACGACGACTGGACCATGCGGCGCCCCGAGCTGGTCGACTTCACCGGCCGCGAGGCCGGCTACCGCTACCTGCGCTCCAAGGGCAACAGCATCGAGGGCGGGACCAGCGAGGTCCTGCTGAACATCGTCGCCGAGCGCGTCCTGGGCCTGCCCGCCGAGCCGCGCACCGACAAGGACGTCGCCTGGAAGGACCTCGCCCGATGAGTGACCTGTTGTACTCGGAAGAGGAAGAGGCGCTGCGCGCCGCGGTCCGCGACCTGCTCACCGACCACTGCGACGCGCCCGGCGTCATCGCCCGCACCGAATCGGACACCCCGCACCACCTGGCCCTGTGGAAGGCCCTCACCGAGGGCATGGGCCTCGCCGGCCTGCTGGTGCCCGAGGAACTCGACGGCCAGGGCGCCACGCACCGCGAAGCCGCCGTCGTGCTGGAGGAACTGGGCCGCGCGGTCGCGCCCGTGCCGTATCTGACGAGCGCGGTCGTCGCCACCGAGGCCCTGCTGGCCTGCGGCACCGACGACCTGCTCCGCGACCTCGCGACCGGCACGAAGATCGGCGCCCTCGCGGTCGCCCTGAACGTCGCACCGGGCGCCGCCTACAAGGCCGTCCGGCACGAGAACGGGCTGCTGCACGGCGAACTCACCGGCATCGCGGACGCGGCCGTCGCGGACGTGCTGCTCGTGCCGGGCGACGACGGCGGTCTGTACGCGGTCGACGCCTCCGCCGCGACCGTCACGCCCCGGCCCTCCCTGGACCTGACGCGGCCGCTCGCGACCGTCACTCTCGACGGCGCGCCGGGCCGGCTGCTGGGCGACGCCGAACCCGGTGTACGCAGGGCCCTGCGCGCCGGCGCCGGGCTGCTCGCCTCCGAGCAGTACGGGCTGGCCGAGTGGGCGCTCACGGAGACCGTCCGCTACCTCAAGGAACGCAAGCAGTTCAACCGGCCCGTCGGCGGCTTCCAGTCGATCAAGCACCGGCTGGCCCAGCTGTGGCTGGAGGTCGTCAACACCCGCGCGGCCGCCCGCAACGCCGCCGACGCGCTGTCGAACGGCGAGGACGTGGACGTGGCCGTCACCGTCGCCCAGGCCTACGCCGCGCCGGTGGCCGTGCACGCCGCCGAGGAGGCCGTCCAACTGCACGGCGGCATCGGCATGACGTGGGAGCACCCCGCGCATCTGTACCTCAAGCGCGCCAAGGCCGACTCGATCGCCTACGGCACGCCGGGCGCCCACCGCGAGGCACTGGCCGCACTGGTCGACCTCCAGGCTCCCTGACGTCCAGCTCCCCAACGCCGTCGAGCCGCGGGGGAAGAGTTCGGCAAGGCCCGTCCCGCGAGGGGCGGGCCTTGCCGTGCGCCTCGGCCGCCCGGGGTGAGCTCTTTCGTGTGCCTCGGCCGCCGGGGGAGAGCTCTTCCGTGTGCCTCGGCCGCCGGGTGCGAACTCTTTCGTGTGCCTCGGTCACCAGGGGCGGGCCCTTTCCCGCGCCCCTGGCGGCGAAGTGAACGAGTGGCGGCCGTCCGGCCAACTCCGTGCGCGAGCCTGCCCGTTGAGCCTGCCCGGGACCCATACTCACAGGGTTCCCGTACGGCACCTCCAGGGAGGCAGAGCATGGCCCTCACCACCCGTCGCACGGCCCTCACCACCCTCGGCGCAGCCCTCGCGGGCTCGATCGCCCTTCCCGCCGCCCCCGCGACAGCGGGCCGGCACACGCCCGGGCCCCGGCCGTTGTGGCGCGCCCACGCCCACAACGACTACGAGCACCCCCGCCCGCTGCTCGACGCCCTCGACCACCGCTTCGGCAGCGTCGAGGCCGACATCTACCTCGTCGACGGCCAACTCCTCGTCGCCCACGACCCGGAGGACCTCGACCCGACCCGCACCCTCGAGTCCCTCTACCTCGATCCGCTCGCCGCCCGCGTGCGCGCCCACCACGGCTCGGTGTACCGGGGCTACCGCGGCTCGCTGCAACTGCTCATCGACATCAAGACCGAGGGCTCCTCGACGTACCGCGAACTCGCCCGCCATCTCCGCCGCTACCGGCACCTGTTCACCACCTGCGCCCGTGGTCGCGTGCACCGCGGGCCGGTCACCGCCGTGATTTCCGGCGACCGCGCGGCCCGCGCCCCCATGGAGGCCCAGACCGTCCGGCACGCCTTCTACGACGGCCGCCTCACCGACCTCGGAAGCCCGGCGCCGGCCTCCTTCATCCCGCTGATCAGCGACAACTGGGCACTCAACTTCACCTGGCAGGGCGTCGGCTCCTTCCCGGACGCCGAGCGGCAGAAGCTGCGGGGCATCGTGAAGGCCGCCCACCGGCGCGGGCAGAAGGTGCGCTTCTGGGCGACTCCGGACCTGGCCGGTCCGGCCCGCGACGCGCTCTGGGGTGAACTGCTCGACGCGGGCGTCGATCACCTCAACACCGACGACCTCGCCGGACTGGAGGCCTTCCTCGACGCCCGCCGGCCGGCTTAGGCGCACAGGAGAACACCACACGTTCGGCGGACAGGTCAGCCGCCCGGACGAACCCTCCGCTACGCCACACTTGCGCCCGAACGTCGTGAACCGGACGTGGCGGCGTGGCGGAGGAGTTGACGATGGCCATTTCCATCTCTGTGGTGCTGCTGCTCGTGATCCTTGCGGTGATCTTCCTGCGCAACGGCGGGCTGAAGGTCTCCCACGCGCTGGTCTGCCTGCTGCTGGGCTTCTACCTGGCCAGCACCAGCATCGCCCCCACCATCCACAGCGGCCTCACCGCGACGGCGGACATCGTCAGCGGCCTGCGCCCCTGAGTCACCCCGAGAACACGCCGATGCCGTTCGGCACGAGACGCTCGGCGCCACCGCTGGGGTGGTTGCGCACGGAGACCGTGCTCGCGCCCGACTTCCGTGCGACCAGGGTCGACGACCCGCCGCCGTCCAGGCTGAAGGCGTCCTGCGAGCCCAGCTTCCGCATGGTGCCGGCGACTTCGGAGATCGTCAGACCGCTGCGGTAGGCGGCGGCTCCGTCCAGCGCGAGCAGCAGCAGACGCCGTCCGTCGTCGGCGATCCCCACGGCCGTACGGACGGCCGACGTCGTGTTGTCGAGGCCCGGCAGCGGCTGCCCGCCCGACAGCACCGGGTAGCCGCCGAGGGCGAGCCGGTACGAGACGCCGTCCGTGGCCGCCACGAGAGCGTGCTCGACCTCGACCGACTCGCCGGTGGAGAACTTGCGCAGCTGCTGGGCGCCCGCCTCCCGGCCGACTAGCACGGTCGTCCCCGCGGCGATGGGACCGCTGCCCGGGGTGTCGGCGGCGGAGACGACCTTGCCGTCGCGGACCGTCACCTCATAGGTGTCCGTGCTGCACGGAGCGGCCCGGTCCGTGTCCGTGCCGCAGGTGGCGCGCACCCGGGAGACGCTGCCCCACTCGGAGGTGAACGCGCCGACGGAACCCACCGGCAGCGCGTACTGGTTGAGCCCGCCCAGAGGCAGCTGCGCCTCGGCCGTGCGGACCGAACCGGCGAGTGTGAGCCGGTCCAGGCGCGCCCGCCCGTCGGTGCCGACGCCGAAGACGTCCTCGGTGGTCGTGCCGGGCGGCAGTGCCGGCCCGAAACGCTGGCCCTTCGGGACCGCCGCCTTGAGCGTCCGCCCGGCCGCGATCGCCGGACCCACGCTCGCCCCGGTCACCTCGACGCCCGGGTGCTGCGTCTCGCTGACGTTGAAGAAGTCACCGTTGACGCCGGCGACCGCGCCCTGGGTGTCCGCCATCGCCGAGACCCGCGCGCGTGAGGCCACGGCCCCCGGGTAGAGCAGATCGACCCGTACCTGCGGGTTACCGAGGTCGACCCTCAGCAGATGTGCGTGCGTCACCCCCTTGGCCGCCTTGATGTCGAACTCCTCGTACGTCACGCCCGGCGCGACCCGTCCGCCCTTCTGGACGGCGGCGGCTGGAGCCGCCCCCGCCAGGGCCGCACCCGTCAGTGCGGCGAACGCCGTGACACACGCCAGTGCCGCTCTGCCCGCTCCCCATCGCCTGCGACGACCTGCCACCGTGCCCCCTGATGCCTCGTCAACTGTCAGGATCCTCAGGGGCAGTGCACCAGACCGCAGCGGTCCGGCAGGGTGGCTGAGCGCGGACTACGCGGGAACGGCTGAAAAAACGCACCCCTCTGGGTGCTTCAGCTGTCGCCCGTTCCGGTGGCGTACGGCGTGAAGTGCGCGGGCGTGTGGTCGATCGGCAGGCCGGGCCGCCAGGCGGTGAGGGCTTGTGCGCTGCACACGAACAGCTCCTCCGGCAGCCGGTCCAAGGCGAACCAGCGCCAGCGGCCCACGCTCTCCCCGGGCTGGTCCGACGGCTCGCCCCGCCAGGAGGTGACGTGGGCGGCCACGGTCATACGGACGACACCGCCCGCGTCGTCCAGCAGCGTCCCGAGCAGCCGGACGTCCTCGGGCCGGGCCACGAGCCCCGTCTCCTCGCCGAGCTCGCGCACGACCGTCTCCCGCAACGACTCCCCGGGTTCCACCGTCCCGCCGGGCAGCTCCCACGTCCCGCGCCGGTGCCGGCCCAGCAGCAGCCCGCGAGGCCCGTACAGGATGGCACCCACCCCGAGCGCGGCGTGTGACAGAGGCGGCTTGTCGACGCGCGGCCTGGAGGAGACCCGGACCGGCCGGGTCACCCGGAAGAGCCGGTAGGAGGCCTGGTTGCCGGCCTCCGGGGCGTCGAGGACGTCGATCCCCTCCACCCGCAGCCCGGACTCGGTGAGCAACGCCGTCCAGAGCTCCGGGGTGAGAACCCACATGTGGACGGTGACCTCACCGCCGCCCGCCAGCCGCAGGATCTCGGGCCGGGCGACCACCCGGTCCGACGGCCCGTCACCATGACTGTTCGTGTGCAGGACCGTGAAGCAGAGCCTGCCACCCGGCCGCAGCGCCCCGGCGAGAGCGGGCAGCAGCCGGCGCGGATCGATGTACGGAACGCCGTTGACCGAGTAGACGACGTCGTACGGCTCGGCCGAGCGCAGCTGGTCCACCGCGTCGCCCAGGACCAGCCGCAGCCCGGGCAGCGAGCCGTAGCGGGCGCGGGCCCGCTCGTACTGTCCGGCCGAGGCGTCGACCGCGTCCACCAGCGCACCGTGGTCCCGGACCAGATGGGCCGCGTGCCGGGCCGGACCACATCCAAGGTCCAGGACCCGCCGGCCCGTCAGCGCCCCCAGCACCTCGCTGCCCGGCCCGCCGCCGTCGAACCCCCAGTCGATCCGAGCTGCCTCGGGCAGCGCCGTGCCCCGTCGAACATGGTGCGCCCCGTACGCGTCCCAGGCCTCGGCGTTGACCGCCTCCGGTTCGTCCGCCAAGGCTCAGCCGCCCGCCACGGCGTCACGCGGCAGCACCGTGACCCGGTGGAAGTTGCACCCGGCGAGCCGCGGCTCGCCGTCGTCGGCGGGCGGGGTCTGATGGGCCTTGAGGGCGATGCTCACCAGGCTCAGCAGCAGGTCGACGTCCGCCTCGCAGTCGAGGTGGACCGTCACCCAGCACGATCCGGGCAGCAGGTGGATCGCACTCGAACCGGCGAGGTCGTAGTGGAAGCGCTGGATGGCCCGGCGGGTGAGGTGGAGGTCCACATCCCGTGCGGAGTGGAAGTGGACGATCTCGTCACGGACGGAACGGAGGGCCCTTCCGGTACCGCAACTCGCCGGGCCCGCCATCAGGTCGGGCCAGGCCTGCAGGCGCTCCATGGCGCGCTGGGCCAGAGTCATGACCCCATCGTCGCCTGCTCACCCGCCCGCAACCAGGGGTTGAGCGATTTGTAACCGGGACGTGAGGTGGACCGCGGGGCCCCGACCAGGCGTTCAGGCGGACTTGACGAGTCTGAGGTAGCGCTTCCAGTCCCAGTGCCGGCCCGGATCGGTGTGGTCGCTGCCCGGTACTTCGTGATGGCCGATGATGTGCGCGCGGTCCTTCGGGATGCCGTACCTCTCGCAGATCGCGGCCGTGAGCCGGGCCGACCGCTCGTACATCACGTCGGTGAAGTACCCGGGCCGGTCCACCCAGCCTTCGTGCTCGATGCCGATGCTGCGGGTGTTGTAGTGCCAGTTCCCCGCGTGCCAGGCGATGTCGGACTCGCGCACGCACTGCGCCACGCGGCCGTCGGAGGAACGCACCACGTAGTGCGCGGACACCTTCTTCTCCGGGTTCCGGAAGACGTTCAGGGTGCCGGACCAGGTCGTCTGCGCCACGTGGATGACCACGTAGTGCAACGGGTGGGCGCGGGGTCGGTTCGACGGCGTGTAGTTGCCGCGGTTCGCCGGCTGCCATGCCGCTCCGGGGTGGTCCACGGTCTGGGGCCCGGCGACCGCCCGAGGGCTGTGGAGCAGGGCCGCCGGGACGGCGGTGAGGGCGGCGGCCGCGAGGATGCCTCGCCTGCTGGGGAGGGGGCTGGTCCGTTGCATGGGTGTGCCTTCCGGGCTCGACGGGAGGGTGTCTCTTGCTCAACTGCGCGGAGCCGCGGCCGTTGCGGTCGCGGCTCGCTGTGATCAAGTTACGGCGCCCGCCGGTCGGTCGGGAGGATGCGGTGCGAAACGGTGGACGGGCCCGCGGATGTGGACAACTCCCTCACCCGGTCGGGTGATTGGATGACTTCGGACATGTCGGCCCACGAGGGCGACGGTTCGTCTCAGGCCTGTGCGGCGACGGCCGCCGGATCGTCCAGCACCGACCGGACCACCGAGTGCGCGGCCCCCAGCAGCGGCCCCTGAGGGCCCAGCCCGGACACGGACACGGGGCAGGCCGGACCTGCCGTGCGCCGCGCCAGCTCCTCCCGCAGCGAGGGCAGCAACCAGGGGGCGAGACCCGACAGTTCCCCGCCCAGGACCACACTCTCCGGGTCGAGCAGATTGACCGCCCCCGTCAGGGCCACACCGAGCGCCGTACCCGCGTCGCGCAGGGCCCGCCGTACGGACTCGTCGCCCTTGGCGGCACGCCCGGCGAGCAGCCCGACCCGGTCCTCGTCGGGTTCCAGGCCGGCCGCCCGCAGCACGGCCTCCTCACCGGCGTACTGCTCCAGGCAGCCCCGGCCGCCGCAGGCGCACTCCGGCCCGTCCGGCCGGACCGGCACATGCCCCAACTCGCCCGCGAATCCGCGCGTTCCGCGCAGCAGCCCGCCGTCCACCACGACCGCGGCACCGATACCGATCTCCGCCGAGACGTGCAGGAAGTCGCGGGGCGTGTCGTCGCCCAGCCAGAGTTCGGCGAGGGCACCGAAGTTGGCCTCGTTGTCCACCGTCAGCGGAAGGTCCGACGGCAGCAGTGCGCCGAGGTCCGTGTCGTGCCAGCCGAGGTTCGGGGCGCGCACGACGGTCCGGCCGTCGCGCGCCACCAGGCCCGGCACGGCCACCGCGAGTCCGGCCGGCCACAGGCCCTCGCCCTCCGCCTCGGCGACGACCTGCCGGATCAGGCCGGTGAGTTCCGCGAGCACGGGCCGAGGGGAGCGGCCGCGGTTGGCTCCCTGCCGTATCGCCCGTGACCGGGTCGCGCCGCGCAGGTCGACGGCACAGACCGCCAGATGGTCGACGCCGACCTCCGCGCCGATCCCGGCCGGGCCGCGAGCGCTGACCGCGAGCGCGGAACCGGGGCGGCCCACCCGGCCGGGCCGCTCGGGCCCCAGTTCCTCGAGGAGCCCCGAGCGGATGAGCTCGTCGACGAGCGTCGAGACCGCCGCGCGGGTCAGACCGATCCGCGAGGCGACGGCGGCCCGGGACAGCGGCCCCTCGTCGCGGACGGCGTGCAGGACACGGGAGAGGTTGCGGCGGCGCATGCCCTGCTGGGTGTCGGGCAGGGCGCGTCCCGGCCCGGCGGGACGGGCCTCGTGCAGCGGTGCGGTCATGCCTGACGCCAGTCCTCAGTGGGTGTCCGTGGGCCGCTCCAGCAGCGGAGCCGCGTCGGAGAGTACCCCGGCGATCCTCGCCAGCGTCTCCTCGTCCCGGTCGACGGCGTCGAGCACCGGCCCGGCCGCCGTGCCCCAGCGTCGCGCGACAGCCGCCGGATCCTCCCCGGTCAGCAGCCCGGCCGCCTGCGCCGCGGCGCCGAGCGCGACCAGCTCCTTGGCCTCGGGCACCTGAACGGGACGTCCCGAGAGCCTCAGCACGGTCTGCTGCCAGGCCGCGCCCCGCGCCCCGCCGCCGATCAGCAGCAGGGGCTCCGAACGGTCCGCGTCCTCGTCGAGGACCAGATCGAGCGCGCCGAGCAGGGAGTGCACGGCCCCGTCGTAGGCGGCCTGGAGGAGCTCCCCGCCGGTCGTGTCGTGGCGCAGGCCGTGCAGCAGGCCCGAGGCATGCGGCAGGTTCGGGGTGCGTTCGCCGTCCAGATAGGGCAGCAGGGTCACCGCCGTGCCGGGCTCCACGGCCTCGCGGTCCAGGCCCAGCAGCGCCGCGACGCGGTCGACGGCGAGCGTGCAGTTCAGGGTGCAGGCCAGGGGCAGCCAGTCGCCGCGGGCGTCGGCGAAACCCGCCACCGTGCCGCTCGGGTCGGCGGGCCGGTGCCGGGACACGGCGTACACCGTGCCCGAGGTGCCGAGGCTCATCACCGGCACACCCGGCCGCACCCCGAGGCCCAGTGCCGCCGCGGCGTTGTCGCCGGTCCCGGGTGCGACCAGAGTGCCCTTGGAGAACGGCAGATCGTGGCGGTGCACCGTGCCCGCCACCTCGCCGGGCCGGACCACACGCGGCAGCAGGGCCGGATCGAGCCCCACGTGCGCCAGGATCTCCTCGTCGTACGCCTCGGTCCCGGACGCCCACCAGCCGGTCCCCGAGACGTCGCCGCGGTCGGTCGTGCCCTGCCCGGTGAGCCGCTCGGTGAGGTAGTCGTGGGGGAGGCGCACGGCCTTCGTGGCGCGCACCGCCTCCGGCTCGTGCTCGGCCAGCCAGGCCCACTTGGTGACCGTGAACGAGGCGGCCGGCACGCTTCCGGTGCGCTCCGCCCAGAACTTCGCGCCGCCCAGCTCCTCCGTCAGCCGGCGGGCCTGCGGCGCCGAGCGTACGTCGTTCCACAGCATGGCCGGCCGCACCGGACTTCCCCGGCCGTCCAGGGTGACGAGGCCGTGCTGCTGCCCGCCGACCGACACCGCGGCGGCCTCGTGCGCCGCCTCACCGCACTGGTGCAGGGCCTCGCAGAGCGCGTCCCACCACTGGCGCGGATCGGTCTCCCGCCCGGCCCCCGAGGAGACCGTGTGCGGCGCCTGGCCGCTCGCGACCACCCGTCCGGTGGACGCGTCGACGACCAGCGCCTTGGTGGACTGGGTGGACGAGTCCACACCGACGACGAGCGGACCCTCGGCTGCTGACATCGGGCTTCTCCCTACTGCGCGCGGCACGTGTCTCCGTTCGGAGGCACCTTGTCTCTTCCCAGAGAGGTGCCCGCATACTAATTTGTAAATCGGCATGACGAAATAGCCTCAGCGAGCAAGGAGCCGCGGCATGAGCTACCAGCCCACCCCCGAGGACAGGTTCACCTTCGGCCTGTGGACCGTCGGCTGGCAGGGCCGGGATCCCTTCGGCGACGCCACCCGGCGTGCCCTGGACCCCGTCGAGACGGTGCAGCGCCTGGCCGAGCTGGGCGCCCACGGCGTGACCTTCCACGACGACGACCTGATCCCGTTCGGCTCGGGCGACACCGAGCGCGAGGCGCACATCAAGCGCTTCCGCCAGGCCCTGGACGCCACGGGCATGAAGGTCCCGATGGCCACCACCAACCTCTTCACGCACCCGGTCTTCAAGGACGGCGCGTTCACCGCCAACGACCGCGACGTGCGCCGCTACGCCCTGCGCAAGACCATCCGCAACATCGACCTCGCCGCCGAGCTCGGCGCCCAGGTGTACGTGGCCTGGGGCGGTCGTGAGGGCGCCGAGTCGGGCGCCGCCAAGGACGTCCGCGCGGCTCTGGACCGGATGAAGGAGGCCTTCGACCTGCTCGGCGAGTACGTCACCTCCCAGGGCTACGACCTGCGCTTCGCGATCGAGCCCAAGCCGAACGAGCCGCGCGGCGACATCCTGCTGCCGACCGTGGGCCACGCCCTGGCGTTCATCGAGCGCCTGGAGCGGCCGGAGCTGTACGGCGTGAACCCCGAGGTCGGGCACGAGCAGATGGCCGGGCTGAACTTCCCGCACGGCATCGCGCAGGCGCTGTGGGCGGGCAAGCTGTTCCACATCGACCTCAACGGCCAGTCCGGCATCAAGTACGACCAGGACCTGCGCTTCGGCGCCGGCGACCTGCGGGCCGCGTTCTGGCTGGTCGACCTGCTGGAGTCGGCCGGATACGCCGGTCCGCGGCACTTCGACTTCAAGCCGCCGCGGACCGAGGACCTCGACGGCGTGTGGGCTTCGGCTGCCGGCTGCATGCGCAACTACCTCATCCTCAAGGAGCGCGCCGCCGCCTTCCGCGCCGACCCGGAGGTCCAGGAGGCCCTGGGCGCGGCCCGTCTCGACGAGCTGGCGCAGCCCACCGCCGCGGACGGCCTCCAGGCGCTGCTCGGCGACCGGTCGGCGTTCGAGGCGTTCGACGTGGAGGCGGCTGCCGCGCGTGGCATGGCCTTCGAGCACCTGGACCAGTTGGCGATGGATCATCTGCTGGGGGCACGTGGCTGAGGCCACGCGCGCGTGCGGGCCGTCGGCCGGTCACTCCGGCCGGCCGCCGGGCCCGACAGCTGGTCGACTCGACGGGCCCGTCATGGTCCGGCCGGCCGGCGGGCCCGTCATGGTCCGGCCGGCCGGCGGGCCCGACATGCTCCGGAATCATGCGGTCCACGCCATGAGTCCGTATCAGCTTCCGTGCGCCCCTCCCGGCCCGAGGGGCGCGCGGCGACTCTGGTCGGTATGGCCATGCCGCCCGTACCACCGCATCCGCCCGGGCCTCCCCGGCGCCGGAACCCGCTGTTCGTCCTCCTCGTCGTGTTCGTGGCCGTCGCCGCCGTGTCGCTCGTGGTGCTGATGGCCTCGGACCGGGGTGACTCGTCGGACGAGGAGCCGTCCGGCGGGAGCACGAGCGCCACTCCCGCCCCGTCCTTCGGCATCCCCACCCAGCTGCCCTCCAGGCTGCCGAGCGATCTGCCGACCCGGCTGCCGTCGGGCTTCCCGACCAAGCTGCCGAGCGATCTGCCCAGTGACCTTCCGAGCGATCTCGAATCGCTCCTTCCGTCCCTGGACCCCGGCGAACCAGTGCCCTGACGCCCGCACCCCCAAGATCTTCAGAGGGAGGTCCCTTCTTCGGGGGCGGGCTCCGCCGACGCCGCAGCCGTCACCGACGCCAGCGCCGTCGCCGGATCCTGTGCGGCGCCCCCGGCGGGCTGCCACCGGCTGCGCTCCTTGCGGTAGGGCCACCAGCGGCCGTCCCGTCCGAGGCGCAGCTGGACCGGTGCGCCGACGACCGTCCAGCGGTTGGCCCGGGCTCGCAACTGAGGCCGTTCACCGGTCTCCCAGGCCGAGTCCAGGGCGGCACGCGCGCGTGCGAGCGTCTCGTCCTGCGGCTGCCACTCCTCGTCCAGGACCGACAGTGCCTCCGTACCGCCGTGACGCCAGGCGCACACGGCCGTCGCCAACCCCTCCCTGCCGCGCCCCGACCCGGCGGCGAGCCGGTCGGTCATCTCCGGCCCGGGAACACCCGCGGCCAGCCGTACCGCGTCCTGAGCCGACGTCACCTCCAGACAGGGCTCCGCCCGGAGCGCTCCCCGGAGCAGACCATGGGCCTCTACGGCGGTCCGCACGGCCAGGAACTCCAGCGCGGCCGGGTCGACGCCGGGGGCCGGTGGAGTCTCGGTGTCGAGGGACGGCGGTACGCCCGGCTCGACGGGGAGTTCGGGCAGGGGCGGCAGCGGAGGCAGGATGTCACCGGCCGCGTACGCCTCGGCGGCGTCCACACCCTCCGGAGCCGAGGGCTCCGCCGCGGACGTACCGCTACGGCTCTGGAGATCGTCCAGCACCGAACCCTCGGCGCGCCCCCGCATCAGCAGCAGCACGAACGGGTCCTGATCGAGCAACCGGGCCACCTGGTAGCAGAGCGCCGCCGTGTGGCCGCAGTGGTCCCATGCCTCGCAGTCGCATTCCGGTTCCAGGTCTCCCAGGCCCGGGAGCAGTTCCACTCCCGCGTCCGCCGCGTCCTCGACCAAGTGCGGCGGCATCTCCCGGTCCAGCAGCGCCGCCACGTGACCGGCCCGCTCCACCGTTATGTCGAGGAAGCGGTCCCACTGCTCGGGCGAGAGCTCCTCCAGCAGGACGTCGGCCCGGTGCGCCGTACGGTCGCGGTCCAGGACGACGGCCGTGAGCCGCCCGGGGCGCACCGACACCGTCCCGACCGCGCCCGCACGGGCGAGCCGGCGGCCCGTCTTGAGCTGCGCCGAGTCCAGCGCCGTGCTCTCCAGGGCCGTCAGCCAGGCCTGGCCCCACCAGGTCTGCGCGAAGCCCTTCCCGTGCGCGGGCGGCAGTGCCGCGAAGGTGCGTTCCATGTCGCCGTCTTCGTGCCGAGTCATCGCAGGCCCCCTCGCAGCGCGACCAGATCCGCCAGTTCCGCGTCCGTCAGTTCCGTGAGTGCCGCCTCACCGGCGCTCAGGACCGCGTCCGCCAGCTTCCGCTTGCGCAGCAGCAGTTCGGCGATGCGGTCCTCGATCGTTCCCTCCGCGATGATCCGGTGCACCTGCACGGGCCGCAGCTGGCCGATGCGGTACGCGCGGTCCGTGGCCTGCGCCTCGACGGCCGGGTTCCACCAGCGGTCGTAGTGCACGACGTGCTCGGCGCGGGTGAGGTTCAGCCCGGTGCCCGCCGCCTTCAACGACAGCAGGAACACCGGCACCTCGCCGTCCTGGAAGCGCCGCACCATGGCCTCGCGCTCGGCGACGGGCGTCCCTCCGTGCAGGAACTGCGAGGGTGTGCCGCGAGCTGCCAGATGCCGTTCGAGGAGACGGGCCATCTGCACGTACTGGGTGAACACCAGCACGCCTGCCTCCTCGGCGAGAATCGTGTCGAGCAACTCGTCCAGGAGCTCCAGCTTCCCGGACCGCCCGGAGATCACCGGCCGCTCCTCCTTGAGGTACTGCGCCGGGTGGTTGCAGATCTGCTTGAGGCCGGTCAGCAGCTTCACGATCAGACCCCGCCGGGCCATGCTGCCGGCGCCGGCGATCTCCGCGAGCGCCTCGCGCACCACGGCCTCGTACAGCGCCGCCTGCTCCCGGGTGAGCGACACGGCGTGATCGGTCTCCGTCTTCGGCGGCAGCTCGGGCGCGATGCCGGGGTCCGACTTGCGGCGGCGCAGCAGGAAGGGCCGTACGAGCCGGGCCAGCCGGTCGGCCGCGGCCGGGTCCTGACCGCCCTCGACGGCCTCCGCATACCGCCGGCGGAAGGTGCCGAGCCGGCCCAGCAGGCCCGGAGTCGTCCAGTCGAGGATCGCCCACAGCTCCGACAGGTTGTTCTCCACCGGGGTGCCGGTGAGCGCCACGCGCGCGCGTGCACCGATGGAACGCAGCTCCCGGGCGGTGGACGAGTACGGGTTCTTCACGTGCTGGGCCTCGTCCGCCACGAGCATGCCCCACGGAACGCCGGCGAGCCGGGGCGCGTCAAGGCGCATCGTGCCGTACGTGGTGAGCACGAACTCCCCGTCGGCCAGCCCCTCCAGGCCGCGCCGCGCACCGTGGAAGCGCCGCACCGGTGTGCCGGGCGCGAACCGTTCGATCTCCCGCTGCCAGTTGCCCATCAGGGACGTCGGGCAGACCACCAGGGTCGGTCCGGCGGACCCGGCGTCGGACTGCCGGTGCAGGTGGAGGGCGATCAGCGTGATCGTCTTGCCCAGCCCCATGTCGTCGGCGAGGCAGCAGCCCAGGCCGAGGGATGTCATACCGGCGAGCCAGTTCAGGCCCCGCCGCTGGTAGTCCCGCAGGGTGGCGGCGAGGGCGGCAGGCTGCTCCACGGGCTGCTGCCCCTCGGGGTCCGCGAGCCGCTCCCGCACCGTCGCCAGCCAGCCGGTCGGCCGCACCTCGACCCGGCGGCCGTCCACCTCCGCCCAGCCCGTCAGGGCCGCGCCGAGGGCGTCCACCGGTGTCACCTTGCGGTCCTGCCCGGAGCGGGCCAGGCGTGCCTCCTCAGGGTCGATCAGGACCCACTGGTCGCGCAGCCGCACCAGCGGGCGCTTCGCCTCGGCGAGACGGTCCAGCTCCGCGCGGTCCAGCCGCCGGTCACCCACGGCGAACGACCATGTGAAGGCGAGCAGCGCGTCGGCGGACAGGAACGACGGCAGCCCGGCGAACTCCCTGCCGGACTCCGGACCGCCGTCGGAGGGTCCCACCTCCGCGTGCGTGCTGAGCTCACGGGACAGCCCCTTCGGCCAGTGCACGTCGACCCCGGCCGCCCGGAGCGCGCGGGCACCCGCGCCGAGCAGGTCGGTGACCTCCTCGTCGGCGAGTTCGGCCGCGTCCGGCACGGCAGCCGACAGCAGAGGTGTCAGCGGGGCCCAGGCCCGGGCGGCCCGGCGCAGCGCGAGCAGCGCGTCCATCCGCGCGCGCGGGCCGAAGGCGTCGCCCGTGGCGCCGGCCCAGACGTCCGCGGCGTCCGCGACGAGCGCCGGATCGCTGACGCTGTGCACCTGGAGCACGGCCCGGAACGTGACGTCCGCGCCCTCGTCCGCCGCGTCGGCCAAACTGTCCGCCGCGTCCGTCAGACCGTCCGCCGCGTCTTTCAGTCCATCCGCCTCGATCCGCAGTGACAGCCGCACGCCCGCGTCGTGGCCCGCGGCGACATCGGCGGCCCAGGCGCGCTGCTCGGGCAGCCGCACCGGTTCAGGGCTGCTGTAGGCGGGGCCGCCCGTCACCAGCGGCGCCGCGGGGGAGCGGGGCAGGGTGTCGGCGACCGCGTCGAGGAAGGCGCGCAGGAGCTGCTCAGGGTCGGGCAGCAGCAGCGGTCCGGCGCCTTCCAGGGGCGTGGCGTGCGCCTCGGGCGGCATCGCGGCGGCGAGCCGGCGTACGGCCTCGATGTCCTGGGCGCGCAGCGGGCCGGTGCGCCAGGCGTCGTGGTCGCTGGGGGACAGTCCGGGCAGCAGCAGTCCGCGCGCCACGAGGTGCAGGGCGTGCAGGGTGGCCGCTCCCCAGAAGACGGTGGACCGATGTCCGTGTCCGACGGCACGCGCACGCGTGAGGACCGGAAGCGCCGTGCCCACCGGCAGCAGGGCGGCGGGGACACGGGCTGCCTCGATCCCGCCGTCACGGGGCAGTGCGACGGTCAGGTCGGTGACGGGCGAAGCATCCACGACGGGGGCGACGCCGTCCGGCCGCCAGAAGGCGACCCTGCCCGTGCGCGCGGGGTCGCCGGGCAGGAACACGGAGCTGCACATGGCCAGTTCGGAGAGGTCGGAGGAGGGTGCCGGGAGAGTCGGATGCTCGGCTATAGCTGATTCCTCAAATTTGACTAGTGAGAGCGGAGTCGCCGAGAGTACAGCACTTCCGGTGCACATGGGTGTGGAAGAGGTGTGAGCCGGGTCACCATGGAGGTCTCGGGGGTGCGTCGGGGTCGCACCTCAGGGATGTCTCAGGGTCGCGGTCCGGAACCGCCGTGGAGGCGGGTCCGTTTTCGAGACAGAGAGCGGCAGTGGCCGCGAAGGAGGCGACAGTCATGTCGAAGAACGCCAAGATCGCCGCGGGCGGTGTGGCGGTCGGGCTCATCCTGCTGATCTGGCTGCCCTGGTGGGCATCGCTCCTGATCATCCTGGGAGTCCCGGCCGCCGCGTACCTCACGCTGGATCCATCCCAGCGGCGCAGGCTGCGCCGCGCCACGCGCAAGGAGCTCGGCCGCTGAGGCGCGCTGACGCGGTATGGCCTCATGTGTGCGGCGGTGGCTGGGCCGAGCCGAACTGCCTCGGCCCAGCCGTGTCGGCCAGGCCGGGCTGAGTCGGTCAGGCCAGGCTGTATCAGTCAGGGCCTACCGAATCGGATAAACCGGTCTGGATCGGCCAGACTCGGCTGAATCGGCTCAGCCCGGCCCGGCCGGCTCAGTTCGGCCGTACGGCGATCTTGTCCAGCGCGTCGAGGAGACCCGGCAGCTCCGGGCCCCGGCCCACCGGCAGGACCTCGCCGGGTTCCTCGTCGAGCAGCACAAAGGCGATGTCGTCGGTCCGGGCGACGAGCGACCAGCCCGGACCGTCGGCTCGCAGGGTTCGGGCGTCACCTGAGGCGAAGGACGACCGCACCCGGCCCAGCGGCGGCGGCGAGTCGATGTACGTGCGGGCCTCCGCGAGAACACGCCGGATGCCGCTGCGGCCCCCCATCTGCCCGTTCTCCCCGCGGCCGTCCGGCTCACGGTCCTGTTCGCTGTCCGGTCCGCCCTCGTCACCCGGCTCTCCGGAGGCCGCGGGCGTCGGGAACTCCGTGTCGTCGACCTGCTCCCGCCACACCGCCCACTGGAGCGCGATCTCGTCCGCGCCCAGACGCCGCTGCGCCGGCCCCCAGACGCTGGTGTCCGGCGGAGTCAGCGGAGGCCGGTCGTCCGCCTCCGGGCCCGGATCGTGCGGCGCGGGCACCCCGGGGGCCGCGACGGCGACCGCGAGGGGCCAGCCGGGCAGAGCCGCGACGACCGTGCGCTCGTCGGGCGACAGCTCGTACTCCATGCCGCAGTCCCAGGACGCGATCGCGACGGCCACCAGGGAAACGTCGTCGATGGCCACCGTCCACCGGGCGCCCTCGCCGTCCTGCCCGAGCACCAGCCCGTACCCGTCGGCGAGCGGCGCGAGACCGAGCGCCGCGCATGCCTCGGGGTAGTCGTCGCCCAGCACACTCGGGAACTTCGCCGGCGTCAGCAGCACCGCCGTGAGCACATAGAGCGCATCGTCCTCGGCGGCGACGGCTTCCTCGTCCGTCCCGGCCATCCCAGCCTCCCCATCGGTTCGTCCACCGGCGCGCACCCTAGTGCGCCCGCAAGCCCCTTGTCACGGCCTCGCATGCGCACGCCGAGCTGCAGTTTTCCGGCGGACGGGGCGAATCGGCCGTCCGGCCCGCGCGCATCACGCCGCCGGCAGTCCCAGCAACCCGCGCGCCACGGTCTCCGGCGACTCACCGCGCTCCCGGGCCAGCGCGATCACGGCCCGGCGGGCCAGCTCGTTCACGCCGAACGACAGCGCCTCCGGCGACACCCAGCCGGCCGCCTCGTCGGCCCGCTCCTGGTCGTCCTGCGCCCCGGCCGTCACGTACGTCGCCGCGGCCTCGAAGAGGTTGTGCGGACGCTTGTCCCCGTCGGCCTTCGGTTCCGTGCGCATGGCATCGGCGACCCGTCCCCCGGCTTTGCGGAACCTGTCCCACATGCTGACCACCTTCCCCCTGTGCTCCTGCCGTGCCCGGTCATCCATCTCCCTGTCACCAACGTAAAGTTGGAGAACCTGTGGCAGAAGGGGGCGGCACGGTGAAGCGCTATGCGCGGCTCGAACAGATCCGGCGGATGGACCCGTACGAGGAGGCTACAGAGATCTACCGGCTCAGCGTGGCGTACGAGTTCCCCTGGGACTTCACCCGCGCCCTGGAGCTGGCCCTGTACCGCACCTACGCCGTCCCTGGCATCGGCCGGCTGCTCGCGCGCACCGCGGAGCTCACGGACCGGCCGCAGAAGCGCTACGACGACACCTCGCTGCTCCTGGACGCCATCGTCGAGCACGGCTTCGGCAGCGACCTGGGCCGCACCGCGATCCGCCGCATCAACCAGATGCACCGCAGCTACGACATCAGCGACGACGACATGCGCTACGTGCTCTGCACGTTCGTCGTGATGCCGAAACGGTGGATCGACGCCTACGGCTGGCGCAGGATGTCACGCCAGGAGACCGTCGCCAGTGTCGTCCACTACCGCACTCTGGGCCGGCACATGGGCATCAAGGACATCCCCAGCACCTACGAGGAGTTCGAGACCTGCCTCGACTCCTACGAGGCCGCCCACTTCGCCTGGGACGAGGACGCCCGGCGGGTCTCGGATGCCACGCTCGACCTGATGGCCTCCTGGTACCCCGGCCCGCTCGCGCCCCTGCTGCGCCCCACGACCCTCGCGCTGCTCGACGACTCGCTGCTGCGCGCATTCCGCTACACCCCGCCCAGTGACGCCACGCGTGCGTGGGTGCGTCGCGCCGTGCGGCTCCGGGGCCGCGCCGTGCGCCTGCTGCCGCCCCGGCGCGCCCCGCACTTCGCCCGCCAGAACCGGGAGATCAAGGGCTACCCGTACGGCTACCGGATCACCGACCTGGGCACCCGCCCGGTGCCGGGCCTCGGGGGCTGCCCCGTGCGGCACGGGGCGCCGGACGCCGAGGCCGGGTGACGCGGCGGCTCAGTCCTCGCGCACGGCGAGCGCGAGGAACCGGGAGTCCTCGTCGACGTACGACGTCAGGCGCCACCCGGAACCGGCCAGCAGCGGGCCGAGATTGGGCTCGGCGCGCAGGTCGTCCGGGGTGAGCGGGCGACCGTGGCGAGCCGCGAGAGCCGCCCTGCCGATCGGGTGGAACAGCGCCAGCACCGCGCCGGGGCGCACCACACGCGCCAGCTCCCGCAGGTTCTCGGCCGGGTTCCCGAGGTGCGAGATGAGGCCCGCCCCGAACACGGCGTCCAGCGACCGCGAGCGCAGGGGCAGCGCCGCGACGTCCGCGAGGAGCAACTGCCCGTCACGGTCCCGTCCGGCCCGTACGGCCTCCCGCAGCATGGCTGGGGTCAGGTCCGCCCCGAGGACCGCCCCTGAGGCCCCCACGGCGGCTCGCAGCGGCGGCAGGGCGCGTCCGGTGCCGCACCCCGCGTCGAGCACCCGGTCACCCGTCCGCAGCCCCAGCTCGGCGACCGCGGCGGCATAGGCAGGCCCGTCGTCAGGGAACCGGCTGTCCCAGTCGGCGGCGCGGGCTGTGAAGAACTCCTGAACACGCGTCTGCTCGTCGCTCATGTACCGCATGATTCCTCACCGGTACGGATGACGCCTCACTGCCAGGGGTGACGCTGCACAGGCACGGATGACGTCTCAGCGCACACGTTCGAGCGTGACCCGATCGCTCCGGTACACCCTTGGGTCATATTCCAACACCTTTCGAACTGCGCCCCCTTCGCGCGCCTCTGCCGGGTCTAGCGTCCCTGGGCCATGGGACACCTGGACCACGCAGCCCTGGGGTGGCTGACCCCCGCACTGTCGTACGTGATGGCCTGCACAGGCGCCGCGCTCGGTCTGCGCTGCACCGTGCGCGCGCTCGCCACCACCGGGCGCTCGCGCCGCAACTGGCTCGTCACCGCGGCCTCGGCGATCGGCACCGGCATCTGGACCATGCACTTCGTGGCCATGCTCGGCTTCGGCGTCACCGGCACCGACATCCGCTACGACGTGCCGCTCACCCTCCTGAGCCTGCTCGTCGCCATGGTCGTCGTCTGCGCCGGCGTCTTCGCCGTCGGCTACGGCAAGGACCGCGGCCGGGCCCTGCTCGCCGGCGGGCTCACCACCGGCCTCGGCGTCGCGAGCATGCACTACCTGGGCATGGCGGCCGTCCGGCTGCACGGCGACGTGACCTACGATCCGCTGCTCGTCGCACTCTCCGTCCTGATCGCCGTCGTCGCCGCGACGGCGGCCCTGTGGGCGGCCCTCAACATCAAGTCGCCCGTGGCGGTCACCATCGCCTCCCTGATCATGGGCGCGGCCGTCAGCAGCATGCACTACACCGGCATGTTCGCGGTGGGCGTGCGTGTGACGCCCTCCGCGCAGGCCCTGCCCGGAGCGACGGCGATGCAGTTCATCTTCCCCCTCGCCGTCGGCCTCGGCTCCTACCTCTTCCTGACCTCGGCCTTCGTCGCCCTTTCGCCGACGGCGGGGGAGCGCGCGGCGTCCGCCTCGGCCCAGCGGCCGGTCCAGGGCGTCGCCCCCTAGCCGGGCGGACGCCGGCCGTGCCTCGGAGGGCCGATGAGCCACGAGGGCCGCTGCGGCCAGGGACTCGGCCCGTATGCCCCGAACCCCGGGTTTCCCTGGCCATGGCCTCGGCCCGTACGCCCCGAGCCCCGGGTCCCCCTGGCCATGGCCTCGGCCCGTACGCCCCGAACCACTCCCGAGCGAGGAGTCCATGCGAACACCCCGTAGGACCCCCACAGCCGGCGCCGACGCGCCGCCCTCTCCCGTGCGCGGCCGCCGCGCGCACGCCGGACCACCGGCCGACGAAGGCCCCGACACGCCCTCGGACGCCGCGCCGGCAGGGGCCCCCACGCGCGCGGATCGCTGGCACATACGCCCCCGCACCGTGCGCGCCAAGATCATCTCTCTGCTGATGGTGCCGGTCGTCTCCCTCCTGGCCCTGTGGGCCTACGCCACGGTCACCACTGCCCAGGACGTCTCCCGGCTCCGCCAGGTCCAGCGCGTCGACGCCACGGTCCGCGCCCCCGTCTCCGCCGCCGTCGCCGCCCTCCAGGCCGAACGCGCGGCCGCCGTACGCCGCGCCACCGACCCGAACGCCGTCCGCACCGGCGAACTGGACGAACTCGCCCGGCGCACCGACCGGGCCGTCGCACAACTGCGCCTCGGCAACGGCACCACCGTCGCCGACAGCGGGGAACTGCCCGCCGGAGTCGCCCAGCGGCTGAAGGCGTTCGTCTCCGGCGCGGAGCAACTGCGGCCGCTGCGCACCGCCGTGCGGGACGGGCACGCGGGCTGGGCCGAGACGTACGACCGCTACACCGGGACCATCTCGGCCGCGTTCGAGGTCGGAGGGGCCCTCACCGGAATCCGGGACGCCGACCTCGGCTCGGACGCGCGCGTGCTGCTCGAATTCGCCCGCGCGGGCGAGGCGCTGGCCCGGGAGGACGCGGTACTGGCGAGTGCCCGCCTGGACGGCACCCTGACCGGAGAGCGGCTCCGGCTCTTCACCGGCGCCGTCGATCTGCGCCGTACGCTCACCGAGTCGGCCGTCGCGGACCTGAGCGGCACCGAACGCTTCGCCTGGGACGCCCTCGCCGCCGACGGTGCCTACACCGGCCTCGGCGAGGTCGAGGACGGAATCCTGGCCCGCGGGCCGGGCGCGAAGGCGGTCGAAGCGGCACCCGAGAGCACCTGGAACACGCCCTACGCGCGCGTGCAGAACGGCATGCGCACCATCGAGGACGACGCGGCACGCGGAGTCGCCGAGCGGGCCGACCCGTTCACCCGGGGACTGCTCACCCCGGCCGGCGCCGCCGTCCTGCTCGGCCTCGCCGCCGTCGCCGCCTCGCTCGTCATCTCCGTCCGCATCGGACGCGGCCTCGTCGTGGAACTGGTCAGCCTGCGCAACAGCGCCCTGGAGATCGCCCGCCGCAAACTCCCCGACGCCATGCGGAAACTACGGGCGGGCGAAGAGATCGACGTCCGCGCCGAGGCCCCACCGGGAGCGCCCGCCGAGGACGAGACCGGGCAGGTCGCCGAGGCCCTCACCACCGTGCACCGCGCCGCGCTGCGGGCCGCCGTGGAACGCGCCGAACTCGCCAGCGGCATCTCCGGCGTCTTCGTCAACCTCGCCCGCCGCAGCCAGATCCTCGTCCACCGCCAGCTGGCCCTCCTCGACAGCATGGAACGCCGCTCCGACGACCCGAACGAGCTGAGCGACCTCTTCCGCCTCGACCACCTCACCACCCGCATGAGGCGCCACGCCGAGAGCCTGATCATCCTCTCCGGGGCCGCCCCCGGCCGTGCCTGGCGCATGCCGGTCTCCCTGACGAACGTGGTCCGAGCGGCAGTCTCCGAAGTGGAGGACTACGCGCGCGTGGAGGTGCGGCAACTCCCCGAGGCAGCCGTCGTCGGCGCGGCCGTCGCCGACCTCACGCATCTGCTGGCCGAGATCATCGAGAACGCCGCGCAGTTCTCACCGCCCCACACGCGCGTGCGCGTCACCGGCGAACCCGTCGGCAACGGCTACGCCGTCGAGGTCGAGGACCGCGGCCTCGGCATGGGCAAGGAGACTCTCGCCGAGGCCAACCGCCGCATCGCCCAGTCCGAGGCACTCGACCTGTTCGACAGCGACAGGCTCGGCCTCTTCGTGGTCAGCAGGCTCGCCGCCCGGCACGACGTCAAGGTCCACCTGCGGACATCCCCGTACGGCGGCACCACCGCGGTCGTCCTGCTTCCCACCGCCCTGCTCCACACCGGGGCGGCCGAACGGTCCCCGGAGGCGGCGGAACCCGCGCGGCAGCCGGAGGAACGCGCCTACGCGCGCGTGCCCGACGACACCTTCCTCCAGGACGCCGTCCCGGCCCAGGCCGACCGGCGCGCCCTCGTGGCGCCCGTGCCGGCCGCCGCCGAGCCCGAGGCCGCGCGTCAGGCGGAGACCTCGCCCCACGTGGACAGTCCGCGTCACTTGGAGACCCCGAGCCAGACCCCACCCTCAGGAGTCGCCACCTTGCGACTGCACCGCCCACCGCAGCAGCCCGAAGACTCCGACGACCTTCCGCGCCGCGTGCGGCAGGCAAGCCTCGCTCCCCAACTGCGCGAAAGGCGCCCCGAGGAGCAGCCGTCGGCACCCGCTCCCCGGGACGACGAGCGCACCCCCGAACTCGTCCGGGACCGCATGGCCGCCTATCGCGACGGCTGGGCGCGGGGCGGCGGCAGGCGACCCGGCCGCGGCACCACTCCCGGCCCCGCGACCGGCAGCGACAGCAGCGAAGGAGACCCCGCATGATCCAGGACCCGAGCACCCAGTCCGCCCGGCGTTCCGGCGAACTCGACTGGCTGCTGGACGATCTGGTGCTCCGCGTCAGCGACATCCGGCACGCCGTGGTGCTGTCCAACGACGGCCTCGCCGTGGGCGCGTCGACCGGACTGCGCCGTGAGGACGCCGAGCACCTCGCCGCGGTCGCCTCGGGCTTCAACAGCCTCGCCAAGGGTGCGGGCCGGCACTTCGGCGCAGGCGGAGTCCGCCAGACCATGGTTGAGATGGACGAGGCCTTCCTGTTCGTGGCCGCCGCGGGCGACGGCTCCTGCCTCGCCCTCCTCACCGCCGTCACCGCCGACATCGGCCTCGTGGCCTACGAGATGGCCCGCCTGGTCAAACGCGTCGGCGAGCACCTCGGCACGGCACCCCGGGTGGCCGCGCAGCCACCCGCGGCCGGATGAACCGGGAGAACGGTCCACGCAGATGACCGAGGACATGACGGACACCCAGCACGAGCAGGGCAGCCAGTGGTACGACAACGAGGCCGGCCCGCTCGTCCGCCCCTACGCCATGACGGGCGGACGCACCCGCCCCGGCCCCACCGGCGTACGGTTCGACCTGATCGCCCTGGTCACGCTGGACCCGGGCGCACCCGGTGTGGACGACGCCCCGCTCGGCCCGGAGCACCGCAACCTCCTCGACCTGTGCCGCCCGGAGACCCAGTCGGTCGCCGAACTCGCCGCCGGTGCGGACCTGCCCGTAGGCGTGGTCAGGGTCCTCCTCGGCGACCTCCTGGAACTCGGCTGCGTCACCGTCAGCCGCCCCGTACCACCGGCGCAACTGCCCGACGAACGCATCCTGCGCGAGGTGATCGAGGGGCTGAGAGCGCTGTAGCCCGCCACGTACCGCACCGGCTGTACTCCCGTCTGCCGGCGCCGAGCCCCAGACCACCCGCTCCACCACTCACGCCTGCCCGACACCCGGCACTCCCGAGAGAAGTGATCAATGGTCTCCGAGCACTCCGACGCCCCGGACGGCGACACCGCCGCACTGGCGCTGAAGATCCTGGTCGCCGGCGGATTCGGCGTGGGCAAGACCACGCTGGTGGGCGCCGTCAGCGAGATCCGGCCGCTGCGCACCGAGGAACTCCTCAGTGAAGCGGGCCAGTCGGTGGACGACATCGAAGGCGTGGACCACAAGACCACCACGACCGTCGCCATGGACTTCGGACGCATCACCATCCGCTCCGGCCTCTCCCTGTACCTGTTCGGAACGCCGGGCCAGGACCGATTCTGGTTCCTGTGGGACGAGTTGTCGCAGGGAGCACTCGGCGCGGTCGTCCTCGCGGACACCCGTCGCCTCGAGGACTGCTTCCCCGCGGTCGACTACTTCGAGCACCGGCGGATCCCCTTCGTCGTGGCCGTCAACTGCTTCGCGGGCGCCCGGCGGCACGGCGCCCCGGACGTCTCCCGCGCCCTCGACCTCGACACGGGCACGCCCGTGGTGCTGTGCGACGCGCGCGACCGCGACTCGGGAAAGGAGGTGCTGATCCGGCTCGTCGAGTACGCCGGGCGGATGCACACCGCCCGGCTGCTCGACTCGGTCGGCTGACTCCGGAGGTAGGCCTCTTCGGAGTCCGACAAGGCCTTCCCGCGGTCAGCCCGCGATGCCGCGCTCCGCCAGCACCCTGTCGAGCGTGACACGGACGAGGAGTTCGCCGGGGACGCCGTTGCGCGCGCCGAACTCCTCGGCGCGCTCCTCGCCCATGTAGCGGGCGGCGATCCGGCCGGCCCAGTGCCGTACCTCGTCCAGGTCCTCCGAGACACGGGCGCGGCCCTGCAGCACCACGAAGGAGAACGGCGGGCGGTCGTCGTCCACGCACAGGGCGACCCGGCCGTCCCGGACGATGTTGCGCCCCTTCACGGTCTCCTTGCCGGTGTTGAACACCACCTCGTCCCCGTCCAGCAGGAACCAGATCGGAGCCACGTGCGGGCTGCCGTCGGCCCGGACGGTGGAGAGCTTTGCGGTGCGGGTGCCGTCGGAGACGAACTCCCGCCATTGCGCATCGGTCATCTTCTCTGCCATGGCTCCCATCCTCCTTGCCCCTGCCCCGGTCGTGGGGAAGGCTGAGATGGAGATCCTCCGGCCAGGAGGGTCATCGCACGGGGAGAACACGGGGAGAACGGAAGATGGTGCAGAACCAGGGACTCGACTGGCTGCTGGACGACCTGACCGAGCGCGTCCGCGAAGTGCGTCACGCACTGGTCCTGTCCAACGACGGCCTGGTGACCGGCGCGAGCACGGGACTGCGCCGCGAGGACGCGGAGCACCTCGCGGCCGTGTCATCCGGGTTGCACAGCCTGGCCAAGGGCTCCGGACGGCATTTCGGCGCGGGCAGCGTACGCCAGACGATGATCGAGTTCGACGACGCGGTGCTCTTCGTCACCGCGGCCGGAACGGGCAGCTGTCTGTGCGTCCTCAGCGGCGCGGAGGCGGACATAGGCCAGATCGCCTACGAGATGACGCTGCTGGTCAACCGGGTCGGGGAGCACCTCGACGTGGATGCGCGCCAGCCCGAACCAAAACCGATCACAGATCTCTGACCTGCACGTTCGTCACCCTCCGTGGAGTTATCCACAGGCTCGCCACGAGATCCGCCGATGCGGCTACGGTTTTTGCACGGCGACCGCACACGGCGTGAGCCGCCGACTCCACGGGGGAGACCGACCATGTCACGCACCGGCACGATGTCCGACCGCCTTACCTGCGCCCCGAGCCGGGCCGCCCGCGAACTGGGCCTCAAGCGCGGCGAGTTCGATCTCGCGGTGAACCTGGGGCTCATCCGGGCCATGCCCGACGAAGGAGGCGGGGGCCCGCGCGTGGCCCTGGCCGAGATCGACCGCCTGCGCTCCGGGGACGGCTTCCCGGACGCCCTGCGCGGACGCGTCGCGACCGTCGGCACCACAGCGGGCGCCGAGCTCATGGACGTGGCGCCCACCAGGTTCACCAGCCTCGCGCGCTACGGCCTGCTGATCCCGGTCAGGTTCTACCTGAACCGCTATCGGACGGTCGTCTGGTTGTATCTGGCCGAGGAGCTACGGCAGTTCGCGGCCGAGGGAAGCCACACCCGGCTGCTGACCGCCCGCCGCACGCCCGCGGAGATCCGGGAGGGATTGAAGGCCGGGATGGACCGGCGGCCCCGCAACTGGCGGGGGCGGCACGTCGGATTTCTGACACGCCAGGCAGGAGACGACCCCTGGGCGCGAGCGGCGGCGGTCGCCTGCCTCTTGGACCCGGCCGACGTGGCGGACGTCGTGCGAGATCCCCACGAGCGCGCCCGCCTGGCCCGCTGCCACCCCCGGCTCCCGGCCCACGGCGCCCCCGGTTCCCCCACCGCCGAGCTGGCCGGGACGCTGATGACGGCGAGCGAGCCGGACGAAGTGGCCTGGTTCCGCGCGGACTTGGCACACACGATGGAAACGGCCCGCCGGCACCACCCCGCGGCGGACACGCCGTCCCCGGCAGTAACCGCAGCAGTGGCAGCTCCGACAGCACTGGCACCACCGGATCCGCTTGCACCACCTCCGGCGCCACCGGCCGGACCAGATCCGCTCGCACCACCCCCGGCTCCGGCGGTGGAGCGGCGGCCCGCACCATCAACCGCCCCCGCCCCCGCCCCCGCCCCCGCGCCTGCCTCCACCCCCACCCACGGCCTGCTGAGCCGACTCCGCCGCAGGCGCCGGCGGTCGGCCGGATGACCCCGCGGCACTGCATCTCGCGGATGGGCGGGCGGGGCACGGTGTGGTGCCCCGCCGTGCCAGCCGGACGGGTGACCTGGGCGCAGCAGGACACGGCAGAGCAGGACACGGCAGAGCAAGCACGGCGGGGCAGCAAAGGGGAGGGCACGGCAGGGCTGGTCGGCCGGCCGGGTCGGCCGCGAGTGGCCGGCGCGGTGGTGGTGGGCCGGAGGTGCCCCGGCGCCCGCTCAGGGTGCCGCCGCGCTCTCGCGCTCCTCGTCGGGCGCCACCAGCGACTGCGTGAACGGAATTCGCGCCAGCGCGAACACCCCCGCGGCGATCAGCGCGACGCCGAACAGCTGGGGCAGCAGCCACCACCCGGAGCGGATGGTCTCCTCGTACAGGGTGATGCCCAGCGCCAGGCTCACCAGGGCGTCGCCCAGGGTGAGGGCGGGCTGCGAGGCGACCAGCGGACCGGCCTGCATGGCGTTCTCCAGCAGGAACAGCGCGCACACCCCCGTGGCGGCGAAGGCGTAAGTCTGCCAGGCGGTGAGGAAGCCCACGAGGCCCTGCTCGTCGAGGATGTGCGTGGCGGCCTTCATCAGCGCGGCCGTCACCGCGTAGCTGATGGCCGTCGCGGCGCCCAGACAGGCCGCCCGGGCCCGGCCCTGCGGGCGCCGGAGGGCCGCGACGGCGAGGGCGACGACCGCCCCCGCGCACACGGCGAGCGCGGGAATCCAGCGCTCCAGCGCCACATGGGTGCGGTTGCCGGCGGGGGAGGCGGCGGCGAGCGCGATCGCGAGACCGGCCACCACCACCGTCACCGCCAGCCAGCCGGTGCCCGGCAGATGCCGGTGCATCAGCAGCGACGCGACGATGAGGGTGAGCGGCAGCTCCAGCACGAACAGCGGCTGCACGATCGTGAGCGGGCCGGTGACCAGCGCCAGCGCCTGGCAGACGGCGGCGCCGATCACCGCGAGGATCCCGGCCAGCCACACCGGCCGGCGCAGCAGATCGGCGATCAGCCCGGCCCGCAACCCTTGGGAGGCGGGCACGGTGAGCGCCGCCTTGCGTTGCAGCACGGTCGCGACCGCGTTGCTGAAGGCGGCGCAGATCGCGAACACGACGGGGAGCACGGTGTGCAGCGTTGCCACCTCCCGGATCGGCGGGCGTGTGACGTCGGCGGTGTCTGCTCCTGCCATGGTCGCCGGAACCGGTCGGGGGCGCGATCGGAACCCCGGCGTGCGAGAGCCGATCGCCGAAGGGCCGGGTCAGCCCAGCTTCCGGAAGAGCCCCTCCTGCACCACCGACACGACCAGCCGGCCCTCACGGTCGTAGATCCGGCCGCGGGCCAGACCGCGGCCCCCGACGGCGATCGGCGACTCCTGGTCGTAGAGCAGCCAGTCGTCCGCGCGGAAGGGGCGGTGGAACCACATCGCGTGGTCCAGCGACGCCAGATCGAAGCCGCGCGGGCCCCACAGCGGCTCGACCGGGATGCGGACGGCGTCCAGGAGGGTCATGTCGCTGGCGTAGGTGAGGGCGCAGGTGTGCACGAGCGGGTCGTCGCCGAGCGGTCCGACGGCGCGCATCCACACGGCGCTGCGCGGCTCGGCGCCCTCGACCTCCTCGGCGGTCCAGCGCAGCCGGTCCACGTAGCGGATGTCGAAGGGCTGGCGCCGGGCCATCCGCTCCAGCTGCTCGGGCAGCGCGCCCAGGTGCTCCCGGATCTCGTCCGTGACGGTGGGCAGGGACTCGGGGTCCGGGACCCTGCGGGCCGGCGGCAGCTGGTGCTCGAAGCTGCCCTCCTCCGGCTTGTGGAAGGAGGCGGTGAGGTTGAAGATCGTGCGGCCCTGCTGCACGGCCGTCACCCGGCGGGTGGTGAACGACCGCCCGTCGCGCACATGCTCGACCTGGTAGACGATCGGCACGCCCGGCCGGCCCGGGCGCAGGAAGTACGCGTGCAGCGAGTGCACCGGGCGGTCGCCCTCCGTGGTACGGCCGGCGGCGACCAGCGCCTGCCCCGCCACCTGCCCGCCGAAGACCCGCTGCAGGGACTCCTGCGGGCTGCGGCCGCGGAAGATGTTGACCTCGATCTGCTCCAGGTCGAGCAGATCGACGAGCCTCTCGGCCGGGTTCGTCGTCATGAGTGGGATTCTCCTGTGCTCGCTGCTGCCCGGCCCGTCACAGCTGGCCGACGTCGGTCACGCGGACGACCGCGCGGCCCTCCGCGTCCGAGGCCGTGAGGTCGACCTCCGCGCTGATGCCCCAGTCGTGGTCACCGTTCGGGTCGTGGAAGATCTGCCGGACCCGCCACAGGGCGTTCTCCGGCTCCTCCTCGATGAGCAGCAGCTTGGGGCCGCGGGCGTCGGGTCCGGTGCCGAGATCCTCGTACTCGTCCCAGTACTTGTCCATCGCCTCGCCCCACGCGTCGGCGTCCCAGCCGGACTCCCCGTCCATCTCGCCCAGCTCACCGACCTGGTCGAGGGCGGCCAGTTCCACGCGGCGGAACATGGCGTTGCGGACCAGGACGCGGAAGGCGCGCGCGTTGGCGGTGACCGGTTTGACCTCGTCGGCCTTCTCCTGGGCCTCCTCGGCGGTCATCTCCGCCGGGTTGGCCAGCTGCTCCCACTCGTCCAGCAGGCTGGAGTCGACCTGGCGCACCATCTCGCCCAGCCAGGCGATCAGGTCCTGGAGGTCCTCGGACTTGAGGTCGTCGGGGACGGTGTGGTCGAGGGCCTTGTAGGCGCTGGCGAGGTAGCGCAGCACGATGCCCTCGGTGCGGGCCAGCTCGTAGTGGGACACCAACTCGGTGAAGGACAGCGCCCGTTCGTACATGTCGCGGATGACCGACTTGGGGGACAGCGGATGGTCGCCGACCCAGGGGTGGCTCTTACGGTACGTGTTGTACGCGTGGAAGAGCAGCTCTTCCAGGGGCTTGGGGTACGTGATGTCCTGGAGGCGCTCCATGCGCTCCTCGTACTCGACCCCGTCCGCCTTCATCTGGGCCACGGCCTCTCCGCGCGCCTTGTTCTGCTGGGCGGCGAGGATCTGCCGCGGGTCGTCCAGCGTCGACTCCACCACGGACACCATGTCGAGGGCGTACGACGGCGACTCGGGGTCGAGCAGTTCGAACGCGGCGAGCGCGAACGTGGACAGCGGCTGGTTGAGGGCGAAGTCCTGCTGGAGGTCGACCGTGAGACGGACGGTGCGCCCCTCGGCGTCCGGCTGGTCCAGCTTCTCGACGATGCCGCCGTCCAGCAGGGAACGGTAGATCGCGATGGCCCGGCGGATGTGCCGCAACTGCTGCTTGCGCGGCTCGTGGTTGTCCTCCAGCATGCGGCGCATCGCCTCGAAGGCGTTGCCGGGGCGGGCGATCACCGACAGCAGCATCGTGTGCGTCACCCGGAACCGGGACGTCAGCGGCTCCGGCTCGGAGCCGATGAGCTTCTCGAAGGTCTGCTCCGACCAGGCGACGAAGCCCTCCGGGGCCTTCTTGCGGACGACCTTGCGGCGCTTCTTCGGGTCGTCGCCGGCCTTGGCGAGGGCCTTCTCGTTCTCGACGACGTGCTCCGGCGCCTGCGCGACGACGAAGCCCTCCGTGTCGTAGCCGGCCCGCCCGGCCCGGCCGGCGATCTGGTGGAACTCCCGGGCCCGCAGGGTGCGGACACGCGTGCCGTCGTACTTGGTGAGGGCCGTGAACAGCACGGTGCGGATGGGGACGTTGACACCGACGCCGAGCGTGTCCGTGCCGCAGATGACCTTCAGCAGACCGGCCTGCGCGAGCTTCTCCACCAGGCGGCGGTACTTGGGCAGCATGCCGGCGTGGTGCACGCCGATGCCGTGCCGGACGTAACGGGAGAGGTTGCGGCCGAACTTGGTGGTGAAGCGGAAGTTGCCGATCAGATCGGCGATCTGCTCCTTCTCCTCCTTCGAGCACATGTTGATGCTCATCAGCGCCTGCGCCCGCTCCACGGCCTGCGCCTGTGTGAAGTGCACGATGTAGACGGGCGCCTGGCGCGCCGCCAGCAGGTCGGTGAGCGTCTCGGTGAGCGGGGTGTACCGGTACTCGTAGGACAGCGGCACCGGACGGGTCGCCGAGCGGACCACCGCGGTCGGGCGGCCCGTGCGGCGGGTGAGGTCCTTCTCGAAGAAGGAGACGTCGCCGAGCGTCGCCGACATCAGCACGAACTGCGCCTGCGGCAGCTCCAGGATCGGGATCTGCCAGGCCCAGCCGCGGTCGCCCTCGGCGTAGAAGTGGAACTCGTCCATCACGACCTGGCCGACGTCCGCGTGCCTGCCGTCGCGCAGCGCGATCGACGCGAGCACCTCGGCGGTGCAGCAGATGACGGGGGCATCGGCGTTGACGGACGCGTCGCCGGTGAGCATGCCGACGTTCTCGGTGCCGAAGATCTTGCACAGCTCGAAGAACTTCTCCGACACCAGCGCCTTGATCGGGGCGGTGTAGAAGGTGACCTCGTCCCGGGCCAGCGCGGCGAAGTGCGCACCCGCCGCGATCATGCTCTTGCCCGAGCCGGTGGGCGTCGACACGATCACGTTCGCGCCGGAGACCACCTCGATCAGCGCCTCCTCCTGGTGGGGGTAGAGCGTGAGACCCCGCTCGCCGGCCCACGACTCGAAGGCTTCGTACAAGGCATCGGGGTCGGGGGTCCGCGGCAGCTGATCGATGAGGGTCACGCCCCCATCTTGCCTGGCCCCATGCCCGATGCGGGAATCGGCTGCGGGCCCGAAGATCACGAACGCTACGCTGGGGCGCCGACGGGACGTCAGCGCGCCCGGTCAACTGGACAGCGGCACACGAGAAACGGGGCGGGCAGCGTCATGATGGGACCAGCACACTCACTGTCGGGAGCCGCCGCCTGGCTGGGCGTCGGCGCGGCCGCCGCGGCGGCCGGGCACCCGATGCCCTGGCCGGTCCTCCTCGTCGGCGCCCTGATCTGCGCCGGAGCCGCGCTCGCCCCGGATCTCGACCACAAGGCAGCCACCATCTCGCGGTCCTTCGGACCACTGTCGCGCTGGCTGTGCGAGATCGTCGACAAGCTGTCGTACGCCGTCTACAAGGCCACCAAGAAGCAGGGCGACCCGCGCCGCTCCGGCGGGCACCGCACGCTGACGCACACCTGGCTGTGGGCGGTCCTGATCGGTGCGGGCACCTCGGTCGTGGCGATCACCGGTGACCGCTGGGGCGTGCTCGCGGTCCTCTTCGTCCACCTGGTCCTGGCCATCGAGGGCCTGCTGTGGCGAGCGGCGCGCGGCTCCAGCAGCGATGTCCTGGTGTGGCTGCTGGCCGCGACCACGGCGTGGATCCTCGCGGGGGTCCTGGACAAGCCGGGCAAGGGCGCGGACTGGCTGTTCGCGGCGCCGGGGCAGGAGTATCTGTGGCTGGGTCTGCCGGTGGTGCTGGGCGCGATCGTGCACGACATCGGGGACGCGCTGACCGTGTCCGGCTGCCCGATCCTGTGGCCCATCCCGGTCGGGCGCAAGCGCTGGTATCCGATCGGGCCGCCCAAGGTCATGCGGTTCCGGGCGGGCAGCTGGGTCGAGCTGAAGGTGCTGATGCCGGTGTTCATGCTGCTGGGCGGGGTGGGCTGCGCGGCGGCGCTCAACGTCATCTGAGCGCGGCCGGGGACGGGTCTCAGCCGCCGCCGTAGCGCCGCTCGAACGCGGCGACCCGGCCCTCGGAGTCCACCGTGCGGGCCTTGCCCGTGTAGAAGGGGTGGCTCTCGGAGGAGATCTCCACGTCCACGACCGGGTAGGTCTCGCCGTCGTCCCATTCGATGGTCTGGTCGCTGGTCGCGGTGGACCGGGTGAGGAACGCGTACCCGGCGGCGCGGTCGCGGAAGACGACGGGGTGGTAGTCGGGGTGCTTGTCCTGCTGCATGAAGGCTCCTCGAACGGCTCGGGCCGGTTGTGTGATCAGCCGGACAGGGTGTCCTCGTCGACGACGTGCACGGCGGCCTCCTCGGCCGACGCGGCGTCGCCGTCGATGCCCACGTCGATGGCGACCAGCGCCTCCTCCTCGTCCTCGTGGGCGCCCTCGTCGGGTGCCACGAGCCGGCCGGCGCGCGCGGCGCCGACCTCGTTGTCCAGAAGTTCCCCGTCGGTGCCCTCGGAGTCCCCGAGACCGTCACCGTCCGGGACGGCGGCGTCCGGCAGCTCTTCGGAGAGCCGCTGGTCCAGCGTCTCGCCCCGCTGCCGCTCGGCCGCCGTCACGCCGGTGTGCTCGACGGCCCAGGGCCGCTCGGGAGGGGACCAGCCCCGGTCCAGGGGATCGTCGACGCCGTCGTTCTCCAGGGTGTCCTCGGCGTCGAGCAGGCCCGTGTCCTCCCTCTGCTCGTCTTGGTCCGGCTGGTAGACGTCGTCTCCCCAGCCGTCGGAGCTGTTCACGGGTACCTCCAGGGGGTGGGGACGGGCCCGTATCCACGGGACCGCTCCGGGCCGCCGCCGCACGGAGCACAGACGCCGCCCGGGCCACTGCTTCCCGGGCGTTCCCCGAGCCGGTGCCTGATTCCAGCCTTCCACCCCGGCTCGGGACCGCGCAACGCCAAGGACACGGCCCGCCCCCTGGCGTGAGCGCCCTCCCGCGCCACGGGGTGCTCAGCCGTGCCACGACCTCCACAGCGCCGCATACGCCCCGTCCGCCGCGACCAGCTCCTCATGGCTGCCCAGCTCACTGATGCGGCCGCTCTCGACGACGGCGATGACGTCCGCGTCGTGGGCCGTGTGCAGCCGGTGGGCGATGGCGACGACCGTGCGGCCGTCCAGAACCCGGGCCAGCGAGCGTTCCAGGTTGCGGGCGGCGCGCGGGTCGAGCAGGGACGTCGCCTCGTCCAGGACCAGCGTGTGCGGGTCGGCCAGCACCAGGCGGGCCAGCGCGATCTGCTGGGCCTGGGCCGGGGTGAGCGCCAGACCGCCCGAGCCCACCCCGGTGTCCAGGCCCTCCTCCAGCGCACGGGCCCAGCCGTCCGCGTCGACCGCGCCCAGCGCCGCCCACAGCTCGGCGTCGACGGCACCGGTCCGCGCGAGCCGCAGGTTGTCGCGCAGGGAGCCCACGAAGACGTGGTGCTCCTGGTTGACCAGGGCCACATGGGAGCGGACGCGTTCGGCGGGCATCCGGGACAGCTCGGCGCTGCCCAGGGTGATCCGGCCGTCCCGGGGCGCGTAGATCCCGGCGAGCAGCCGGCCCAGCGTGGACTTGCCCGCGCCCGAGGGGCCGACCAGGGCCAGCCGGGTGCCGGGGGAGACCTCCAGCGACACCTTGCGCAGGACGTCCACGCCCTCCAGGTAGCCGAAGTGCACCCGGTCGGCGTGCACATGGCGCCCTTCGGGGGTCACCGACGGATCCCCGGCGTCCGGCTCGATGTCCCGGACTCCGACGAGCCGCGCCAGCGACACCTGCGCCACCTGGAGCTCGTCGTACCAGCGCAGGATCATGCCCACCGGGTCGACCAGCATCTGGGCGATCAGCGCGCCGGTCGTCAGCTGACCGACGTCGATCCACCCGTGCAGGGCGAACACACCGCCGATGATCAGCACCGAGGCGAGCACGGTCACATGGGTGATGTTGATGACCGGGAAGAGCACCGACCGCAGCCAGAGCGTGTACCGCTCCCAGGCCGTCCACTCCCGGATCCGCCGCTCGGACAGCGCGACGCGGCGCTCGCCCAGGCGGTGGGCCTCGACGGTGCGCCCGGCGTCCACCGTCTCGGCGAGCGCGGCGGCCACGGCGGCGTACCCGGCGGCCTCGGAACGGTAGGCCGAGGGCGCCCGCCGGAAGTACCAGCGGCAGCCGGCGATCAGCAGCGGCAGGGCGAGCAGCACGGCGAGCGCCAGCGGCGGCGCCGTGATCACCAGCCCGCCCATCAGCAGGAACACCCACACCACGCCGATCGACAGCTGCGGCACGGCCTCGCGCATGGCGTTGCCGAGGCGGTCGATGTCCGTGGTGATGCGCGACAGCAGGTCGCCGGTCCCGGCCCGCTCCAGCACCCCGGGCGGCAGCCCGACCGACCGGACGAGGAAGTCCTCGCGCAGGTCGGCCAGCATGCGCTCGCCCAGTATCGCGCCGCGCAGCCGTACCTGACGGACGAACACGGCCTGGACGGCCAGCGCGGCCACGAAGAGTCCGGCGGTGAGTTCCAGCCGCAGGTCCCGCGCCCCGTCGGACACCCGCTCCACCAGTCCGCCCAGCAGCCAGGGACCGGCCATCGAGGCGATCACGGCGGCCGTGTTGACGGCGACCAGCAGCAGGAACGCCCGCCGGTGCCGGCGCAGCAGTTCGGCCACGTAGGCGCGGACGGTCTCGGGGGCCCCGATCGGCAGGGTGTTCGCCGTCGTCGGGGCCGCCGGGTCGTAGGCCGGTGGCGCGACGCCGATCATGCCTTCTCCTCGATCTCTTCCAGTTCCTGCAGGACGTCGTGCAGGGCGACGGAACCGTTCAGCGCGGCCTCGTCGTCCGTCTCGCGGGTGACCACCGCCCGGTAGCGGGGCTCGGTCCGCACCAGTTCGCGGTGGGCGCCGACCGCCACGGCCTCGCCGTCGTGCAGGAACACGACCCGGTCGGCGCGGTCCAGCAGCAGCGGTGAGGAGGTGAACACCACGGTCGTGCGCCCGGCGCGCAACTCCCGCACGCCCTGCGCGATCCGTGCCTCGGTGTGCGAGTCGACGGCCGAGGTCGGCTCGTCCAGGACGAGCGCCTCCGGGTCGGTGATCAGCGAGCGGGCGAGCGCGAGCCGCTGGCGCTGACCGCCGGACAGGGACCGGCCGCGCTCGGTGATCCGGGCGTCCATGGGGTCGCCGGCGTCCAGTGAGCCCTGCACCAGTGCCGCCAGCACGTCGTCGCACTGCGCGGCCGCCAGCGCCGCTTCCGGCCGGACGACGCCCGACGCGGGTACGTCGAGCAGGTCGC
Organism: Streptomyces tuirus; assembly: GCF_014701095.1. Taxonomy (NCBI): domain Bacteria; kingdom Bacillati; phylum Actinomycetota; class Actinomycetes; order Kitasatosporales; family Streptomycetaceae; genus Streptomyces; species Streptomyces tuirus. Next base: position 777,320 of record NZ_AP023439.1, on the reverse strand, counting down.
GGAGCGTGCCGGACAACAGCACCGGGTCCTTGTCCTGGACGAGGACGGCCGTACGGGCGCTGTTCAACGGCAGTTCGTCGAGCGGCACTCCGCCCAGCAGCACCGAGGTGCCCTCCTGGGACGGGTGTCCGCCCAGCCGTTCCGCCAGCAGGCCCGCCGCGTCCGGGTCACCGCACACCACCGCCGTGAGCCGTCCGGCGGGCGCGAGCAGCCCGGTTTGCGGGTCGTACAGGTCGCCGGAGGGGACGTCGGCCGCGCGCGATCCGGCGGTGTCGGTGGCCCGTTGCAGCGACAGCACTCCCGCGGCCCGCTTGGCGGAGGGCCGGGAGAAGGAGTACGCCATGGCGATCTCCTCGAAGTGCCGCAGCGGGTAGGTGAGGACCATGACCGAGCTGTAGACGGTGACCAGTTCGCCGACGGTGATCCGGCCCTCGCGCGCCAGCCCGACGCCGTACCAGACGACCGCGATGAGCAGCAGTCCCGGCAGCAGGACCTGGATGGCGGAGATCAGGGACCACATCCGGGCGCTGCGCACGGCCGCGTGGCGGACCTCCTGGGAGACGCTGCGGTAGCGGTCGAGGAACAACTCCTCGCCGCCGATGCCGCGCAGCACACGCAGGCCGGCGACGGTGTCCGAGGCGAGTTCGGTGGCGCGCCCGGCCTTCTCGCGCTGGGTGTCGGCACGGCGGGTGGCGCGGGGCAGCAACGGCAGCACGGCGAGCGCCAGCGCGGGCAGCCCCACGGCGACGACCACGCCGAGTGCCGGCTGGTAGACGAGCAGGCCCACGCAGACCAGCACGATCGTGACCAGGGCCGCGGTGAAGCGGGACAGGGCCTCGACGAACCAGCCGATCTTCTCGACGTCACCGGTCGACACCGCCACCACCTCACCGGCCGCGACGCGCCGGGTCAGCGCCGAGCCCAGATGGGCGGCCTTGCGGGCGAGCAGTTGCTGGACGCGGGCGGCTGCCGTGATCCAGTTGGTGATCGCGGTGCGGTGCAGGAAGGTGTCGCCGACCGCGTTGCCGGCGCAGGCCAGCGCCAGCAGACCCCCCGCCAGGGCGAGTCCGGTGCCGGAGCGGTCGACGACGGCCTGCACGGCGACCCCGACACAGAAGGGCAGGGCGGCGACGGAGGCGAAGTGCAGCAGCCCCCAGGCCAGCGACTTGAGCTGACCGCCCAGCTGATTGCGGAAGAGCCACCACAGGAATCGGGGCCCCGAACGCGCGTCCGGCACGCCCGGGTCGGGGTACGGAAGGTCTTGAATCTGCATGACGTCCCAGTGGCTCGTGTCAGGGGTGTGGTCCGGCCGAAGGCAGCAAACCGTGACAGGTTCGCCCTGCCGCGTGGTGGCGGGCAACAGGTTTTCCGCCGACCGAACGGAACCGGCCGCCCGCCGTGCGCCGCCGACTCTCCAGGCCTCGGCCCGCCGTCGCCGGAACGCGGTGCGACCATGGAGCGATGCACAGTGGTGGCGTACGACGAGCCGTGGCCGCGACGGCGGTCCTCGTCTCGTTCCTGACGGCTCTGTCTGCCTGCGGCGGCGCGGACGGCAGTGGCGGGACACAAGCCGCGGACCGGGCGGCGGGCACCCACGCGGACACGGCCGACCCGACGCGCGTCCCCGGCGTCGGCGACCGGCTCCAGCGGCGGATCCCGTCCGGCTCCCGCCAGGTCGTCGCGGCCTACGGCGACGGGAAGGACTCCGCCGACTCCACGGTCGTCCTCTACACGAAGCACGGCTCGACCTGGCAGCGGGAGCGCGGCTGGGCCGGGCACAACGGCAAGAAGGGCTGGACCACAGACCACCACGAGGACGACGACCGCAGCCCCGTGGGCGTGTTCACCCTCAGCGACGCGGGCGGTGTACTGCCGGACCCGGGCTCCGGACTGCCGTACACCCGCTCCGCGGCCTTCGCCGCCCCGCGCTCGTGGGCCCCGTCGCACTGGCACGACTTCGACTACGTCATCGCCATCGACTACAACCGCGTCAAGGGCACCCCGCCGAACGACCGGAACCGCCCCGAGGGTCAGACGAAGGGTGGCGGGATCTGGCTGCACATGGACCACGGCAGCGGCACCTCCGCCTGTGTCAGCGTGCCCGAGCAGGCGATGAGGTACCTCCTGCGCACACTCGACCCGCGACAGCGTCCCGTGGTGGTGATGGGCGACAGGGCGGACCTGGCGGCCTAGTGCTCATTGCGCGGGTGGCCGACTCCGTGCAGGGGATGCTCACGAGATCGCCTCGACGGCCGCCCTGATCATCGGTCTCGTCACCGCCAACGTCGTCGGCCCGGGCAGGGGCATGAACGTCGACCCCTCCTCGCTCGACGCCGCAGCGGTCGAGGAGACGACGGGCGGCGGTCACCTCCCCACGACGACCGAGTTCGTCCTCAACGCGCGGGAAGGGCCCCGACGGCGAGCCCGGCGCCGAGGCCTTGGCGCCGGGTATTTTGTCCCAGCAGCCGAAGGAGCTGAAGGAGCCCGCTCCCGAGGCCGGTTGACCGGAACCCAGTGGGCCGCGGTCTCCGCATCGACAGGACGAGCGGAGGCCGCGGCCCACTGATGTGTTCCGTCCGTCAGCAGGGCCCCGCCGGCGTTCCGTCGATCAGGGTGTCGAGCAACCCCCCGAGCGCCTCCCGCTGATCCCCCGTCAGCGGCGCGAGGATCTCCTCCGCGGCCGATCTGCGCGCCGCCCGCAGCTCGCGCAGCGCACCGCGGCCGTCGTCCGTGAGCTCGATGCGGATGACCCGCCGGTTCGCCGGGTCCGGGACCCGCCGCACCTTGCCGCTCGCCTCGAGACCGTCGACCAGCGTCGTCACGGCTCGCGGTACCACTTCGAGCCGCTCGGCCAGGTCGGCCATGCGCGGCGGCGATCCCCAGTGCGCCAGCGTGCGCAGCAGCCGGGACTGGGCCGGGGTGATGCCGAGGTCACGGTGCTCCAGATGGCGTTTCTGGATGCGGTGCACCCGGCGGGTGAGCCGCAGCAACTGCTCGGCGAGCAGGCCGTCGGGGTCGGGCGTGGTCATATGGGAACAATATCAGGATGCAGTTCATTGTGAGTATAGGTAACAATGAGCTGTGATCCGATCCGCCGCATCCCTCGTAGGAGCCCATGCATCCCGACCGTGAAGCCCCGTGGATCCCGCCGGCCGACTCCAAGGAGCAGCCCCGGCAGGTCCGCCGCATCCTCGGCCTCTTCCGCCCCTACCGGGGCCGCCTCGCGGTCGTCGGCCTGCTGGTCGGCGCCGCGTCACTGGTCTCCGTCGCCACGCCCTTCCTGCTGAAGGAGATCCTCGACGTCGCGATCCCCGAGGGGCGCACGGGCCTGCTCAGCCTCCTCGCCCTGGGCATGATCCTCAGCGCCGTCCTCACCAGCGTCTTCGGAGTCCTCCAGACCCTGATCTCCACGACGGTCGGCCAGCGTGTCATGCACGACCTGCGCACCGCCGTCTACGGCCGGCTCCAGCGCATGTCCCTCGCCTTCTTCACGCGCACGCGCACGGGCGAGGTGCAGTCCCGCATCGCCAACGACATCGGCGGCATGCAGGCCACCGTCACCTCCACCGCGACCTCCCTGGTCTCCAACGTCACCAGCGTGGTCGCCACCATCGTCGCGATGATCGCCCTCGACTGGCGCCTGACGGTCGTCTCCCTGCTGTTGCTGCCGGTGTTCGTGTGGATCAGCCGCCGCGTCGGCAACGAACGACGCAAGATCACCACTCAGCGCCAGAAGCAGATGGCCGCCATGGCCGCCACCGTCACCGAGTCGCTCTCCGTCAGCGGCATCCTGCTGGGCCGCACGATGGGCCGCTCCGACTCGCTGACGAAGTCCTTCTCCGACGAGTCCGAGGAACTCGTCGACCTGGAGGTGCGGTCGAACATGGCGGGCCGGTGGCGCATGGCCGTCATCACGATCGTCATGGCCGCCCTGCCCGCCGTCATCTACTGGACCGCCGGCATGGCCCTGCAACTGGGCGGCCCGGAGGTCTCCATCGGCACGATCGTCGCCTTCGTCTCGCTCCAGCAGGGCCTGTTCCGCCCGGCCGTGAGCCTGCTGTCGACCGGTGTGCAGATCCAGACCTCCCTCGCCCTCTTCCAGCGCATCTTCGAATACCTCGACCTGCCGATCGACATCACCGAGCGTCCCGACCCCGTGCGACTCGACCGCATCAAGGGAGAGGTCCGCTTCGAGAACGTCTCCTTCGGCTACGACGGCAAGGGCGGCCCGGTCCTCGACGGCATCGACCTCACCGTCCCCGCGGGCAGCAGCCTCGCCCTCGTCGGCTCCACCGGCGCCGGCAAGTCCACGCTGGGCTATCTGGTGCCCCGTCTCTACGACGTCACCGGCGGCCGCGTCACCCTCGACGGGACCGACGTCCGCGACCTCGACTTCGACACCCTGGCGCGCGCGGTCGGCGTCGTCTCACAGGAGACGTACCTCTTCCACGCCTCGGTCGCCGAGAACCTGCGCTTCGCCAAGCCCGACGCCACCGACGAGGAACTGCACCAGGCGGCGAAGGCCGCCCAGATCCACGACCACATCGCGGCGCTGCCCGACGGTTACGACACCGTCGTAGGCGAGCGCGGCCACCGCTTCTCCGGCGGGGAGAAGCAGCGCCTGGCCATCGCCCGCACCATCCTGCGCGACCCGCCGGTGCTCATCCTCGACGAGGCCACCAGCGCACTGGACACCCGGACCGAGGCCGCCGTCCAGGACGCCATCGACGCCCTGTCGGCCAACCGCACCACCCTCACCATCGCCCACCGGCTGTCCACCGTGCGCGGCGCCGACCAGATCGTGGTCCTCGACTCGGGCCGCGCGGTCGAACGCGGCACGCACGAGGAGCTCCTGGAGGAGGGGGGCCGGTACGCGGCGCTGGTACGCCGGGACGCTCAACTGGAACCGACAAGCTGAAAATATGCCGGGTTTGTGACGATATGCGGGTTACCGTGCCCGCATGCAGAAGAACACTCCGCCACGGAGCACGATTCGACTGACGCGCAGGGGCCGCATCGTCCTCGTCGCGACCGGAGCCGTCGTGGTCGGTACCGCCGTGGCGGTGCCGCTGCTGACCCTGGGGACCGAGGAAGAGAGCCGGCCCACGACCCTGGCGGTCCCCGAGGGGTGGCGCGCGAGCCAGGTGTACACGGCCGTCGACAAGGCCCTCGCCCTGCCCGCCGGCAGCACGAAGAAGTCCCTGGACAAGGCCGCCCTGAAACTGCCGAACGACGCCGAGGGCAATCCGGAGGGCTACCTCTTCCCGGCCACCTATCCGCTCCAGGAGAAGGTCACGCCGGACAAGCTCCTCGCGTTGATGGTCGACACGGCGAACGACAAGTTCAACGGCGCGCCCATCGCCGCCGGGGCGCAGCGCAACGCCATGAACGTGTACCAGGCCGTCACCATCGCCAGCATCGTCCAGGCGGAGGCGGCCACCAGGGCCGACATGGGCAAGGTGGCCCGGGTGATCTTCAACCGCCTCGAGCGCGGCATGCCGCTGCAGATGGACTCCACCATCAACTACGCGCTCAACCGCTCCACCCTGCGTACGACGGAGAGCGACACCCGGATCGAGAGCCCCTACAACTCGTACCAGCGCATGGGCCTGCCGCCCACGCCCATCGCCAACCCCGGCGAGGAGGCGATGCACGCGGCCATCAACCCGACCCCGGGCAACTGGCTGTACTTCGTCACGGTCCGCCCGGGCGACACCCGTTTCACCGCGGACTACCAGGAACACCAGCGCAACGTCGCGGAGTTCAACGCGCAGGCGAAGAAGAAGGAGAGCGGGGCGAAGGCGGCGGGCTGAGGCCCTGATGGGCGCCGCCCGCCCCCGCGCGTTTCACGCCGCAGCCGGTTCCCGCTCCAGCAACCGCCGGATGTCCCGCACGGCCGCGCGGCCCGCGCGGTTGGCCCCGATGGTGCTGGCCGACGGTCCGTAGCCGACCAGATGGATGCGGGGGTCCGCGGCCGCGTGCGTGCCTTCCATGCGGATGCCGCCGCCCGGGGCGCGCAGCCGCAGCGGCGCGAGGTGGTCGATGGCGGCGCGGAAGCCGGTGGCCCAGAGGATGACGTCGGCGTCGATGTGCCGGCCGTCCTCCCAGTCCACCCCCGTGGGCGTGACGCGGTCGAACATCGGCTGCCGGTCGAGCACCCCGTCCTCGATGCCCTGCCGGATCGCGTCGTTGAGCGGCAGCCCGGTGACCGAGACGACGCTGCGGGGCGGCAGGCCCTGCCGTACCCGTTCCTCGACCAGTGCCACCGCCGCGCGGCCGGCGTCCTCGTCGAAGGGGCCCTCGCGGAAGACCGGCGGGCGCCGCGTGACCCAGGTGGTGGACGCCGCGTACGAGGCGATCTCCAGCAGATGCTGGGTGCCCGAGGCGCCGCCGCCCACGACCACGACACGCTGCCCGGTGAACTCCCCGGGCCCGGCGTACTGCGCGGTGTGCAACTGCCGCCCCCGGAAGGTCTCCTGGCCCGGGTAGCGCGGCCAGAACGGCCGGTCCCAGGTGCCGGTCGCGTTGATCAGAGCCCGGGTCGACCACACACCGTCCGAGGTCTCCACGAGCAGTCGCCCGCCGGAGCCCTCACGTACGGCCCGTACGTGCACCGGGCGCCTGACCCGCAGGTCGAAGGTCCGCTCGTAGCGGTCGAAGTAGGCGCGGATCACCTCGGCGGACGGCCGCTCCGGGTCCGCGTCCGTGAGCTCCATGCCCGGCAGGGCGTGCATTCCGTGCACCTTGCCGTACGTCAGCGAGGGCCAGCGGAACTGCCAGGCGCCCCCGGGGCCGGGGGAGTGGTCCAGCACGACGAAGTCGCGGTCCGGCTCGAAACCGGACCGCCGCAGGTGATAGGCGCCTGCCAGACCGGCCTGACCGGCGCCTATGACGACCACCTCGACCTCACTCGTGTTGTTCACACTTCTACTAACTGGGACGGGGTCGCGGATCTTCCCGACGCATCTCCTGACGGGCGGGGCCCCGGGCGGGCGCAGGTCACCGTCGAACCGGGTGGCGGCGAACCCGGCGAAGGCCCCCTTGCCTTCTCCATATCGCCACCCGGCCCGGCGCGGCCCGGGGAGCCCGGCGTGTGCGTCAGGATGGGGGCATGTCCGATGTCTTCACCACCCGAGTTATCGACGTCAGCACCGGTGCCGCCGAGAGGGTCCTCGACATCACCGGTGACTGCGAGTCGTTCCTGCACGAGGCGGCGGGCGGCCGCGACGGCCTCCTCAACGTCTTCGTCCCGCACGCCACGGCCGGCATCGCCGTTCTGGAGACCGGTGCCGGCAGCGATGACGACCTCCTGGCCGCGCTGCACACCCTGCTGCCCGCCGACGACCGTTGGCAGCACCGGCACGGCAGCCCCGGTCACGGTCGCGACCACGTCCTGCCCGCCCTCGTCCCGCCCCACGCGACCCTGCCGGTGCTGGCCGGCCGGCTGGAGCTCGGCACCTGGCAGTCGGTGTGCCTGGTGGACACCAACAGGGACAACCCGGAACGGAAGGTGCGCCTGAGTTTCCTGGGGTGAGCGCGGACCCTCCTGGGGTGAGCGCGGACCCTCCTGCGGTGAGGGCGGCCCGCTTCACCGGCACCTACCGCGACGCCCGCGGCACGATCGTCGAGGCCGACCTGCCCTTCTGGGCGACGGGCACGTCAGCGAACTCAAGATCACCCCCGCCGCCCTCCGCAGGGACCACGCTTGTACCGGTCGGCTCAACGCACCCCGCTGATCGTGCCGTTCGGCCCCGCCGACGGTCTGACCGTGCTGACCGTCGGCGGGCGGCGAGACCGCGGGCCTCGGCAGCCGCACCACCGCCATCGCCAAGGCGAAGAGCCTGAAGACGCCTACATGCGCCGTCAACTCGGCTACACCGCCGCCTGATTCGCGACCTGGCCGTACCCACCACCCACCCCCTCGCTACCCGCGGGTTCAGCCTGGGGTAGGGTCCCCACCGTGTCCGGCTACCGGCTGATGGTGGGCCGGTACAGGGCGTGTCGGAGGGCGGCAAGACGATGGAATCCCAGCGGGGTGACGGCGGACCCGTGGACCTGGACGACACGAGTCTGGAAGAACTCGCCCCCGAACCCTTGCTGACCAGGGACTACGAGACGCGCCCCGCGCTCGTGTACGAGCGGTTGCGGCAGCAGCACGGGCCGGTCGCGCCCGTCGACCTGCTGGGGGTGCCGGCCTGGCTGGTCCTCGGCTACCGCGAGTCGCTCCAGGTGCTCCAGGACGACGACGGCTGGCCCAAGGGCCTGGAGAACTGGCGGGCCCGCTCCGAGGGCAGGGTGCCGGCCGACTGGCCGCTCGGACCGTCCCTGGAGGTCAACCACATCCTCATCCAGGGCGGCGCAGGCTACCGGCCGCTGCGCACCGCCTGGGACGTCGCCCTCAAGCCCTTCCAGGACCCCCGCCACCCCCAGGCCAAACGCCTGAAGGCCGCCGTCACCGCCTACGCCGACGAACTGATCACCCTGCTCGGCCAGGGCGGCAGGACCGGCGTGGCCGACCTGTCCGCGCAGTTCTCCCGGCCGCTGCCGCTGATGGTGGCCAGCCATCTGCTGGGCTTCCCCGGCTCGCAGGGCGACGACGCGCTGATGGACATGTGGCGCGTGCTCGACGCGGGCCCGGACGCCGAGGCGGCCCTGGAGCGCCTGCTGGCGACGCTGGCCGAACTGGCCGCGCTGAAACTGGAGAAGCCGGGCGACGACTTCCCCTCCCACCTGCTGGCCGCCCACCCGGACCTGTCGCTCGACCACCTCGCCCGCGAGCTGTTCATGCTGCTCGGCATGACCTCCGACCACGTCGGCATCCTCATCTCCAACACCGTCGTGGAGGTCATCTCGGGTGAGGGCGGCGTGCGCGCCAGCCTGTCCGCCGGGATGGTCAGGGAGACCATGAACCGGGTGGTCATGCGCAAGCCGCCCCTGGTCAACTTCGTCCCGCGTTTCGCGGCGAGGGACACACAGCTCGGCACCTACACGATCCGGGCCGGCGACCCGGTGTGGGTCTCCCCGGGCGCCGCCCACGCCGACCCGCTCTTCGCCGACCACGTCGCGTCGGGCACCGCCATCAGCACCCGGGCCCACCTGTCCTGGGGAGCCGGACCGCGCCAGTGCCCGGCGCGGGAACTCGCCTCGGCGGTCGCGGCGGCCGGCGTGGGGCGCCTCTTCGAGCGGTTCCACCACCTCGACCTGGCCCTGCCCGCCGACCAACTGCCCTGGCGCTCCTCACCGTTCATGCGGGGCCTGCGCTCCCTGCCCGTGCACTACGAGCTGGCCTCCGCGCCGCCTCCGAGGCCCTGGGCGGAGGACCCCGCGCCCGGGGTGGCCGAGGAGATCCTGCCGGACCCCTCCGCCCGGCAGCGCTCCTCGCTGTGGCGCTATCTGACGGGCCTCATCCGCGGCGGCCGCTGACCTGGGGCACCGAGCCGAACGCCCATCCCGCACCGGCGTTCGTCACGGCTGCGGGATGACGCCTTCACGCCGGACCCGTGACAAACGGTGCTGGTGGGCGGCGCACGCACTCTGGGATGCTCGTATCAGATCCCGGGACAGGGCGCGAGGGCCCGCGGGGGCCGGGCAGGTACACCTCGATGACCTGCCCGGCCGTTCTTGTGTCAGGGGGCGGAACGGGGGGCGTGGGGCTCACACCCAGCCCGACTCCGTGGCGATCCTGATCGCGTCGATCCGGTTGCGGCCGCCCGTCTTGCGGGTGATCGCGGACAGATGGTTGCGGACCGTGGCCGTGGACAGGCACAGCCGCTCGGCGATCTCCCGGGTGGGCGTGCCGTCGGCGGTCAGCCGCAGCACCTCCACCTCGCGCGGGGTCAGCGGGTTCGCTCCCGCGTCCAGCGCGGCCAGCGCGAACTCGGGGTCGACGAATCGCTGCCCCCGCACCAGCTTGCGGACACCGTGGACCAGCCGGTCCGGCGGGGCGTTGGTGCTGATGACACCGGCGGCGTGCAGATCGAGCATGCGGCGCAGCCGCTCGGGTGTCGTCGAGGCCATCATCAGCAGCATCCGGCACTCCGGCAGCCGCGCCCGCAGCTCGCCCCGGACGGCGATCTCCTCGCCCTCCCTGGAGTCCACGCCGATCACCGCCACGTCCGGCCGGTACACCAGGGCACGCGCGAGGACGTCGCCGTCGCCGTCGGCCTCGGCGACGACCTCGATGTCGTCCTCCCGCGACAGCAGAGCGGCGAAGGCTCCCCGCACGAGACGGGTCTGCTCGACGAGAAGAACACGGATCACTGTCCCTCCCATTGCGCCGTCCGCGGGCCGCTGGGGCCGCCTTGATCGGATTATCGCCCCACTTTGCTCATATTTCAGTCCGAGTGGTGGGGTGTGGGGGCCGGGCGTACCGTCGAACGGTGGACACCGCAGGCAGCAGCCCGCAGCCGGCTTCACCACAGGCGACCACCACCAGGGAATCCGGTGGTGGCGGAAACGCGATGGCGCTGCTGGTCATCGCCTCCTGCCAGTTGATGGTGGTCCTCGACATCACCATCGTGAACATCGCGCTGCCGCACATCCAGAGCGACCTGGAGTTCTCCACCACGAGCCTGTCCTGGGTGGTGAACGCCTACACCCTCACCTTCGGCGGCCTGCTGCTGCTCGGCGGCCGGGCCGGAGACATCCTGGGCCGGCGGCGCGTCTTCGTCTTCGGCGTGCTGCTCTTCGTGTTCGCCTCGCTCCTCGGCGGATTCGCCCAGAATGCCGGCCAACTCCTCGGCGCCCGCGCCTTGCAGGGCGTCGGCGGCGCCATCGCCTCCCCGACCTCCCTCGCCCTGATCAGCACCACCTTCCGCGAGGGACCGGAACGCAACCGCGCCTTCGGCGTCTTCGCCGCGGTCTCGGCCGGCGGCGGCGCGATCGGCCTGCTCGCCGGCGGCATGCTGGTGGAGTGGCTGAACTGGCGGTGGGTGCTGTTCGTCAACGTGCCCATCGGCCTGCTCATCGTGCTCGCCACACCGCGCTTCATCAGGGAGTCCGAACGCCACCCAGGGCGCTTCGACATCACCGGCGCACTGACCTCCACCGCGGGCATGGTGCTGCTCGTCTACGGCTTCATCAGAGCAGCGCAGGACGGCTGGCGTGACCCCCTGACCCTGGCCTCGTTCGCCGGCGCGGTCGTCGTCCTGGCGGCCTTCATCCTGGTGGAGCGGCGTTCGAAACAGCCCATCACGCCGCTGCACATGTTCGCCGACCGCAACCGCGCGGGCACCTACGGCATCATGCTGTGCCTGGCCGCCGCCATCTTCGGCATGTTCTTCTTCCTCACGCTCTTCGTGCAGAACGTGCTCGGGTTCAGCCCGCTCGCGGCCGGACTGGCGTTCCTGCCGGTCAGCGCGGTCATCGCCATCGGCGCCGGACTGGCCTCGCGGTTCCTGCCCGTCTACGGACCCAAGCCGTTCATGGTGGTCGGCGCGATCCTGGCGGCGGCGGGCCTGGCCTGGCTGACCCTGACCGACGTTCACTCCACGTACGCGGGCAGCGTCCTCGGCCCCATGCTCGTCTTCAGCCTGGGCATGGGCATGGAGTTCGTGTCGCTGACCCTCATGGCGCTGTCCGACGTGCCCACGCCGGAGACCGGTGCGGCCTCGGGACTCCTCAACGCCACCCAGCAGGTCGGCGGCTCCCTGGGCCTGTCCATCCTGGTCACGATGTACGGCACGGCCAGCACCAACGAGGCGGCCAAGCAGGTCCCGGACTTCCTCCGGCAGGCGACCCCGGCCGAACGCATCCGGTTCGAACGCACCGGGCAGCTGCCCAAGCCCTGGTCCGACGAGATCCTGACCGCCGGAGTGTCGGCCGCCTTCATCATGGCGGCGATCTTCACCGCGGTCGCCGCGCTGATCGCCCTGGTCGTCATCCAGGTCCGCCCCTCCGACCTGGAACGCCTCAAGGGAGGAGCGAGCCCCGGCCCGATGTGAGAGGCGCCCTGCCCGTGGCAGCCCGCCGGTGGCAGCCCGCCGTCACGGCCGCGGCCGGGGGAACGTCTCCAGGGCCTCGGCCAGGCCCGCCGCATCCGTGCCGACCTTGCGGTACACGGACGACAGCAGCTGCCGCACACCCTGCTCGGTGAGGCGCAGTGCCTTGGCAACGACCGCAGCGGCCTGGCCCCGTGCCGTCATCTCGGCGGCCGTGCGCTCCTGCGCGGTGAGCGTGTCCGTCTGCGGGTAGCGCAGGGGCAGCGGCCGCAGCCCGGCGGCGGACAGCTCCCGCCGCGCCCGGGCGGCCAGGCCCTCGGCACCGCAGTGCACGGCTCCTTCGAGGCCCTGGTAGAGCCGGTCGGCGGCGTCGTGCAGCCGTCCCGCGCGGGCCAGCGCGGCGCCGTGACCCACCAGGGCGCGGGCCAGTTCGTACGCGGCGGGCGACCGCTGGAGGTGGTCGACGGCCTGCGCGTGCAGATCGAGCCCCGCCTCACCGCCCGTCACCTCCGCCTGGGCGTGCATGGCCTGGCCGATCGCCGATGCCGCGCCGAAGTCCCGGGCCCGCTTCACGGCGTCCCGCGCATGGCGCACCGCCCGGTCGGGCGCGCTGCGGGACAGAGCCGAGGCCAGTCCGAGCTGCCAGGGACACCACGCGGGGTTGCGCCAGTCCCGGCCGTCCAGCCACGCGCCGACGCGGGACAGCAGGGGAGCGGCGTCGTCGGGCCGGCCCTCCGCCAGGAGCAGCTCGGCGTAGACGGTGCGCGGATCGGGGTAGATGACGGCGTTCGGGACGTTGTCGCCGTAGTGGTAGGTGTCGGCGAGCCGGCGTGCCGCGATGACGCGGCCACGGGCCAGGAGGGTCTGGATCAGGATGCCGATGGCGAACCACTGGGCGGGTACCCCGCCTTCCACCCGGTCGGCGATGCGCAGGCCCTCCCGTACCAGGTTCTCGGCCTCGGCCAGGCAGCCGCGGCGGTACCGGATGTACCCGGAGAGCGTCTGGCCCAGCGCCAGGTGGGAGCCGCGCCAGCCCTTTGACTCGCACTCGGCCATGCCCTTGGCGAACAGTTCCTCGGCCCGTCGCGGCTGGTCGCAGTACATGAACACCAGCGCGACCGAGACGGGTACCTCGAAGCCCCGGTTCTCATGCGTCCAGCTCAGCCCGCCGCGCAGCGCCTCCTCGGCGTAGGCGAGCGCCTTCTGCCGCGGCTCGCCGCACATCATGGCGTCCCAGGCGCGCGACCCCAGGATGTAGCGCTCCTCGAGGCCGCGACCGGACAGGCGGTCGGCGAGCCGGGCCAGCTTCCGCGAACGGCCCGCCGAGTCCGCCTCGTCGGTGCGGAACGCGCTCCACACGAAGTGGTCCCCCTGCATCCGCAGCCGGATCCGGGGATGGGCGGCGGCCCGCTGCGCCTCCTGGGCGGCCACCGTCGCGGCCTCCGCCATCCGGTCGGTGTGGGCCAGTGCCTGGGTCAGCCGGTACACCATCGAGGCGCGCAGCTCCGGGTCGATGTCCGGTTCCGCGAGGGCCTCCCGCAGATGTGCCACGGTGGCCGTGGGGTTGATGAGGAAGGTCGCGCAGGCGAGTTCGTGCAGCAGCGCGGCGCGCTCCTCCGGCAGCGGCGGCTCCTGCAGCGCCCGGTTCAGCAGCCGCCGGGCCGCCTCCGGGGCACCCGAGTGCAGGGCTTCACGCGCGGCCCGGCGCAGACAGTCCACCGCCTCGGAGCTGCCCTCGCAGGGCACCTCCAGCAGGTGCCGGGCCGCGGCGGCGTGGCCGAGCCCGGCCGCCCTGACGGCCTCGGCGGCCGAGTTGTGCATGCCTTCCCGCAGGCTCGTTCGGATGGACCGGTAGATCGTGGTGGCGATCAGCGGGTGGACGAACTCCAGACTCCCGCCGGGCCCCTCGCCGTCGGCCAGGATGCGGGCGGCGCGCAGCTTCTGCGTGGCTTCGGCCGCCGCCGTGTTGCCGATCGCCGCGATCCGGGCGGCCAGTTCGGGTGAGATGGCCTGCCCGAGGACGGCCGCCGCGTAGGCGAAGCGGACGGTGCTGGTGCCGAGGCCCTGGAGCCGTTCGATCAGCCCGGGCCCCTTCACCGCGGCCGCCAGGTCGCGCATCGCGGGCAGCTCGTCACCGGTGCCCCTGAGGTTGCGCTCGCCGAGCCTGATGGAGAGTTCCACGGCCTCGAACGGGCTTCCTCCGGTGACCTCCCAGCACTCCTCGCAGAACGCGTCCTCGGCTTCCTCGCCGACCTCGTCCCGGATGATCCGGGCCACGGCCGCGGCGCTGAGCGGTGCCAGGGTGAAGGGGCGGCTCCCCAGATCGGCGGAGGGTGCGCTGAAGGCAGCGGCCTCGAGGGGCAGTTCGGGCCGGAAGGCCACGACGATCAGCATCGACAGGTCCACGGCCCTCGGCGCGAACGAGGCGAGCCAGCTCAGCGACTCCACGTCCGCCCAGTGCAGGTCGTCCAGGAGCAGGACGACGGGCGCCTTCATCACGGCGAGGCGCGTCATCACCCAGTCGAGACCGTCGCGGACCCCGGTCGGGTCCGGCACATGGCCGCTCGGCGTCGCGACCAGGCCCAGTGCGGCGGCGACGATGTCGTACCAGCCGCCCAGGAAGGTGCGCAGCTCCTGCTCGTCCATCGACGCCAGCGCGGGCTGGACGACCTGGCGCACCAGGTGGAAAGCCAGTTCCTGCTCCTTCTCACCGGCCCTGCCCGACAGCACGGTGAATCCCTGCGCCCGGGCGCGGGCCCGGGCCTGGTGCAGCAGGGCCGTCTTGCCCATGCCACCGGGCGCGGTGAAGGCGAGGAGCCCGCCCCGGGGCGCCTGGGGCACGCCGTCGACGGTGTTCCGCAGGCCCGTCAGTGCCGAGTCGAGCGCTTGGAGCTCCTTGCGGCGCTCGAGCAACGGCCGGTCCTCGGGCGTGGGTTGCCGCAGCTGATGCGCCATGTGCGCTACCGCTTCCTGTCGTCGGCCATCGGGAGGCAGCGAGAGCGTACGCCTCCCGATGGCCCTCGTTCCGGATTCCGGGACGAGCACGACAAAGAAGGGTGAATGACCTGCTAAAGCCGCGTGAAGTGCGGATTCCGCGGGTACCGTGGCTCGAATGGGCACCCGCTCCGCGACCTGACGAAGCGTCTTCTCACGGCAGCGCCAGGGCCGCCGCGTCCGCGTAGCGCGGCACGGTGCGCGACCAGTAGTAGCAGCCGCGGATCCAGCCGGCCATGCCTTCCACATAGCCGACGCCCGAAGGGCTCAACTCCGGTTCGATCTCCGCGTAAGTCCTCTCGAACTCGCGGATCGTGCGGTTGATCTGCTGGATGGCCAGGGTGACGGCCACCGGCAGGGAGCAGTGGTGGGCCCGCTGGTAGGCGAGGGCCAGGTTGATCATTTCGCCGGACCGCTGCTCCTTGACCGAGGAGAACAGGTCGGGGATCCACACCGCCGCGTCGGCCGACAGCCGGCTCAGGCGCCGCATGAGCGGGTGGTGGAGTTCCCCGGAGGTCAGCTCGCACGGCTGCGCGGCCTCGCACAGCGGGTAGAAGGGTTCGACGCCCGCGGTGAGGGACCGTATCGAGGTGCACAGCCCGGACCGCAGGGGTGAGGGGTGGACCTGCGCCACCGCCTCGTACAGCAGTCCGTGCACGTACTCGCGGCTCTTCCACGCCCACCGCGCGGCCTGCGCCGGTGTGCACCGCTCGCGGATCTGCCGGTAGAGGTCGGACAACGCCGCGCCCAGCGGGGTGCTGGGCGCTGCCTCGTCGCGCAGGACCGCGATGCTCTCGCACAGCATCGGCAGCAGGTGGCCGGGCCGGTGGCGGCCGACCTCCTCGGCCCGGTCGTCGAAGACGAACTGGTAGGCGATCTGGTGAGCGACGAGCTGCAGGATGCCGGGATCCGCGTCAGGGCTGTTGTAGGACGCCAGCTCGGCCGGGCGGGTGTGGGAGATCATGGCCGCGACCCCGGGCTCGTCGCTCAGCCCGGTCACGCGCAGCCAGTCGTCGACCCCCGCCGCGGCGGCCGGCTCCTGAGGATTGCGCCGGAACGGGAAGGGCATGTAGAGGTGGGCGTCGATCAGTTCGACCAGGGTGGCAGCGGGAATCACGTCCCGCGCGACGGCCGCCCTCTCCTCATGTGTGGTGGACACCGTTGTCACCGTCCCTCCGGGTGTGCTCCACCCCGGACGCCGCCGGTGCGGCTCCGGGTGCGAGGGCGGCGGCGTGCGGCGCGGCGCCGCCCGGTGCGTCCGCCCGTGATGTGCAGATCATCGTCAGGGACCTCGGTCCCAGCGTCGCCCCGGGACGCGGTGGTGCGACGCGCCCGGCCGGATGCCGTAGCCGCCACCGGCCGGCGACGGTCGCCAGGGCCACGGTCATCTCGGCCATGGAGAACAGGTCGCCGATGCACTTGCGGTTGCCCGCGGCGAACGGGATCAGCGCCCCGTGCGGACCGGTGGCGGCTTCACCCTCCAGCCAGCGCTCGGGCAGGAACCGGTCGGGCTCGGGGAACGAGGCGGGGTCGTGATGCAGGAGATACGGGCTGTACAGGACCGTGGTCCCCCGTGGCAGCCGGCGTCCGGCCAGCTCCGCCTCCCGGGTCGTGACCCGGGTGAAGAGCCAGCCGGGCGGGGAGTGGCGCAGCGTTTCGGTGAGGACGGACCTCGTGTAGACCAGGCGCGGCAGATCGTCGACGTCGGGTAACCGGCCGGCGAGGACGGTGTCGACCTCCGCGTGCAACCGCCGCTCCACCTCCGGGTGTTGCGCGAGGAGGCTGAAGGTGGAGGCCAGGCACATCGACGGGCTCTCGGAACCGGTGAGCAGGAGGGACACCAGCTGGTCGTGGACCTCCCGGTCGGTGACCGGAGCCCCGGCGTCCCCGGTCTCGGCGGCCATCAGCAGAAGGCCGAGCAGATCGTCGCGGGGAGTGCCCCGGCGGCGTTCGGCGATGGCCTCGTCGATGAGCTCGCGCACCCGCTCCACCGCGCGCCGGTAGCGGCGGTTCGCGGGCGTGGGAAGACGGAACAGCGCGTCGACCGGCACGACCGTGCGCGCGAACAGGCCGCGCACGATGGCGGCGAGGCAGTGCCGCACCTCGTCGGCCGCGGCCGGGCCGAGCGAGTCGGAGAGCAGGAGCCGGCTGATCAGCCGGGTCGTCAGGCCCAGCGTGGCGGCGCTGACATCGATCTCCTGCCCCGTGCGCCAGTCGCGGCACAGCGCGGCGGCCTCCTCGGCCATCGCGTCCGTCTGCGCGGCGACTGCGGTGGGGCGGAAGGTGGGTTGCAGCAACCGGCGCTGGCGCCGGTGTTCGGCATGCGGGCAGGTGACGACGCCGTCGCCCATCAGCGCCCGCAGCCTCTCGTACTGCGGTCCGCCCTTGTCGAACGTGCGGGTGTCGCGGAGCATTCGGTGGACCAGCTCCGGGTGGCACACCATCCACGCACGCTGCGGGCCCAGGCGTATCTCGACCAGATCGCCCTGTGCGGGAAGAGAATTCAGAAACTTCAGCGGCCGGCGGAACAAGGCGATACCGTGGCCGACGGATGGGAATATGCCTGGAGCAGTACCAACCGTCCACGCCTGTTCCGATTCAGGGACGCAGCCGTTCATCGAATACCACCTGCTTCAGTCGACCTGGGAAAACGGTGATGTTTCACCGACGCGGTGCTTGCCCCATGTCCTGCCCAGTCCAAGCGGGCCGCCGACTTGGTGAACCCTTTCTCCAAGGGGGCGCACGGGTGCACGGGGAAGCGCTGGGTGAATCACTTTCGATGCACGTCATGTGAACAGGTGCTCGTCTTCCGTCACTTAAGCGTCTCGAAGCGCCTTTACGTCATTTCCGTGTACACGAATCACGAGAAGAATGCCGTCGCGAAGGGCTGGGCGGCCTCGACGGCCGCCGTACCGCGGCCCAGGCCGCGGACGGCCGTGGCATCCGGCTGGTTCGCGTACACCCGCCGGCTCGGCGCCCCGCACCTGGAGGGACCTGGGCGGGCGCCGTCGGTGTGCGCCGGTTCCCTGCAACCCCGCCGCTCGGAAGGGGCCGTCGGTTCAGAAGGGGCCGTCGGCCTCGACGAGCCGGGCCAGCAGCGCCCGGTAGACGGCGGCATGGGGAGCGTCGACGTGGCCGGACATCCGGGACGTGTACATGGCGCCACCCTAGGCGGTGTGGTCCGCCCCGTTCGGCAACGGCGGTTCCGAGTCGAGGCGGTGCAGTTCCTCGTCGGTGAGGAGGCGGGAACGGAGCAGGAAGCGGACGCCCTCGGGGGCTTCCAGGGAGAAGCCGCTGCCCCGGCCGGGGACCACGTCCACGGTGAGATGGGTGTGCGACCAGTACGTGAACTGGTCCGCGCTCATCCAGAACGGGGTGTCCCCGGCCACGTGCCCCAGCAGGATGTCCGAGGCCCCGACCCGGAACTCGCCGCGCGGATAGCACATCGGGGCGCTGCCGTCGCAGCAGCCGCCGGACTGGTGGAACATCACCGGCCCGTGCGCCCCGGTCAGCCGCCGCAGCAGTTCCTCGGCGGCGGGGGTCAGTTCGACACGTCCTGTGCGCACAGTCATGAGTTCCTCCTGGCGGTGACGGTGGGGTCGGGAACCGGTCCGTATCGCGAGTCCCCCAGTATCCGCCGCGGCAGGGGGGAGGGCCACAAGGCGGGAGCGGTGCACCGGTCGCTCCTGCCTTGTGGGAAGCGGATCACGGGTGCTGGTTGAATGCCGGACATGACCGAGACCGACGCGCAGGGAGCCGACCGCTGGGTCCAGCACTTCGCCCGGCGCGGATACCCGCGCGCCCGGCCGCTCGCCTCCGGCATGGAAGGGGCCGTCTACCGGCTCCAGGACGGGACCGTCGCCAAGGTGTGGGCCGGGCGGGCCCCCGAGGACTTCGACCTCACCCGACGGCTCTACGCCGACATCGCCCGGCACCCCCTGCCCTTCGCCACGCCGAGGATCCTCGACGCCGAGGAGCACGACGGGGTGCTCGTCAGCTATGAACGGGAGCTCGGCGGAAGCCCGTTGCGCTCCGACGGGGACGGCAGGCGCCCCGCCCGTGACCTGCCCCGCCGGGAGACCGACGCCCTGCTCACCGTCCTGCGCGCACTGGCCTCCGTGCCGGGCAGCGAGGTCATGCGGCGCCTGGTGATCCAGGGGGACGACCGGCCGCTGTGGCAGGGCCACTCCCGCTTCTCCGACGCGCTCGCCGCCCTCGTGGAACGGGCCGTCGGCCGCAACCGGGACGCCCTCGCCGCGCACGTGCCGGGACTGGCCGGCGTCGTGTCCCGTACCGCCGCCTCGCTGCGGGCGCTGCCCGACCGGCCCGAGAGTGTCGTCCACGGGGACCTGGTGCCGCCCAACATCCACCTGGACGAGGCCGGACACCCGGTCGCCGTCCTCGACTTCGGCTTCTGCACCACCGCCGGCGACCCCGCCTTCGAGGCCGCCGTCACGGCCGCCGTCTGGGACATGTACGGACCCGACGCCGCCCACCACACCGCCGAGCTGACCCGTCTGTTCGCCCGCGCACTGGGCCATGCCGAAGAGATCCTGGAGCTCTACCGGAAGGCCTACGCCCTCATCACGTACGACCTCTTCGGCATGGGCCCGCAGGACGGGCACTTCCGCTGGTGCGCCGCCCAGTTGCGGTGACGGCCCACTACAGCAGGTCGCGGGGGACCTGCTCGTTCCAGGTGCGGGAGAAGACCCGCCGGTCGGCCTCGTAGGCGTCGAGGGTCGCGTCGACGAAGAAGTCCGTCTCGTCGCACGAGAGCCGGGTGTGGGTGACCACCCGCACATCCCAGTCGTCCCGCCGGAACCGCATCGTCCAGGTGGTCTCGCCGCCGACCGAGGTGAAGTCGTCGGCGACCGCCGTGTAGCGCTCGTGGGCGCGGCGGCCGGCCTCCAGGCCGATGTCCTCGAAGCGGACCGTGCCCCGGTCCTTGACGATGTCCAGCTCGGAGCGGTAGTCGATCAGATCCCGCTTGACGTCCCAGCGCTCCTCCGGGGGCGTCACCTGGGTCATGGCGAGCGGGGGAGTGCCCTCGGGTTCACCGAAGGGCGACGACGGCACCTCGTCCGGCTCCTCCACCGGCCGCACCGGCAGGGTGAGCGTGCTGGAGTGCTCGTGGACGCTGAGCAGGGCGGGCTTCGGCGCCGGCCAGGCCAGCGGCCAGTAGGACGTCGACAGGGACAGCCGGATGCGGTGGCCCGGCGGGAACGCCTGCGCCACACCGTTGAGCGGAATGGTGGCCCGGTAGCGCCGGCCCGGCTCCAACGGCTCGGGAGACTCGGTGCTGTCACGGCGCGTCAGGTTCAGGATGCCGTACGAGACGCGCGTCGCGGCGCCGTCGGGACTCACGTCGGACAGCCGTGCCGCCACGAGGGCCACCGGCTCGCTGACCGACAGATCGAGCTCCACGCTCGGCGAGCCGAGGATCTCCACCGGCTCGGTCAGCGGTTCGCTGTCGAAGACGAGCGAACCGCCGTCCTCCTCCCGCTGGTCGTAGGGCAGGTCCGGCGGCGCGTTGTAGGAGGCCCACTTGCCCGCGAACTGGCCGACGGACAGCGGCGAGCGCACGGTCATCGCCGCGCCGCCCTCGGAGGCCTTCGCGGTCGTGTCCTGGGCGGGCCCGATCGTGTGCCGGGTGAGCGGGTGCGTCTCGGGCCGGATGTGCGGGGACGGCCAGTGCGGCTCGCCGACCCAGCGGCCCGGCCGCTCCTCGTAGGAGGTGGAGGGCGGCACGCTGTCCTGCATCCACGCCCGGAGCATCGGCCCGTCCATGACGCCGTTGTCGACGCCCTTGAGCCAGTGGTCCCACCACCGCACGAGCTCCTGGAGGTAGCCGATGGCGGGGCCGGGCTCCCCGAGGTGGGGGAACTTGTGCGACCAGGGCCCGATCAGGCCCTTGCGGGGCACGTCCAGATTCCCCAGCAGCCGGGTCACGGCGTTGGAGTAGCCGTCCGCCCAGCCGCTGGAGGCCAGGACCGGGCATTGGACGCTCGAGTAGTCCTCGCACACCGAGGCGTGCCGCCAGTAGTCGTCGCGGCGCTGGTGGCGCAGCCACTCCAGCACCCAGGGCTCGGTGTTCTCCAGCCGCTCGTGCCACATCTCGCGCCAGCGCTCGCCGACCACGGCCGGGTCGGGCGGACAGGTGCCGTAGGCGAACATGGTGCCCGCCTCGGCCAGGTTGTCCGAGAGCAGGGCGCCGCCCATGTAGTGCATGTCGTCGGCGTGCCGGTCGTCGGTGAACGAGGCGATGGCGATGGCCTTCAGGGACGGCGGACGGCGGGCCGCGACCTGGAGCGCGGCGAACGCGCCCCAGGAGATGCCCATCATGCCCGTGCCGCCGTCGCACCAGGGCTGCTCCGCCAGCCAGGCCAGGACCTCCTCGGCGTCCGCCTGCTCCCGTTCCAGGTACTCGTCGCGCAGCACGCCCTCCGAGTCACCGGTGCCGCGCAGGTCGACGCGGACGCAGGCGTAGCCGTGCCCGGCGAGGTAGGGG
Source organism: Streptomyces tuirus (assembly GCF_014701095.1). Classification (NCBI taxonomy): domain Bacteria; kingdom Bacillati; phylum Actinomycetota; class Actinomycetes; order Kitasatosporales; family Streptomycetaceae; genus Streptomyces; species Streptomyces tuirus. Next base: position 755,879 of record NZ_AP023439.1, on the reverse strand, counting down.
TGATGGATCGAATCCCGAACGGCCGTCAGATCCCGCTTGCGGTACGGGATGTACTCCAGCACCGCGGGCACCGGCTCCTGGTCGGAGGAGGTGGGGCGCCAGATGTGCGCGGAGAGCCGGACCCCGTCGGACATCGGGATCGTGACGTGCTCCTCCTCCTTCGTCTCGTACGGCAGGTTGGTCACGTAACGCATGGAACCCACGTGCTCCTCACTCTCGCGCGGCGTCGGCCTCGGCCGGGGCGTCCTCGAAGGCCAGGCCCAGGGCGGCCACGCAGTGGTCGAACTTCTCCCGCAGCTCCGCCTCGTCGGCACCGCCGGTGTAGATGTGCGCCAGCTCGTAGCTGTAGCTGTCCTGTCCGGGGAGGTCGGAGAGCCGGTCGCCCTCCTGGGGGATCACCTCGATGCGCACCCCGGGTGTCTCCCGCTCGATGCGGGCGATCTCCTCGGGGCCCGGCACCCGGCGCACCACACCGTCGGTGAACCAGCGGTGGTACCACTTCGCCGCCATCGCGTACGAGCCCTCGCGATGCGGCATGCGCGGGTCCTCGCCCAGGGCGAGACGGACCATGCAGTGGTGGTTGGGCACGCCGTCGACGTACTGGAACAGCTCCGCGTGCGACTGGGAGTGCCGGGGGTTGATCTCCAGCAGGCTGATCTCCTGGGTCCGCGGGTCGTAGAAGAACTCGATGCTGAAGGTGGCCGAGTCCATGCCGATCTGCCGCATCACGCGCTCGCTGACGTCGTGCAGCTGCGCGATGACCGGGGGCGGCAGCATCGAGGGGTACTGGTGCCTCAGGAAGCAGGAGGAGTCCGGGTACTGGATGGAGTCCAGGACCCCGTAGACGGTCACCTCGCCCTGGTGGACATAGCCCTCGACGGCCACCTGGACCCCGGACATGGCCCCCTCCGCGAGACAGACCCGGCCGCCCACGCCGTTCATCTCGGGCGGCAGGTCGATGCGTTCGAGGATGTGCTCGAAGGGGCGGCCGATGCGGGATATGCCGTCGCGGATCTCGGCGACCGCCGTGCGGAACTCCTCTTCGTCACCGACCCCGAAGGCGAGTTCGGAGGAGTACGAGAGGGCCGGCTTGAGCCACATCGGGTAGCTCACGTTCTCGGGCGGGCGTGGAGGCTCGGCCGACAGATCGACCTGGCCGAAGGGCGGGTGCCGGTCGGTGGCCTTCTGCTGCTCCAGCCTGCTCCAGTACTTGTGCTCGCACTTGACGACCGACTCAAGGCTGGTGCTGCGGGTGCCGTAGCGTTCGCTCAGTATCGGGACGAGGGTGCTGACCGGGAAGTCCCAGTAGCCGACGATCGCGTCGACAGCGCCGTCGAACGCGTCGAGCACGCCCTGGGCCTTGTCGAGCAGCGTGGGCAGGTCCACCTCGCCGACCTGGAGCTCCTCGATCGTCAGCAGCTGGTGAAAACGCAGCTGGTCGGCTCCCGGGACCTGCTGAAGCGTGGGCAGATTGGCCTCGTCGAGCCCGATCACGAAAACGTTCTTCACCGTCTCGTCAGACACGGCTCTCCTTCCGACGACTACGGCCCGAAGGCCGGCTTGCAAGATCGTCGGAGTACCCCTGGTCTGTGGCGGCATGCCGCTCCGGACACCGCGCCCGTACCGGACGGCGGGGAACATGCCCGCCGTGACCCGGACACGCCCGGCCCGTGTGTGCCCCGGCTCACACCTCGGCCGGCAAGGCCTGTTCCGCCCAGATGGTTTTGCCCGTCGCCGTCTGGCGGCTGCCCCAGCGTTCGGCGAGCTGGGCGACGAGCAGCAGTCCCCGGCCGCCCTCGTCGAAGACCCGGGCGCGGCGCAGGTGCGGGGCGGTGCTGCTGCCGTCGGACACCTCGCAGATGAGCGTCGAGTCGCGGATCAGGCGGAGCTCGATGGGGGCGCCGCCGTATCGCAGTGCGTTGGTGACGAGCTCGCTGACGATGAGTTCGGTGGCGAACTCCGCCTCCGTCAGGCCCCATTCGGCCAGTTGCTCGCCCGCCATCTTGCGGGCCCGGGCCACCGCCGCGGGGTCCGGGGGCAGCTGCCAGGTGCGGACCTTCCCGGTGTCGAGCACGGCCGTGCGCGCCAGCATCAGCACGACGTCGTCATCGGCGGGCCGGCCGGCCAGCAGGGTGCGCAGCACCTGCTCACAGGTCTCCTCGAGTGCCACCGCGGGGCCGCCCAGTGCCTGGCGCAGCAGGGAGGTCCCGATCTCGACGTCGTGGCCGGGCGCCTCGATCAGACCGTCGGTGTAGAGGGCGAGCAGGCTGTTCTCCTCCAGCTGCACTTCGGCGGCCTCGAACGGCAGGCCGCCCAGGCCCAGCGGCGGCCCGGCCGGCAGGTCCACGAACCGGACGCCGCCGTCGGGCGTGACCAGGGCGGGCGGCGGATGCCCGGCGCGGGCCATGGTGCAGCGGCGGGACACCGGGTCGTACACGGCGTACAGGCAGGTGGCGCCGACCTGCCCCGACGTCTCCTGCGCCCCGCGCACCTCCGGGCCCTCCTCCCGGTCGAGCCGGATGACCAGGTCGTCCAACTGGGTGAGCAGCTCGTCGGGGGCGAGGTCCACATCGGCGAGCGTGCGCACGGCGGTCCGCAGCCGGCCCATCGTGGCCGACGCCTGGATGCCGTGACCCACCACGTCCCCCACGACCAGGGCCACGCGGGCGCCGGACAGCGGGATGACGTCGAACCAGTCACCGCCGATGTCCGCACCGGCTCCGGTGGGCAGATAGCGGTAGGCGACGTCCATCGCCGCCAGCTTCGGAAGCCGATCGGGCAGCAGGCTGCGCTGGAGCGCCAGGGCCGTGCGGCGTTCCCGGGTGAAGCGGCGGGCGTTGTCCACACTGACCGCGGCCCTGGCGACGATGTCCTCCGCGAGCAGCAGGTCGTCCTCGCTGAACGTGTCCGGGGTGCGGTGGCGCATGAAGTGCACCAGGCCCAGGGTCACGCCGCGGGCGCGCAGCGGAACCATCATCACCGAGTGGATCATGTGCTTGGTCACGGTCCGGGCGCGGGCGGGGGAGGCCCTGAGCCACTCCAGCAGCTCGGGATCCCCCGGCCGGTGCCGGGCGCCCCGCTCGGCGGCCAGGACTCGCACCGGCAACGTCCCCACCGGGTAGCCGATCGTGTCGCCCGTCGCCACGACCGACTCCGGGCAGCCCTCCAGCACCGATCGCTGGGCGGTGCGCCGCACGGTGGCCGGCGTGCGTTTCGGCAGTGGTCCCGGCTCGTCGCCCCGGACGACGGACTCCAGCAGATCCACGGTGACGAAGTCCGCGAATCCCCCGGCGACGGCCACTTCCGCCATCTCCTCGGCCGTCCGGGTGACGTCCAGGGTGCTGCCGATGCGCAGACTGGCCTCGTTGACCACCGCCAGCCGGCGCCGGGCCCAGTACTGCTCGGTCGTGTCGAAGACGGTCGCCGACAAACCCTGGACCACGCCGGCCTCGTCCTTCAGCGGTGAAATGAACATGGACCAGGCGTGCGGCCGGATCTCGCCCGGGGCCTTGCTGTGCTCCTCGTGGAAGATCATCTCGCCGGTGCGCAGGGCCTCCCGCTGGAGGCGGTCGTAGATGTCGAAGGGAGGGTTCGGCTCGATCTCCCACAGGGTCAGGCCCTTCATCTCCTCCTCGGACTTGCCCATCACCTCGGTCATGGTCTCGTTGGCGCCCACGAGCCGGGCGTCCCGGTCGTAGACCGCCACCGGTACGGGGAGCCGGGCGAGGGTGAGGTCCCACAGGGACGGGGCCCCGTGCTCGTGCCAGGCGCCCGGGTGTACCGGCACGGCGCCGGTCACCAGCCAGAGCCGGCCGCCCTCGGCGTCCAGCAGTGGCGTCCCCCGAAGCCGGACCACGACCCGGTTGCCGTCGCGGTGCCGCAGCTCCAGCTCACCGGCCCACTGCCGGCCCTCGGCCGCGTCCCGCCGCGTGGACTCCGGGAGAGGGGCGGCGAGCAGGGCGTCGACGGGCCGGCCCACGAGCTCGGCGGGTTCGTAGCCGAGCAGGCGGCGCGCCCCGTCGCTCCACACCGTGATCGCTCCACCGGCGTCGACGACGAACGCCAAGTCCTCCGGTACGTGTCCCTGCACGGTGCCTCCGGATCTGCCGCTCCTGCCTGCTCACGAGTTCCTGCACCTGATTGTCGCCCTACCGGCCCGCTGGGGCTCGTCTGCCGAGAAGTGCCTCGGTGACCAGAGCGCACGCTCGGACCACCAGGCCCCGGCGGGCGAAGCTGTCCCGGACGAGGGCCCGCGTCCCGGGGCTCGCTCCTTCCTGACGGGGCTGCTCGTCCACGTACGCTCCTTCGACAGGGGGAGGATGCCCGGGGCCCGTCAGCCGGCCAGGCGTTCCGCGAGCAGGAATCCGCCGATGACGATCATCATCGCACCGGAGATCCGGGTCACCACCCGGGCCGCGGAGGGCCTGGTCCTCAGGACCGTGCGGGCGAGTACTCCGACGGTGAGGTAGACGACGGCGCAGGCGGTCATGTGCAGCGAGCCGAGCAGGCCGGTCTGGCCGGCGACCGGCCACGCCCCCGCGGGATCGATGAACTGCGGGAACAGGGAGAAGTACAGCAGCAGCGCCTTGGGATTCAGGCCGCTGATCCCGACGCCCCTGAGCATGACCCGCAGCCGGGAGGAGCCCTCGGTGGCCACCTCCGCCTCGGAGGCCGCCAGGGTGGCCGGCTGCCGGAGCACTCCCCAGCCCAGCCACACCAGGTAGCCGGCCCCGGCCACGGTCAGCGCGGTGAGCAGCGTCCCGGAGCTCGCGACGATCACCACCAGTCCCGCCACCGCGAGCAGCGTGTACCCCGCGTATCCGGCCACCAGCCCGGCGACCGCCGGCACCACCGACCGGTCCCTGAGGCCCGCCGTGATCGCGTAGGCCCAGTCCGCACCGGGCGTGAAGATCAGCAGCAGATCCACTGCCAGGAAGGCCGCCAGCGTGGTCGTGTCCATCGGTCGTTCCCTCTCACGTGCGGTGGTGCGAGAGGAAGGCTAGGCCCGATCAGCGCGAAGGTGTTTCCTTCTTTACCCCTTGATCGCGGGATCTGGGGCAGAATCTTCTCCATGGATGCCCTGGACCGGAAAATTCTCACCGAGCTGCAGCTGGATGGCCGTCTCACGGTCACCGAGCTGGCCGCACGCGTGAAACTGAGCGTCTCGCCCTGCCACCGCAGGCTGCGCGATCTCGAACGCGAGGGCGCGATCCGCGGCTACCGCGCGGTGGTGGACCCGGCCGCCGTGGGCCTGAACTTCGAGGCCCTGGTCTTCGTCACCATGCGCCTGGAAGACGCCGACACGGTCTCCGCGTTCGAAGAGGCGGTGGCCGCCGTCCCGCACGTGCTCCAGGCCCAGCGGCTGTTCGGCGATCCCGACTACCTGCTGCGCGTCGCCGCCACCGATCTGACCGCCTTCCAGCAGCTCTACGACCAGCAGCTCGCCCGGCTCCCCGGCGTCCAGCGCCTCAACTCCACCCTCGTCATGAAGCACATCGTCGACGACCGCCCGCTGCCCGAGTGAGCGGCCGGCGCGCGTGCGGCAGGCCTCAGGCGTCCAGCCCTCCGGCGAACGGCGTCGTCCGCCACTGCTCGACGGCCGGCTTCAGCGCGTCCACCAGCAGGGGTAGCTGCGGCGCGAGCGCGAGGCAGGCCACCGCGCGGGACATGCCCACCGCGTTGACGACCCGCAGCACGTCCTGGTCCAGCCGGCGCAGCCCCAGACGCCCCGCGGCGGCGTCGTAGGCGGCCTCGCACTCGGGACCGAGGGCCGCCAGATCCCACTCCACCGGCCCGAGCGTGGTCAGTTCGAAGTCGGAGTACAGCACCCCGTCCGGTCCGGAGACGATGTTGGCCGCCGGGGCGTCCCCGTGGATCGGCTGGAATCCGACGCCGGGGAACACGGCCTCGAACCCCGCGCGTGAGCCGACGACCGGCTCCAGCACCTCCCACTCGCGCCGCGCCCGGTCCAGATCGGCCCGCCCCAGAAGATCGGGGCGCCCTTCCAGTACGGCGAGCCCCTCGGTGACGAACCGCGGTTCGGCCGCCGACAGGAACGGCAGCTCACCGGGGTAGGCGCGCAGCGCGGCGTGCAGGTCGGCGACCAGGCCCGCGTGGCGCGCATAGTCGGGCTCGACGCTCCGGTCCAGGTCGACGAACTGCCAGAACGTCATCGAGAACCCGTCCCGCGTCACGGGCTCCCGCGGCACGAGCGGACTGGGCGGGATCACCGGATGCCCGTGATCCGCGAGCCACCCCACCACGTCCAGCTCCCGCTGCTGCCGGGCGGCCTGGGACGCGGCGTCGGCGTACGACGGCAGCACGGTCGGCACCCTGACCACCACGGGTGACGGAGCCAGGTGCACCACGACCGAGAACACGTCGTAGATGACCCTCGCGTCACGCACATCGAGCCCGAGATCCCGCCCGGCGGCGACGGCGGCGGTGAGGGCGCGGGAGGTACGGGCGGACATCTGATCAGGCGTCAAGAACCCTTCCATGGCCCGATGGTGTCATGCTGGGTGCGGTGACACACCGGATCGCCGATCACGGCCCGTCTGCGCACGCCCGGTCAACTACCCATGCCCTGTACGGCAATCGGCGGCTCCGCGCCCGTCCTGGCGTGGCATCGCGGGCGCGGCGGACGCGGCAGCGGACGGACCGTCCGGCGCAGGGAGGGGCGACATGGCACACGTGGCGGCAACGGACCTGGCAGAGCGGGAACGTCACGGAGGACCGGCTCGTTGCCCTTGAGTTCACGCAGGTCCGAATCGGGCGGCGGGCGAGTCCGCCCCGCGCGCGCGTCCACCCCCGTCCGAGTCCGCCCCATGTCGCCCACCCAGGGAGCATCGTGCCCGACACCACGCCCGACCCGTCCACCGTCCTCCCCGCACTGCCGGCCCTGAGCGCGCAGGCCGAGCGGCTGATCGAGCTGGGGGTGCACGAGACCGCCGGGCTGTCCGCCGACGGGATCCGCGCGTTCGCCGCACAGGCCGGTGCCGACGGCGACGGTGCCCTGCTGGCCGTGCACCCGGACCGGGTCCCCGCCTCCGCCCTCGCACCGCTGCTCCGCCGCGACGGCAAGCCGGGCTTCGTCGTCGTCGACATGCCGGACGTCGACGAGTTCGCCCCCTGTGCCGTCGAACTGCCCGGCGCCCCGCTCTACCTGGTCACCGGCATCGACCGCGGCGACCACATGTCCAACTGGTCCCCGGACGAGGCCCTGCCCGCCCTCACCAAAGAGGACCGCACCCCGCTGGTGCTCACCGAGGGCATCCACTGGGTGCTCCAGCAACCCGAGGCCCTGGAGCGCAACCTCTGCTTCATGACCATCGGCTCCCGGCTGCGCAAGCCCAACGGCACGCTGGACGCCCGCACCCCGGCCATCTGGATCAGCAACGGCACCGGCCGCGACGGCCGCGAGCGCCGTAACGCCCCCAAGGTCGGCTGGTGCTGGTGGAACAACCGGCACACCTGGCTGGGCTTCGCCTCCACGACGGGCCGCAGAGGCTGACGCCCGTCACCGCACGAACCGGATGAGCGGCACCGGCCGGCCCGCGGTACCCCGGCGCCACCGCGCGATGACACGTCTGGCGGCCGGTGCCTCAGGGCCCCGGCGCCGCACCCTCATGAGGGGGGCCTACCGCCCCTCACCGGGGAGCCACTCCGGCCGGTTCGCCCGCAGGGCCCCGCAGTGCCTGGTACACGGACCACACCACCGCCACCAGCGGTACGGCCACCACCGCGCCGATCACCCCCGCCGCGACCGCTCCGCCGACCACCGCCAGGGCGACCACCACCGGGTGCAGACGGACGGCCCAGCTCATCACGATGGGGTGCAGGAGGTGGCCCTCGATCTGGCCGATGACCACGATCAGGGCGACGACCACCAGGGCGATGAGCGGTCCCTTCGACGCCAGGGCGACGACCGCCGCGACCGCCAGGGCGATGGGCGAGCCGATCAGGGGGATGAACGCGGCCATGAACTCCAGCAGGGCCAACGGCACGGCGAGCGGTACCCCGAGGGCGAACAGCGCGATGCCCACGAGGACCGCGTTCGTCGCCGCCACCAGCAGGATGCCGTGCGTGTACCCGGTGAAGGTCCGCCACGCCGCCCCCGCCCCGACCGCGAACCGCTGCCGGACCCGTTCGGGCAGCTGGTCGCACAGCCACTGCCACTGCTTCTCGCCGGAGTGCGTGAAGAAGACCGCGCAGAACAGGGCCAGCGCGAGCACGGTCAGCACCTCGACCAGCCTGCTCGCGCCGCTGAGCGCCGTACTGATGAGGGTGGAGCGGTGGTCCGACAGGAGCTTGCCGATCCGGGACTGGAGATCGTCGAACGCGTCCGCGGGCAGCCGGAAGGGCGGTTCCTCCAGCCGGCGCTCGATCCGGTCGATCCCCGCGACGAACTCCTTCTCCAGCCCGGTCCGTTGATCCGCCACGGTCTCACCGACCAGGGCCAGCGCCCCGAGGACGAGGACGATGCCGCCGATGAGGGCGGTGGCGACCGCGAGCGGCCGGGGCATGAACCGCGCCAGCAGACCGGCCGCGGGACGCAGCACCGCCGTGATGACCAGACCGAGGAAGACGGCCACGGCGACCCGGTGGAACTGCCCGAGCAGGGAGAAGGCGACCCGGACGACGATGCCGACCGCGATGAGCCGCCACGCGTACGCGGCCGCGGTCCGTAGCACGCCCGGCACGCGCGACTCGGCGTCGTTCAGGTCCGGCAGCGCCGAGACGGGTGGATCGGGGGGCGTCGACACCTCATGCCCGTACCACCCACCGGCCGCCGGACAGCGGACCCGGACCGAAATTCCCCCGATGGCCGGTACCGGCCGGGTGAACGCTCAATGACATCCCGGGCATCCGCTCCGGTTCCGCGGGCCGCGGCTAGCGCACGGGGAAGCCGAAGGAGTACCCCTGCTCCTTCAGCCACGGCAGGACCTCTCGCAGGGCGGCGACGGTCTGCGCGCGGTCCCCGCCCGCGTCGTGGAAGAGCAGGGTCGGACCGTTGGAGATCTCGTTCTTGACGGTGGCCACCATGGCCTCCGTCCCGGGCCGTTCGAAGTCCTTGGAGTCGATGTTCCAGCCGAGCGGGCGCATCCCGTGGGACGCGGCGAGGTGACGGCTGTAGGGGGTGAAGGCTCCGCCGGGCGCCCGGTAGTACAGCGGGCGGACGCCCCCGGACGCCTTGGTGATCATGCGTTCGGCGTCCAGGATCTGCTGTGACTGGTAGGTTTTGGACTTGCCGTCCATGGTGACGTCGTGCGAGACGGTGTGGTCGCAGAGCCGGTGTCCGGCCGCCACCACCGCCTTGACCAGGTCCGGGTGGGCGCGGGCCTGCGTGCCCACCATGCAGAACGTGGCCTTCACACCGTTGTCCCGCAGCACCCGCAGCACCTCGGGGGTCCAGGCGGGGTCCGGTCCGTCGTCGATGGTGATGTTGACGCCACGGGCCCCCGCGTCCGAGGCGTGCGCGATGCCCGCCGCCACGGGCGCCGCCTTCCGGCCCTGCGACTGGGCGGGAGGCGCCGGGACGCCCTGGGCGGGCCGCTCCGCGCCGGAGCCGACCTGCGCGTTCCAGAACGAGCTCAGACCGGCCACCGCTGTCACCCCGAGCGCCGCCGCCAGCACCTTGGCGTACCAACCCCGCCCGCCACTTCGCACCATGTCCTGAGTTCCTTCGCCGTCGCCGTCGAGCCCGTGCATACGGCAAGAGGGCGGAAGGCGGCCGGCGGATCCGCCTGTTACGGATCACGGACAATCCTGCTGCGCGGCGGTATCGGACAGGTTGTGCCGTCGTCCAGGACGGTGGCGGTGCGCACCACGCCCGTCAGTGGCTGCTGGCAGCCGCCCGATCACCTCGGCCGGCGCGGCACGGCCCGCGGCGCCGCACGCGACGAGGCCGACCCGGGCCCCGAACTCCTCCAACTCGGCGCGCTGTGACGGCCGGGGGTGCGCCCTAGTCGGTCTCGCGCTCCAGGACGCGGCGGGCCGCCTCGGCCTCCGCCGCGGGCGGCGACAGCTCGTCGAGGGTGTCGAGCTCCTCGTCCGCCTCCAGTTCCCGTTCCCAGGCCGCCGCGAGGCGCTCCTGCTCCTGGCGCGGCCTGGTGCCGACCGCCTCGCGGTGCTCCGGGTCCAGAGCGGCCAGGAATCGTCCGAGCGGGTCCGTGGGCATGCGGGGCTCCTTGTCGTGGGGAGGGGGCCAAACAGCGCCGAACAGCCCCAGCATGGCCGAATCCCCGCGCCCCGGCTGCTCGACACAGCCGGGGAACACCACGTTGGCCCCGGCTGCGCCGGGTCTCAGAGGTCGAACTCGTGCGGCGGCAGGTCGAGGGCGTAGCACGCCTCGCGGACCACCGCCTGCTCGTCCTTGTCGAAGTCGCCGTCGGCGCCGCCGATGACGATGCCGATCTGGACGACGGCCCGCGCCTCGGCCGGCTTCTTCTTCGCCTTGGCGATCTCCTGCATGACGCTCACCTTGCCGAAGTCGAAGTCGGCGGTGAGCTTGTCGAGGTTGTCGTCGAAGCGGCGGCGCAGATCGTCGGCGGGGAAGTTCTGCAGCACCTCGTTGGTGGCGATGAGCTGGGCGACCCGCTGCCGCTCGGCCGGGTCGACCGTGCCGTCGGCGGCCGCCACCAGGGCGCACATGGCCATACTGGAGTCGCGGAAGGCACCGCTCTTCAGGTCGTTCTTCTTCGCGATCAGCTGGGTCTGCATCGTCGAGGCGGATTCCTTGAGACGGTCCCACAGGGCCATGTGAACTCCATAAGCGGTTGGTGGTTTCTACAGCACTGTAGAAACTACCAGTCGGTGTGCCGGCATTGGTCCGAGGGCGACGTGGAGCGTTTCGGCAAGGTCCTCGACCGGGTGCCGCCGCCCTCTCCCGTCCCGCGCCCCGTGCTACCGTTGCCTGTTTGCCGCTCACCGCGCCGGTGCCCTGTTCCGCGTCCCCCGGCCGGTGACCGCGTCCCCGCCGCGCCTTCCTCGGTTCGGTTTCCTCGGAGGAAGGCCTTCAGTGAGCGAATCAGTACGTGACGACGCCCTGCCGCAGGACTCGACGCCGCAACCGGTGGCGTCGTTCGCGCAGCTGGGGCTGCCGGCCGGAATTCTGCGGACGCTGGACGAGCAGGGTGTGACGGTTCCCTTTCCCATCCAGGCGGCGACGCTGCCGGACGCGCTCGCGGGACGCGACGTCCTGGGCCGGGGCCGCACCGGATCGGGCAAGACGCTCGCGTTCGGCCTGGGGATGCTCGCCCGGACGGCCGGGCGGCGCGCGCAGCCCAAGGAGCCGCTCGCGCTCGTCCTCGTGCCCACCAGGGAGCTGGCGCAGCAGGTCGGTGAGGCGCTCACCCCGTACGCCGAGGCCCTGCGGCTGCGGCTCGCGACCGTAGTGGGCGGCGTCTCCATCGGACGGCAGGCCGCCGCGCTGCGGGACGGCGCCGAGATCGTCGTCGCCACGCCGGGCCGCCTGTACGACCTCGTCGAACGCAAGGGCTGCCGGCTCGGACGTGTGCGCATCGCGGTCCTGGACGAGGCCGACCAGATGTGTGACCTGGGCTTCTTGCCGCAGGTCACCGAAATCCTGGACCAGGTGCGTCCCGACGGCCAGCGGATGCTGTTCTCGGCGACCCTCGACCGTGACGTCGACCAGCTGGTGCGGAGCTACCTCCGAGACCCCGTCGTGCACTCCGTGGACCCCTCGTCCAGTGCCGTCCCGGCCATCGAGCACCACGTCTTCGTCGTGCACGGCCCCGACCGGTACGCCGTGACCACGGAGATCGCCGCCCGGGACGGCAGCGTCCTGCTGTTCCTGGACACCAAGCACGGCGTCGACCAGCTCACGCGGCACCTGCGGGCCAGCGGCGTGGCCGCCGCCGCCCTGCACAGCGGGAAGTCCCAGCCGCAGCGCACCAGAACCCTGGCCCAGTTCAAGAACGGACAGGTCACCTCGCTGGTGGCGACGAACGTCGCCGCACGCGGCCTGCACGTGGACGACCTCGACCTCGTCGTCAACGTCGACCCGGCCACCGATCCCAAGGACTATCTGCACCGCGCGGGCCGCACGGCCCGGGCCGGCCGTTCCGGCACCGTCGTCACACTCGTCCTGCCGGGACAGCGCCGCGAGACGAACCAGGTCATGGCGGACGCCGACGTCACCGCCAAGGTCACCAAGGTGCGGTCCGGGGAGGCGGAGCTCAGCCGGATCACCGGCGCCAGGGCCCCCTCCGGAGAGCCGCTCGACGGCGGCCCGGCCGCAAGCCGGCCCAAGAACCACAACGCCCCGTTCCGCGGCCTGGGCAGCACCAAGGACGCCAAGGACGGCTCCGGCGGCAGGTCGTCCCGCAAGAGCAGCGAGGCCCGCAAGCTCGCCGAGGCCCGCAGGGCGGCCCGGGTGCGCCGCGGCGGCTGAGCGCGGCTTCCGGGGTGCCGGGAGGTGACGCGTCCTCACGCGAGGCGCCCGACTCGGTGAAAGACCGGGTCAGGCGCCCTTTCACATGCCCTCTAGAAGAAGCCCAGCTTCTTCGCCGAGTAGGAGACCAGCAGGTTCTTCGTCTGCTGGTAGTGGTCCAGCATCATCTTGTGATTCTCGCGTCCCATCCCCGACTTCTTGTAGCCGCCGAACGCCGCGTGGGCCGGGTAGGCGTGGTAGCAGTTGGTCCAGACGCGGCCCGCCTTGATCTCGCGGCCCAGGCGGTAGGCCGTGTTGCCGTCGCGGGTCCAGACGCCGGCTCCGAGGCCGTACAGGGTGTCGTTGGCGATCTTCAGGGCCTCGTCGACCGAGTCGTACGTCGTGACCGAGACGACCGGGCCGAAGATCTCCTCCTGGAAGATCCGCATGTCGTTGGTGCCGCGGAAGATGGTCGGCTCGATGTAGAAGCCGCCCTCCAGACCCGAAACCGCCCGGGGGTTGCCGCCCGTGACGACCTCGGCGCCCTCCTTCCTGCCGATGTCGAGGTAGGAAAGGATCTTCTCGTACTGGTCGTTGCTCGCCTGCGCGCCGATCATGGTGGCCGGGTCCAGCGGGTCGCCGCTGACGATGGCCTTGGTGCGTTCGACGCAGCGGGCCATGAACTCGTCGTAGATGGAGGAATGGATCAGGGCGCGGGACGGGCAGGTGCAGACCTCGCCCTGGTTGAGGGCGAACATCACGAAGCCCTCAACTGCCTTGTCCAGGAAGTCGTCGTCGGCGGCCATGACGTCGGGCAGGAAGATGTTCGGGCTCTTGCCACCCAGTTCCAGGGTGACGGGGATGATGTTCTCGCTCGCGTACTGCATGATCAGGCGGCCGGTGGTCGTCTCACCCGTGAACGCCACCTTCGCCACACGCGGGCTGGACGCCAGCGGCTTGCCCGCCTCCACGCCGAAGCCGTTGACGACGTTGACCACGCCCGGCGGGAGCAGGTCGGCGATCAGGTCGATGACGTAGAGCAGGCTGACGGGGGTCTGCTCGGCCGGCTTGATGACGACGCAGTTGCCCGCTGCCAGCGCGGGGGCGAGCTTCCACGTGGCCATGAGGATGGGGAAGTTCCACGGGATGATCTGGCCGACCACGCCCAGCGGCTCGTGGAAGTGGTACGCGACCGTGTCGGCGTCGATCTCCGCGATGCTGCCCTCCTGGGCGCGGACGACGCCGGCGAAGTACCGGAAGTGGTCGATCGCCAGCGGGATGTCGGCGGCCAGCGTCTCGCGCACCGGCTTGCCGTTCTCCCACGTCTCGGCGACCGCGATCTTCTCCAGGTTCTGCTCGATGCGGTCCGCGATCTTGTTCAGGATGTTCGCGCGTTCCGTGGTGGACGTGCGGCCCCACTGGTCGGCCGCCCGGTGCGCGGCGTCCAGGGCGAGGTCTACGTCGGCCGCCGTGGAACGGGCGACCTCGCAGAAGGCCTTGCCGGTCACGGGCGTCGGGTTCTCGAAGTAGCGGCCCTCGACGGGCGCTTGCCAGTCGCCGTCGATGAAGTTGTCGTAGCGGCGGGCGAAGGTGACGATGCTGCCTTCGGTTCCTGGCTGCGCGTACACCATGGCGGCTCTCCTCGGTGAAGTGCGGTGCGGGGCGGGTTGCGACGTCCCTCACTGTGCTCCCGCGAGGTTGGCGCAAGGTTGGCGCCGTGACGGACCGGGTGTCCGCCAGCCGCGCAGGGCCGACCTCAGCCGCGCAGAGCTGCCCTCAGCCGCGCAGGGCCGTCGCGAGCCGGCCCCTCGCGATCGGCCGGCGGGTGTCGCCGGGGCCGAGCAGCCGCAGCGCGTGCTCGTGGACCTCCGCGTCGTACGGGGCCCGTTCGCCGTAGCGCAGGGCGTGCTCCGGGCGGGTGCTCGCCAGCACGGCGTCGCGTACCGCCACTTCGAGGCGCGTGCGCCACTCCTCGATGCCGGGGGCCTCGGAGCGGGGGAGCAGCGGGCCGCCGTAGCGGCGCAGCGCCGTGTCCGTGTCGCCCTGCTCCAGCGCGCGCAGTACGTCGGCGGCGTCGCAGGACACGGGATCGGTGAGGGCGTAGTGGCGGGGGGAAATCGCTCCGCCCAGCGCGCGGCGCAGATGGGAGATCTCCGCCTTGAAGGTCGACGACGTGACCGGGCGGTCGCCGTACAGGGCCGCGCGCAGTCGTTCGGCGGAGAAGCCCCCGGGTTCGAGGGAGAGAAGGACGAGGATCTCCAGCTGCCGGGGCCGCAGGGGGAGTTGCCGTCCGTCCCGAACGGCCCGCTCGGTGCCCAGGCAGGTGAGCCGCAGGCGTCCCGTACCGGGGTCCTGCGTGGTGATCCGCGCCTCGATGCTGGACACCAGCGTGCGTACGGTCGACATGGCCAGGGGGTGTGAGCGGTCCCAGGTCGTGGACAGGTCCAGTACGCCGAGGACGCGTCCGTCCCGGCCGTGCACCGGCGCGCAGTAGCAGACCCAGCCGTGCAGGGCCGACACCAGATGCTCCGCCGAGAAGACGGAGCTGGGGCGGCCGGTGCGCAGGGCGAGGGACAGCGCGTTGGTGCCCATGGCCTGCTCGTCCCAGCGGCCGCCGGGAGCGAAGTTGACCCGCTCGGCCCGGCGGCGCATGGTCGGACCGCCGCAGGTCCACAGGATGGTGCCGGACTCGTCGGTGACGGCCGTGACGAACCCGGCGTCCTCGGCGATGCTGTGCAGTTCCCCTTCGAGGGCGGAGACCGGCCGGTACAGCGGGGAGGACGTCCAGCGCTGGTGCACCTGGCCGCCGTCGCTGACCGGGGCGCTGTCCCGGCCCGGGTCGACGCTGCCCAGCGAGCGCGCCCAGGACTCGGTCACCTCGTGGCGCAGCGTCGCGGTGCCGCCCGGCCGCGCGCCCGGGATGCTCAGCCTCGGCACCCAGCGGGACCACTCGTGCTCCAGCACGGCCCTGCGCTGCCGGAGGTCAGGGCGCTGTGACATGGCCTCTCCCTGCCGTCGTACCGGATTCTCGGCGTGGGAGTCAGTCTGACCGGAGGGGGCCGCCCCGGTCGAGAACTCCGTCGGACCCGGAAGAACTGTTCCGCATGAGGCGGCCGGCAGACGACGTGAGGACGGCATGGGGCCGCCGGAAGCGACCGGTTGGCCTGGAACCGAACCGCCGTATGGCCGGGAAGCGGCCCCGGCCCTGAACGGGCGACCGCCTGACTGGATGTTTGTCCGGTGCCCGTGTGCCGCCGTACGGGTGACGGGTTCACTCGACCCGACGGACGGGGCCCGGCCCGCGTACCACCGGCGTGCGGCGCCGCGTTCCCCTGGCATGGACAGCACGGAGACGGCCCGGCGCCTTCCGGGGAACGACGCCGCGCCCCGCTCGTACGCCGAACTCACCAGCGGGTACGCGGGACATCCGCCGATCTACGCGGCTCTGGTCGCCGAGTGGGAGGCGCGGGGCCACACGGTCCCGGAGCACCAGGACGGCCAGTGGGTCTCCTTCGCCGCGCCGGCCGAGAGCGAGACCTGGAGCGCCGTCACCTCCTGGGCGGCCGGCCGGCACATGGGCCCGGTCGTCCCCGGCGGCGCCCGCCCGGCCTCAAGTCCTCATGCGCCCGCCGCTTCTCGCCCGGCGGGCGCCGCACACCAGCCCACGGCTTCTCACCTGGCCGCCGCCCCTGACCCGGCCCGCCGCCCCAGACCCGGCCACCGCCCCTGACCCGGCCACCGCTCCCCACCTCGCCGCCAGCCGGCACCCCGGCCAGGTCGGCCCCGCCAACGGCACCTGCCCTGCCGGCACCCACCCCACCCCCGGCCGTCACCCCCTGGCGGCGGTGCCCGCGTCCGGTGCCCGGCTCACCAGCCGTCCGATGCCACCGGCTCCGCGCTGACCGGCGCCAGCACTGCAAGGGTTCCGCTGGCCTCACGCAGGGCCGCCTCGAGCGTGCCGGGGGTGTGCAGGGCGCCGGTTCCGTCCGGCGGGACGAGCCACTCCAGGCGGCCGGCGGGCCGGTACGGCGGCGGCACGGCCACCCACGAGCCCCGGCCCACGTGCCGCACCCCGAAGCCGATCCACTCACTGACCGGGTCGGGCGGCAGGAAGAACCCCACCCTGCGGGCCGCGCAGTCCACCAGGGTGGGGCCGGGCACCTTCAGCGGGTCGCGCCACAGGAGGTCCAGCGCGAGCAGGCCGAGCCGGTCGGGGACGCTGAGCACGTCCCAGTAGCGCCCGGACTCCACGAGCACCGTCCCCGCGCCGTAGTCCCACTCCCGCTTGCACTCCTTGGGGTCCGTGGCGGCCGCGGCGAGCCACTCGACGGCTTGCTTCCACATGACGCTCTGCATGGCCACCCCAGGCACAGTCGACGGCGCCGCGGTCGGGCGCGCGCTGGTCACGGGCCGGTGACCCGCGGGGTTCCGCGTGCCGCCCGGCCGTAGTCATGCTCGTAGATATTTCTACGGGTCGGAAGGGGTGGCGCGGTCTGGCGTTTCGGTCGGGCATGTCCCGGTCGAAAGGGGGCACTCGAGGGCGCGACCCGTAAGGCCGCGATCAACTTCGTGCGCGTCCATGTCGCCCTGAGGAAACCGGCCACCGAAGGATGTGTGCGAGTCGCGGAGAAGTCGGGGAGCGCCGGAGTCTGCCGCCCGACATGCGGGTCCCGCAGACAAGCCATGCGTGCCGCCGGCCCCTCGGCGTGGGGGAGGTGTGGACCGCTTCACGGCGGCGCGCGGGCGCGATGTGCGGATCCGGGAACTTTGCCTTCACGAAACCTCCCTCCGTGCTGGCCAGAACCCGTCTTGCTCGGCCAACTCCGCGCACAAGAAGGTGGGTTGAGCACTTGAGCATCAGGAGTCACAAGCGCGCTGCTTGACCCGTGCGAACCGAACCGCACGGGTATGACGGGGGAACTGATGAGGTGCGCGTGCCCACCGCCGACGGGTCCGCGCGGAGTCCTCGCGCACGGCTGTCACGTCCCTCCCTCACCGCCTCTTGGTGCCTTCATCGGGTGCCCGAGACAGGGATTAGGAGGGGGAATGCCGATGAGTGCAGTGAGCGCCGCCAAGCCGACGTACCCCGGTGTCTACGTCGAAGAGCTTCCCAGCAGCACCCGTACCATCTCGACCCTGACCACTTCGGTGACCGCCTTCGTGGGCCACACCCGCCGCGGTCCGCTGAACGAGCCGGTGCGCGTCACCAGCTTCACCGAGTTCGAGCGCCGCTTCGGGGGACTGAGCGCGCAGAGCGCCGTCGGCTACGCCGTTCACCAGTTCTTCGGCAACGGCGGCACCGTCGCCGTGATCGTCCGGGTCGCCAAGGCCGGCAGCGGCCGGGCCGCCTGCGTCACGCTGCAATCGACCGAGGGCCACAGCGAGTGCGACGTCCTCGCGGTGCACGCCAAGGAACCCGGCGTGTGGGGCAACGGGCTGCGGGTCGCCGTCGACCACGACACTCCCTGCCCCGACGAAACCTTCAACCTGCGTGTCTTCGACGCCAGGGGCGAGGCCCGCGAGAGCTTCACCGGCCTGTCGACCGACCCGGCCGCCGGCCGGTTCGTCCAGACCGTCGTCAACGCCGGCTCCCGGCTGATCCGCGTCGAGGTCGTCGGCGAGGGCCGGCCCGACCCGTCCGGCACCGTCTCCAAGCCGTTCGGGCACGAGCTGCCCGACCTCGCCGTCGACCTCACCGTCAAGATCGGCGACGTCGAGCGGGAGTTCACCCTCTACGACCCCGACTGCGACGGCGAGTCCCCGTCCTCCGTCGCCGAGCTGGCGCTGCTGCTGGAGCGCAAGCTGCGCGCCCTGCCCGACGCGCCCGGCAAGCACGCCTTCGCCGGCGCCGAGGTCACCGCCTTCGGCCGGCGCGTCCAGGTCGTCGCGGGCTCCACCGACCCCGACGACATCGTCCGCTTCCTCGGCCAGTGCGCCAACGACCTGGGCCTGGAGGCCTCGGTCAACCCGCCCGTCTTCCCGCTGGAGGGCGGTGAGGACGGAGCGGCGCCCGGGCCCCGGGACCTCATCGGCTCCGAGGCCGACAAGTCCGGCATCCAGGCGCTGCGCGGCGTCGCCGACGTCAATCTGCTCGCGCTGCCCGAACTCGCGGCGTACGAGAAGACCGAGGACGCCCTCACCGTGGTCTCCGCCGCCCAGCGCCTGTGCCAGGAGCGGCGGATCTTCCTCCTCGTCGACGCGCCCGGCACCTGGGTCAGCGTCGACACCGCCCGCGCCGGGCTCGCCGCCTTCGACGCCGTGCGCGGCAACCACGCCGGCCTCTACTTCCCGCACCTCCAGCTCACCGACCCGCTCACGGGCCGGCTGCGCTCCTTCCCGCCGTCCGGCGCCGTCGCGGGCGTCATCGCCCGTACGGACTCCGAGCGCGGTGTGTGGAAGGCCCCGGCCGGCACCGAGGCCCGGCTCGCCGGCGTGCACTCGCTCGCGGTCGACCTGACCGACCGCGAGACCGGTCTGCTCAACCCGCTGGGCGTCAACTGCCTGCGCACCTTCCCGGTGACCGGCCCCGTGGTCTGGGGCGCCCGCACGCTGGAGGGCTCGGACGCCCTAGACAGCGAGTGGAAGTACGTCCCCGTCCGGCGGCTCGCGCTGCACGTCGAGGAGAGCCTCCAGCGGGGTCTGCAATGGGTGGTGTTCGAGCCCAACGACGAGAACCTGTGGCAGCAGATCAGGCTCGCCGCCTCCTCGTACCTGCACACCCTGTTCCGCCAGGGCGCCTTCAAGGGCGGCACGCCCCGCGAGGCCTACTTCGTCAAGTGCGACAGCGACACCACGACCACCGAGGACATCGAGAACGGCGTCGTCAACGTCCTGGTCGGCATCGCCCCGGTCCGCCCGGCCGAGTTCGTGATCGTCAAGATCCAGCAGACGTCCGGGCAGTTCGCGCTCTAGGGAACGCTCGAAGGAACCGCTCCAAGGAACCCCTGAGGACATTTTCGATGGCAGAGTTCACGGTCAACGCCCATCGCTTCGACCCGTACAAGAACTTCAAGTTCCTGGTCCTGTGGGACGGTCGGACGGTCGCCGGCATCAGCAAGATCAGTCCGCTGAAGCGGACCACCGAGGTCGTCAAGCACCGGCACGGAGGCGACCCGTCCTCCCCGCGCAAGTCGCCGGGCCGCTCCGAGTTCGAGGGCATCACCCTCGAACGCGGCGTCACCCACGACCCCGAGTTCGACCGCTGGGCCAACAAGGTCTGGCAGGTCGGCGCGGGCCTCGGCTCCGAGGTGTCCCTCGCGGACTTCCGCAAGGACATCGTGATCCAGGTCCACAACGAGGCCGGCCAGGTCGCCGTCTCCCACAAGCTGTACCGGACCTGGCCGAGCGAGTACCAGGTCCTCGGCGAACTGGACGCCAACGCCAACGCGGTGGCCATCCAGTCCCTGAAGCTCGAGTGCGAGGGCTGGGAGCGGGACTACGAAGTGCCGGAGCCGGAGGAACCCTCGTTCCTGAACCCGGCGTAGCGCTCTCCGCTGGGTGCGCCGAGAAGGCCGTCCGTCGTGTGCGGGTGTGTCGTGGCCGGTCGCGCAGTTCCCCGCGCCCCTTCGGGGCGCTGCCAAACCGCACTGGAGGAGGCATGGCCATCACACAAGCGGCCGATGCCCTGGCCACCTGGGAGTCCGGGACCGGTCAGGCTCCGGCCGGGCGCGCGCTGCTGCTGCACCGCGCCGCCCGGCCGGACCTGGGCGGTGATCAGCAGGCGCTGCTGGCGCTTCCGGTCGGGGAGCGCGAGGCGGATCTGTTCGCCCTGCGCCGGGCCCTGTTCGGCGAGCGGATGCAGGTGCGCCTGGAGTGCGGGGCGTGCGGCGCGGACATGGAGTTCGAGCTGGACGCCGGGGAGTTCGCCCGGACCCTGGCCGACCGGGGCGAGCCGCTCGTGCGGATCGCCGAGGACGGCTGGGAGGTCGGGTTCCGGGTGCCCGGCGTCGCCGACCTGACGGCGGCGGCCGGTGCTGCCGACCCGCGCCGGGCCCTGCTGGCGCGGTGCGTGACCGACGCCGTACGCGACGGGCGCTCCGTGTCCGCCGACGAGCTGCCCGTCGCCGTACAGCGGAGGATCGCCGAGGCGGCCCAGGCCGCCGACCCGGGCGGCGACGTCGCGCTCACCATCGCCTGCCCCGAATGCGGGGAGGGCACCCGGGCCGAACTGGACATCGCCTCCTACCTGTGGACCGAACTGGACGCCTGGGCCCGGGACCTGCTGCTCGACGTCCATCTGCTCGCCACCGCGTACGGCTGGAGCGAGCCGGAGATCCTGGCGCTCAGCCCGCTGCGGCGCCGCTACTACCTGGAGCTGTGTGCGGATGTCTGAGTCCATCTCGCGAGGGCGGCCGGAGCCCGACTTCCTCGACCGGCTGCTCGCCCGGCACGCGACGCCCGCCGCGCAGCGCCCCGGCGTGGTGCGGGTACGGCCGCGGCTGGCCGGGCCGTTCGAACGGGCCGAGGCGGTCCGGGCCACCCCACCGGGCCCGGACGACGCCGAGCCGCTGTGGCCCGTCGCCGCCCCGGTGCCGGCATCCCGGCCGGACCCGGCCCGCCCGGCGGCCCGCGAGGTCGTCCGCACGGAACGGGAGCGGACGGTCGTACGGACCGAGCAGGCCCCCGCGCCCGCCGAGCCCGCGACTCGTCCGGCCCGGAGGGACGAGCCCGGGGAGCCGCTGCTGCGTCCCGCCGCACCGGTCCGCCCCGCACTTCGGCCGGTCCCCGGCACCGCGCGCCGCGCGGCCGGCCGGGGCCGTGCGGACGGGGCGGTCCCCACGAGCGCGGCGTCCGTACCGACCCCCCCTGGTGCGGACGCCGCTCCCCCCGCCGCGTCCGTCCCGCTGCTCCCCAGCGCGGCGGACACGGCGGCCGCCCGGGACGCCGTCCGGCAGGTCGCGTCCCGGCGCCCGGGGCGACCGGCCGAGCGGGTCGTCCAGGTCCAGATCGGACGGCTGGAGGTGACCGCGGGCGGCGCCCCCCAGGGCGGCGGCACGCCCCGGCCCCGGCGGGCGGAGCGGCCGGGAGCCACCGTCAGCCTGGCGGACTACCTGGCCAGGGGGCGCGAGTGAGCGGGCAGCGGCAGGCGGACGTACGACGAGAAACGGGACGACCAGAAGCGGGACGACCAGAAGTGGCGGGTCGGCTTCGAGGAGCCGGACGACCAGAAGCGGCGCGTCGGCTTCGAGGAGCGGGACGACCAGAAGTGGCGGGTCGGCTTCGAGGAGCGGGACGACGAGGAGAGGTACCGAGGAACTGACGCCATGAGCAACGCACTTGCCCTCGCCCACGTCACCCAGGCCCTCGCCCTGCTGATCGAGGCCAACCTGCCGCCGGACATCGACATCGCGGTCAAGGTCGAGCCGCGCAGGCCGCCGGTGGACCCGCCGCTCGAACCGACCGTCACCGTGTTCCTCTACCAGGTCACGCCCAACACCTCACAGCGCAACAACGACCTGCCGACCCGGGCGTCCGACGGCACCCTGGTCCGCCGTCCGGCCGCCGCGCTCGACCTGCACTACCTGATCAGCGCGTACGGCGAGGAGGCCGAACTGGTCGGGCAGCGCCTGATCGGCGCGGTGGTGCGCACCCTGCACGAGATACCCGTGCTGCCCCGGGACATCATCGAACTCGCCGGTCAGCGGCCCCACTTGAACGGCAGCGACCTGGCCGACGCGGTGCAGCGGGTGCGGTTCACTCCGGCGGCGATGGACATCGACGAGACGTCCAAGCTGTGGGGGATGCTGCACCAGACGCCGTACGCGCTGTCGGTCGTCTACCAGGCCGTGCTGGTCCTCATCGACGGGCGCGAGCCGCCGGTGCCCGCGAGGCCGGTGGAACGGCCGGAGGTGCGGGTGCTGCCGTTCGGGGCGCCGGGGGCGCCGTCGCCCGGCCCGGTGCCGGAAGAGCCGGCCCCGCCGCCCTCGCCTCAGGCCGCGGAGCCCTCCGCCCCACCCATGAAGGCGGTGGCCAGGACCGAGGCGAAGGCGCCCGCGAAGACGGGCCGCAGCCGCAAGGCGGCACAGCCGGCCAGGAGCGCGAAGAGGACGGCCGGCAAGCCCGCCAAGTCCGCGCGGACACCACCGGCGTCCACGAACAAGGACGGGGACACGCACGCGGACGGCAGTGAGTCCACGGAGAACTGAGGCACATGGGAACGACGGGGGCAGGTGAGGACATGGCAACGCACGCGACGGCCACGGGACAGACCGGAGCTGCCGCCGCCCTGGGCGACGGCACCACGCTCACGGCGGAGATCCGGCGTGTCCTGGCCCGCGTCGACGCTCACGCGCTGCGCGCCACGAAGGGCGAAGAGCACCCGCCGCACACCCCTGCGCCCGGGCCCGCCGACGGCTCCGGCACCGCCCATGAGGAGCGCCCGGCGCATACCCCTGTGCCCGGGCCCGCCGTCGGCTCCGGCACCGCCCATGAGGAGCGCCCGGCGCACACTCCTGTGCCCGGGCCCGCCGACGGCCCTGGCACCGCCCATGAGGAGCGCCCGGCGCACACTCCTGTGCCCGGGCCCGCCGACGGCCCTGGCACCGCCCATGAGGAGCGCCCGGCGCACACTCCTGTGCCCGGGCCCGCCGACGGCCCTGGCACCGCCCATGAGGAGCGCCCGGCGCACACTCCTGTGCCCGGGCCCGCCGACGGCCCTGGCACCGCCCATGAGGAGCACCCGCCGCACACCCCTGTGCCCGAGCCCGCCGACGGCCCCGGCACCGCCCATGAGGAGCGCCCGGCGCATACCCCTGTGCCCGGGCCCGCCGACGGCCCCGGTACCGCACCCCTCGACGCCCTGGTCACCTGCTTCGGGCTCACCGCGTTCGAGCGGGACCTCGTCCTGCTCACGGCCGCGCAGGAACTGGAGCCCACCACCGCCGCGCGCTGCGCCGCCGCCAGCGGCGACCCGGAGCGGGCCCACCCGACGTTCTCCCTCGCCCTGGCCGCCCTGGACGAGCCACACTGGAGCGCGCTGCCGCCCGTGTCGCCGCTGCGGCGCTGGCGGATCCTGGAACCGGACGACGTGTCACGGCTGACGACCACCCGGCTGCGGCTCGACGAACGCATCCTGCACTTCCTCCTCGGCTCGCCCTACCTGGACGCCAGACTGCACGGACAGGCGCTCCGCACCCCCGTGCCGGACCGGCTGCCGCCGTCGTACGACCTGGCCGCGAGCCGGGTCGCGGGCGGCTGGACGGACGGTGCCCGCCCCGACGCGCCGTTGCTCGTCGAACTCGTCGGAGGCGATCCGCGCAGCCGCGCCGACATCGCCGCCGCGGCTGCCGCCCGCGCCGGGCTCGGGCTGTACACGGTGAGCGCCGAGGACATCCCCGTCGACCCCGCCGAGCGCGACCGGTTCGCCCGGCTGTGGCAGCGCGAGGCGATCCTGCTGCCCGCCGCGCTGCTCGTGGAGTTCGGCGAACCCGACCGGGAGCAGCGGTCGGCCACTGAGGCCTTCCTGGCCGGGGCCGCCGTACCGGTCGTCGTATCGAGCAACGACCCGCGCCGGACGGACCGCCCGCACGGCACCCGGGTGACCGTGCCGAGCCTCGGCGACGAGGAGCAACTGGCCCTGTGGGCCGACGCGTTCAGCGACGTCGCCGACCTCGGCGAGGGCGAACTGCGGTCGCTGACCGCCCAGTTCCAGCTGCCGCCGCACGTCGTACGGTCCGCCGCCGCGACCGTACGGCGGGAACTGCCCCACGAGGACCGGCTCGACGCCGCGGGTCTCGCCTGGCGGGCCGGTATGGACGAGGCCCGCATCGGCATGGACGAACTCGGCCGCCGCATCGAACCGCAGGCCGGCTGGAGCGACCTCGTGCTGCACGAGCGGCAGACCGGCGTGCTGCGCGAGATCGTCGCCCACGTACGGCAGAGGCCGGTGGTGCACCAGGAGTGGGGCTTCGGTGCCACCCTGCGCCGGGGCCTCGGCGTCACCGCGCTCTTCGCGGGCGGCTCCGGCACCGGCAAGACCCTGGCCGCCGAGGTGATGGCGAAGGAGCTGGGCCTCGACCTGTTCGTCGTCGACCTCTCCCAGGTCGTCAGCAAGTACATCGGCGAGACCGAGAAGAACCTCCGCCGGGTCTTCGACGCCGCCGAACGCGGCGGTGCCCTCCTGCTGTTCGACGAGGCCGACGCGCTGTTCGGCAAGCGCAGCGAGGTCAAGGACAGCCACGACCGGTACGCCAACCTCGAGGTCAGCTACCTGCTCATGCGGATGGAGGCCTACCGCGGCCTCGCCATCCTCACCACCAACATGAAGAAGGCCCTGGACAACGCCTTCCTGCGGCGCATCCGCTTCGTCATCGACTTCCCCTTCCCGGCCGAGTACGAGCGCGCCGAGATCTGGCGCCGGGTGCTGCCGCCGCAGGCCCCGGTGAAGGACATCGACCCGGAGCTGCTCGCACGGCTCACGGTGGCGGGCGGCTCGATCCGCAACATCGCCCTGTCCGGGGCGTTCCTCGCCGCGGAGGAGGGCGAGGCGCTGCAGATGCGGCACATGCTCGCCGCCGCCCGCACCGAATACCTCAAGCTGGAACGCTCCCTGACGCCGACGGAGGTCCGCGGATGGGTGTGACACAGAGCGGCGGGAGCGCCGGGGGACCGGCCCCGGCTCCGCGCGAGATCCGCGTGGACATAGGCGAACTGGTCCTCGACGGCTTCCGCGCCGACCCCGACCGGGTGGCGGCCGCGTTCACACACGAGCTGACCCGGCTGGTCCGCGAGCGCGGTGTGCCCGCCGACGGACCGTGGACGGCCGACGTCCTGTCCGGCCTGCCCCCGCTGCCCGCCGGGCTGTCCGCGCGCCGGCTCGGCCAGGAACTGGCGCGTGCCGTGCACGAGGGACTGAGCGGCCGCGGGGAGGTGACCTCGTGAGCGACTCC
This sequence comes from Streptomyces tuirus, assembly GCF_014701095.1. Taxonomy (NCBI): domain Bacteria; kingdom Bacillati; phylum Actinomycetota; class Actinomycetes; order Kitasatosporales; family Streptomycetaceae; genus Streptomyces; species Streptomyces tuirus. The sequence continues at coordinate 730,598 of NZ_AP023439.1, read as the reverse complement.
CGGACCCAGGACGGCCGTGCGGAGCAGTCCGCGGAGCAGCGCCGCCGCAAGCGCAAGGAGCGGGCGGCCAGGTCCCGTGCTCCCGAGCCCAGGGACATCGTCAGCGGCGCGGGCCAGCCGCTCGACCCGGGCGTACGGCGGGAGCTGGAGGAGCGTCTCGGGCACGATCTGAGCCGCGTACGCCTGCACACCGGCCGGGACGCCGGCCGGCTGGCGGACCTGCTCGGGGCGGACGCGGTCGCGGTCGGCCAGGACATCCTCTTCCGCGAGGGGGCGTACCGGCCCGGCACGGACGAGGGCCGCCGGCTGCTCGCCCACGAGCTCCTGCACACCGTCCAGAACCCGCACGGCCTCGGTGCGTTGCGAGCGGGCCGGGAACTGGGCGCGGTGAGCCTGCCGCAGCAGGCCATCGAGCGGGAGGCGGAGACGGCGGCGCAGGACCTGGTGGGCGACACGGGTCCCGGCGCGGCCGAAGCGGTTCCGGACGTCGAGGAGGGGCAGGCCACCCCGGGCTGGCTCCGCTACGCGACCGTCGACGCCGACCGCCGCCGCATGGAGCAGCTGGACCCGGCGACCCTCGTCGACCGCATGGCCAACGGCCTTCTTCGTTCGCTGCGCGGCGACCCGGAGGACCGGTCGGGCCGCGTCCGGATCCAACTGGCCCGGATGGCGCCGGAGGTGCAGGACAGCGTCTTCGACCGGCTGGAACTGCGGCTGCCCGCGCCGGTCGTCGACCGGCTGCTGGAGGGGGTGGCGGAGACGGAGCGGTCGGGCCCGCTGCCGACGGAGGCAGCAGCGGCTCCCCTCCCCGTACCCGGCGCGGTGGAGGAGATCGAGGAGGAGCGCGCTCGCGAGGACTCCGGGACCGAGCCCGCCCCCGGGCAGGACGTACGGCCGAACCAGCCGGGCAAGCCCGGCGGGAGACCGCAGGACGGCCGGACCACGCCCGGCGGCGACCTGGAAGAGGAGGACGGCGAGTCCGCCTCAGGAGAGGCCGACCGGGAGGACGCCCAGGGCCGCGCCGGCGCGGCCGGACGGCAGCAGAGGGGCTCCGAGCACGAGCAGGAGCGCTCGCAGGAGCAGCAGGACGACAAGGACGCCTCCGGCCGGGACGCCGAGAAGGACGCCGCCGACGAACGCAAGGACGCCTCGGACACCGAACGCGACCAGCAGGACCAGGACAAGCAGGACGAGCGTGACACCGAGGAGGACCGGGGCGGTCCCGAGGACGAGGCGGCCCAGGAGCCCGAGAAGCAGGCCGGCGAACAGGAACGGCACGAGGACGGGGCCCCGGCCGAGGCGACCCGCCGCCGGGCCCCCGCCCCGGGCACCGTCGACCGCAGCGGAGCCGAGCCCGGCGAGAGGTCCCGGACCGGCGGGGACACCGGAACGGCGCGTGCGGTGGGCGACCCGGAGAACGAACAGGACGCCGACGACGAGCCGTTGGGACTCGAACCGGAGTCCGAGCAGGACGAGGCCGATGACCCCGCTCGGACGGACGAGGCGCCGGCTTCCGAGGAGGCACCCCCCTCGGAAGCCGACCTCCTCGGGCACACCGACGCGGCCAGGAACGCGAGCCTCGTCGAGGAACGGCAGAAGGGCACGGCCCCCCGGCCCCCGCTTCCGTCCACGGACGTCGCCTCGGTGACGGACGGTGCGCGGCAGGACGAACGGCCCGGGACGGATCAGGCAGCTGCGTCGTCCGCCGAGGAGACGACGGCGGGTGACGACGTCCCGGACGCCGTCACCTTCGGACCGGACGCCGGGCAGCGGCCCGACGCCGACGGGGCCACCGAGGCGGCGGGGACGGACACTGCGGCCGCTGCCCGTGCCGTCGCCGCGGCCGGTGGTGACCGGGACCGGCAGCAGGCGGAGGACCGCGCCCAGGACGCCGACGCCCGACGGCGCGACGAGGGGGCCCGGGCCGCCGACGGCGCCACGTCGGGCGAGGCGCCGCAGTCCGGTGATGCGCCGCAGTCCGGTGAGGCGGCCGCACCCGACCGGCTGGCCAAGGCGAACGAGGACGCCCGTACGCAGGGCGCCAGTTCACCGGCGGGCACCGGAGCAGGGACGGACAGCGCGAGCCAGGGCCCGAGCGCCGCCCGGAAACCGGAAGCCGGAGCTCCCGACCGCAGTGGCGGCAAGGAGACCGACACCGGAGCGGACAAGGACAAGGGCAAGGACGAGCAGGCCGACAAGCCCGAGGGCGCGTCGACCGGCCCACGCGACACCGCCGGCGACCAGGGGACCACGTCTCCCGCACCCGACACGACCTCCGGCGTCCAGGAGGCCACCGAAGGCAAGGGCCCGGCGACCACTCCCGCGACGGCGAGCGGCCCGGACAAGGTCTCCACGCCGGGACCCGCGAGCGCGCCGAAACTGGCACCGGGCAACGGGCCTTCGCCCATGGCCGCGGGCCCGGAGGCGAAGACCAACACCCCCGGGAGTGCGGAGGCCCCGGGCTCCGGCGGTGCCACGGGCTCGCGTTCCCGCCCGGCCGGCAGCAAGCGCCAGGCGGCACGAAAGGCCGCGAAGACCGCGTCGCGCCGTGGCGGTGGCGGAGGTGGAGGTGGAGGCGGTGGCCGCACGTCCCCGGCGCCCGCAGCGGTCCGCTCCGGCGGCCGGGCCGGTGGCGGAGGCCGCCCCGCCGCGTCCGGCGGCGCCAAGGCCGGGACCAGGAAGGAGACCCCGCCCCCGGACGTCTCCAACGCCACCCCCGAGTCCGGCCTGTCGACGGCCGCGGGGCTCAAGCCGCACCAGGCCCTGGAGACGCTCAAGGGTGTCGACAGCGCGGTCGGCCGCTCGGTCGACAAGGAGCGCACCACCCTGCGCAAGGCGCCGCCGAAGATGCAGCGGCCCTCCGGCTCCCCGCGCACGGTCCCCGGCGGCCCGCGGGCGGCGGCGCCGGGCACGTACACGAACGCCAAGGTCGCCCGTACGGACGCGGCCCAGGGCAGGACGCCCGAGATCAAGGGCGAGCAGAAGCCGCAGGGCGAGGTCCCGGGCGCGAACGTGCCGGAGCCGAGCTGGTGGGACATCGCCGTCACCATCGGCGCCCAGCTGTTCGGCAAGCTGCTGAAGGAGATCCTCCCGCTCGACGACCTGATCGACTCCATCCTGGGCCTGCCGACCAAGGACGAGGGACTGACGAACGCCCGGGTGGGCGACGCCCCGAGGCTTCCGCTGGAGAACGACTCGGACCCGCAGCGCACCGACGAGCAGGGCAGGAAGCTCGACGAGCGGAAGAACGAACTGCACCGGTCGGGACGTGACGACGTGGCCCGCCCGATGGGCGAGGACCAGATCTACCCCGACGTGCCCAAGGAGACCCTGACCGGCAAGGTGGCCGGCGGGAAGAAGGGCGCGAAGGGCGGCGGCACGCGGTCGGTGTCCGGCGGCGGGGTGCCGATCGAATCGGCCTCCGCGGTCGCCGAGCACGACCGGGGCCCGCAGATCCAGGCGGGCTTCTCGCAGGGCCGCCAGAAGATGGGCCAGGAGCGCCAGGCCAAGGACAAGAAGGCGGCCGACGACCGCAAGCAGCACGACCAGGACCTGCAGAAGGAGGTCACGGCCAGCGGCAGGAAGCAGTCCGACGCCCGCGCCAAGGGCCGTTCCGACATCGCCGACTCCCGGGACCGGTGGCGCAAGGAGCAGGACGACAAGGTCTCGGAGATCGACGACAAGAAGGGCAAGAAGTACGACAAGGTCCGCGACGACATCAAGCAGAAGGAGGAGGACACCGACAAGGACGTCGACAAGCGGACCGAGGACGACAACAAGAAGATCGACGACGAGCAGGCCGGCGCCGAGAAGGAGGCGGAGAAGAAGCAGGAGGACGGCAAGGACGACGCCGACAACTGGCTCGAAGAGGCCATCGAGAAGCTGAAGGAGTTCTTCGAGAACCTCAAGAACGCCATCAAGAGCGTCTTCGAGAAGGCCCGCCAGGTCGTCACCGACCTCATCGACAAGTTCAAGCAGCAGGTCTTCAAGCTCATCGATGACGCCCGCAACTGGGTCATCGACCAGATCAACACCTTCGCCGACGCGCTGATCGCCCTCGGCGACGAACTCCTCGCCGACTACCCGGCGATGCGCGACAAGTGGCGCACCACCATCGACGGCGCACGCGACTGGGCCGTGCAGAAGGTCAACGAGGCGGCGGACGCGCTGAAGGAGGTCGCGGGCAAGCTCCTCGACGGCCTGTGCGGTGCGCTGCTGGCCGGGCTCGACGCCCTGGAGGGCGGCCTGCTGGCGGCGGTCGACATCGCCGAGACCGTCACCGTCGGCGCGCTGGAGTTCGGCGCCGCAGCCGTCGCCGCGCTCGGCGAGTGGGCGGCCATCTTCAACGACATCGTCTCCGACCCGGGCGACTGGATCGGAAAGGCCGGTGCCGCCGCCGAGACGGGCGCGAAGGAACACCTCTTCGAGGAGATCAAGACCGCGGTCCGGGCCTGGTTCAACCAGAAGGTCCAGGAGATCATCGGCATCCCGATGGCGGACTTCCAGGAGCTGATCTCCGGCGGCGTCACCGTCGAGCAGATGGCGCAGATGGCCTGGGACGAGGCCCTTCCCCAACTCCCCGTCACCATCGGCGTGATGGTCGTCGAGAAGGTCGTCGCCAAGCTCATCCCCGGCGCCGGCTGGGTCATGGCGATCATCGACGCCCTGCAGACGGCGTGGGGCGCCCTCAGCGAGATCCTCGCCGCCTTCGGCCTGTTCATGGACTTCCTCAAGTCCGTCAAGAGCGGCAACGGCGCGCTGCCGTTCGCGAAGGCGGTCGCCGCCGGTGTCGTCGCCCTGCTGGAGCTGGTCTACACGTTCCTGATCGAGGGAGTGGGCCGCTTCATGGGCAAGGTCGCCGACCGGCTCGGCGACATGCTGAAGAAGCTCCGCACGAAGAAGGACAAGCCCGGACCTGACCGCCCGGAGGCACCGGGCAAGCCCGACGACGACAAGCCGAGGCACGACAGGCCCAAGGACGACGACACCGGCCCGGACCAGCGGGCCGAGCGCCCCGCCCCGCGGGGGCCCTCGCCCGACAAGACCTCCCGGCCCTCGCCCAAGCCCCGCCCCGGCAAGCGTTCCTCCCCGGACAAGAAGCCGCGCCCCTCGCACGCCACGCGCCCGAAGAAGCGCCGAGACGACGACGAACGCCGCGCGGAGGGCCGCGAGGTGAACGTGGCCAGGCGCCGGGCACGGGACGCCGAGCGCAGGCTGCGCGACGACGACAGGGACGAGCGCCGCGGCCCGGCCCGGGACACGCTCCGCGACCGGCGCCGCCCCGGCTCCGACCGGAGGGACGGCCGTGACCGCGACGCCCGCGACACGCGCCTCGACGACCGCCGCACCGACGACAGTCGCCGCCCCGACGAGCCCCGCCGGGACACGGGCAGCACGCCCGACCGACGTTCGCGCGACCGGGACCGGGACCGGGACCGGGACCGGGACCGGGACCGGGACCGCGACCGTCGGCCCGGTGACCGGCCTCGCCGCAGCCCGCTCCGGCGGGCCCGCCAGACGGTCAAGGCGGCCGTCGACCGCGCCCGCCGGGCGGCCCGCACGCTCTACGGGAAGGCCCGCCGCCGGCTCGGCAGCCGGCTGAACGACCGGCTGCGCCGGCTGCGGGACCAATGGCGGCGCCGGCACGATCGGGACCGCACACGGGACAGGGACCGCACGCGGCGCCGCGACAACGACAGGCGGCGCGAGGAGACCAGGCAGCGGCAGGCGCCGCCGCTGCCCCAGGTGCGTTTCCGCACGGCCGACGGCGAGCGGCACACCCTGCTGTTCAACGGCCGTACGCAGAGCGCCGACCTCGTGGTGCGCAGTGTGCAGCAGGCGATGAGCGCGTTCTTCGCCGACTGGCAGTCGGACATCGCGACGATGCCCGCCGGTATTGAGAAGAACGCCCAGACGACCGCCCTCAACAAGGCGGACGCACTGGCTCAGAGCGTCGACGGCATGCAGAACGCCATGTCGCCCCGGTACACGACCGCGAACTACGGCAGCCGTCCGATTCCCACGAACATCCGGTCCTGGCAGTACAAGCGGCTCCAGGCGGCGATGGTGAAACTCGCCCGCCTCCTCGAAGAGCGCGACACCAGCAACAACAACGGCATCCCGCCCGCGGTGTTCCCGCCGTTCGTGGACAACGTGCGGGCACGGAATTTCAAAGCTTATTACCTGCAACAGGGCATTCCGAAGGGGCAGCCGGCAGGCTTGCACAACACGAAGTCGCCCAACCCCCTCGGGTGGAGCCAAGCCCTTTCCCAGGCCCCGAACCATTTCGTCAAGATGCACCTGCTGCCCTTCAAGCTGGGCGGTCTGGCATCCGGATCGAACCTCGTACCCGCGCCGGGCGACATCAACACGCGATTCCACTACGGCGTCGAGGACGCGGCGAACACGGCGAGGTCGGCGGCGGGCAAGGCGATCTGGTACACGGTCCGGGTCACGTTCCGCGGCAATCCGCACGAGTTCTTCCCGGAGAACGTCATGACCCGGTGGAACTACCACTACAAGTCCGGGAACACGTGGAAGGAAAGGCCGCCGACCATGGCGCCCAGGCACCACTTCACCGAGGACATTCCGTTGCCGAAGTTCATCGAGGTGAACCGGCAGAGCGAAGAGGACCGCATGTTCTCGAAGTACTTCAAGGCATCGACCCGGATGGCCGCGGAGATCAGGAAGCTGGCCCGCCAGAGGCGGTTCCGGAACGTCGGCGATCTCACCACGCGGCTCGAGAAACACCTGAAGGCGACCAGCAGCCCGTTGCAGGGCGAGTTCAGCACGGTCAAGGCGGAGATCCGCGCACGGCACATCGAAGGACTGATCTCCTACTGACCCCGGCGCCGCCCGCGCCCGACGAACGGAGCTAGCCCATGACCGACCTGAACCCCGCCGAACGACGACTGCGGCTGATGATGAGCGAACTGCGAGAGGCGTCCGCATTCGAGGTGTACGACGCCCTGCCCGGTGTCGTCGACCCCGCGTGCGAGGACATCGACGCTGCATTCGCCGCCATCACCGCGTCCACGGGTGTCTCCCTGGACAGCGCGCTCAAGGACTGCTTCGTCCGTTTCGAGCAGTGCTCGGCCAGTTGGAGCCTGGAGGATTCGGAGAACGGCCTCTCCGGAGAGTTCTGCGTCGCGCACCTGCCCGCCGTGGTCGCCACCGAGGCGCCGCCCACGGCGACCGAGCTGATGACCCACGACGAACGGCGGCGGTACGCGGAGTTCAGGGTGCTGGACGATCACCCGGTGAGCGGGACGGGCGCCTTCGCGGCGCTGCGCCTGACCCCGGACACCCCCACCCCGGAGATCTGGTACCACGACTTCCACTACAACCTGGGCGGCTTCCGGATGGCCCTCGACCCCTGCCGCTACCTCGACGCCCTCACGCTCACCAAGGGCACGTTCGGCTGGCAGTTCCTGTTCTGCGACGTCTCCTTCGCGGACGACGACTTCCTGGGCCTCGGGGACGAGCTCGGAGAAATGCTCGACGTCTTCCCCCGCCTCTTCCCCGACCACGACTACACGGACCTGCAGGCCCGCCTCCGGGAGCGCACGTGACCCGCTACGCCGACATCCCCAAACCCATACGCTCCGGCATCGTCGTCGTCGACCCCGACACCGGCACCCCGCAGCGCATCATCGTCCTCCAGTTCAACCCGGACACCCTCGAACGCAGTGTCAGCCCCCAGTCGGCCGGTGACAGCGGTGACGCCGGAGGCGGGGGGACCGGGAGCGGGGACCGGAACGAGGCGCTGCGGCTCAAGGGCCCGGCGCAGGAGACCTGGAAGTTCACCGCCGAGATCGACGCGACCGATCAGTTCGAGATCGCCGCGCCCGACGGGATCCATCCCCAGCTCGCCACGCTGGAGATGCTCGTGCAGCCCACCACCGCCCAACTGCGCGCCGCGAGCAGGCTGTCGCAGAAGGGCGCCATCGAGATCAGCCCGATCGAGATGCCGCTGACGCTGTTCACCTGGGGCAGCAAGCGGGTCATGCCCGTACGGCTGACGGAGCTGTCGGTCAACGAGTCCGCGTTCGACGTGAACCTCAACCCGATCCGCGCCTCGCTCAGCATCGGGATGAAGATCCTCACCGTCAGCGATCTGCCCGCCGGGCACCGCGGTGCCGATCTGTACATGGCGCACCTCGCGCAGAAGGAGCGGCTGGCCGCCGCGGCCCGGGGCGGCGGCCTCGGCCCCCTCGGACTCGGCGGCGGCCTCGGCGCGGCGGCGCACGCGAGCGCATCGATCAGGAGGGGCTGAGCCACACCATGGCCGACATCGAACCGTACGAGAGCGCCCTGGACGCCATACCCGGCGCTCACCCGTACCCGCGCACCAGCCGCTACCACGACGCCGAGATCGGGGTGCACCGGCAGCCCGACGGCACCGAAGTGCGCTACACCAAGCGCCGGTTGCTGCCCCCGCTCGACGACACCGGGCAGGACACCGCACCCCATGCCGTCGGCGCCGGGGAGCGCCCCGACCTGCTCGCCCAGCGGTACTTCGGCGACCCGGGCCAGTGGTGGCAGATCGCCGACGCCAACCCCGTACTCGATCCGCGGGAGCTGACCGACGAGGCCGGGCGCGTCATCGACATCCCCCTCGCCGGCGGCTTCCCGCAGGGGGACCGGCGTGTTTGACCTCCCCGTGGGGCAGGGCCCCGTCCACATCACCCTCCTGATGGGGCCGAAGCTCGCCCGCCCCGTGCCCGCCGAGGTCACCGAGGCCCTGCTCACCGCCCAGATCACCGCCACCGCCGGCGAACGCAGCGGCTTCCAGCTCGCCTTCGACCTCACCAAGAACGGCCTCATCAGCCGCCGGCTGCTGCCCGAGGGGTTCTTCGACCCGAAGACCCGGCTGATCGTGACCGTCACCGTGCGGGGCACGCCCGCCGTCCTCTTCGACGGGCTCGTCGTACGGCAGGAGGTCGGCGCCAGCAACCGGCCCGGCCACTCCACCCTCACCGTCACCGGTGAGGACCTCACCCTCCTCATGGACCTGGAGGAGCGCACCGCCCGCTACCCCAACCTGCCGCCGTCCGAGCGCGTGCTCGCCATCCTGCGCCGCTACTCCGACTACGGCATCCGGCCCGACGTCTACACCGAGAAGGTCGCCCAGCCCCCGCACCAGGACCTGCGCGTGCACTACCAGACCGGCACCGACCTCCAGTACGTCACCGAGCTCGCCCGCGCCAACGGCTACACCTTCTACCTGGAGCCGGGCCCCAACCCGGGGCAGTCGGCGGCCCGCTGGGGCCCCGAGGTCCGGCTCGGCATCCGCCAGCACGCCCTCAGCGTCAACCTGGACGCCCACTCCACCGTCGACCAGATGACGTTCGCCTACGACGGGACCGCCCGGGAGGAACCGCAGGCCCGCTGGCAGGACCCGGGGACCCGGCAGTCCACCCTGCTGCCCCAGCCGCCGATCAGCCCGCTGCGACCGCCCCTGGGGCGCCGCCCCACCCCGGCCCTGAGGCGCAGGACGCTGTCCGGCACCGCCAAGCAGCAGCGCGAGCAGGCCGAGGCGGAGCTGCTCGCCCGCGCGGCCGTCTCCGCCGACGTGGTCTCCGGCTCCGGCTCCCTCGACGTCAACCGGCACGGCTACATCCTCCAGCCGCGCCAGCTCGTCGGCGTACGGGGCGCCGGACGCGCCTACGACGGCGACTACTACGTCAAGTCCGTCACGCACAACCTGCGGCCGGGCTCGTTCCAGCAGAACTTCACCCTCTCCCGCGAGGGCCTCGAAGCCCGCAGCGACCACGTCCGGCCCTAGCGGCCGGCCCAACGCAGACCAGGAGCAGTTCAGCATGGCGGCACCCAGCAATCGTTACCTCGGCAAGTTCCGCGGCCGGGTCGTGAGCAACGACGACCCCCTGCGCATCGGCCGCGTCACCGCCGAGGTCCCGGACGTGCTCGGCGACGAGCCGTCCACCTGGGCGCTGCCCTGCCTGCCGTTCACCGGGCCGCAGTCGGGGCAGTTCGCGGTGCCGCCGCCCGGCGCGGGCGTGTGGGTGGAGTTCGAGCAGGGCGATCCCAGCTTCCCGGTGTGGACGGGCTGCTGGTACGGGGCCGCCGACGAGCTGCCGCCCGACGCGCGCCGCGAACTCCAGGCCGGCTCGCCCAGCAAGCCGGTCGTGGTGCAGACGCCGGGGGCGCACAAACTCGTCATGAACGACACGCCCGGCGCCGAACAGGGGATCCTCCTCCAGGCCCAGGGCGGCGCCTCCATCCGCATCACCAAGGAGGCCGTGGTCATCGCGACCGGCGCGGGCGCCGAGATCGTGCTGCGCGGACGCGAAGTGACCATCAACGAGGGCCAGTTGACCGTGCTCTCGAAGCGATAGACGGGGAGAGAAGAACGTGTCCGGGAATCTGCTCGACACGGGCGCCGTGATCGGCTGCCCGCACGGCGGCCGCGTCACCGCCGCCACACCGCCCGCCGGGGGACTGCGCGTCGCGGGCGCCGCCGTCGCCACGGCGGCCCACAGCTACGTGGTGACCGGCTGCCCGCACACCGTCGACCGGGTGCCGTCGCCGTGCGTCACCGTCCGCTGGACCGCCGGCCGCACCGGCATCACCGCCGACGGCGCTCCCGTGCTGCTCGACACCTCGCCGGCCCAGTGCTTCAGCGCGGCCCTCGTCCCGCAGGGGCCGCCCGTCGTCCAGGCCGCGCAGCGAAAGGTCACCGTCCGATGAGCCCCGGCAGCCGGGCCACCAGGCCCCGTTCCGACCTCGCGTTCCCCTTCCGCGCCGACCGTCGCGGACGCACGGCGCACGCCCGCCACGGGGAGCACGTCCACGACCTGGTCGAGCAACTGCTGTTCACCAGCCCCGGCGAGCGCGTGATGCGCCCCGACTTCGGCTGCGGGCTGCTGGACCTGGTGTTCGCCCCCAGCAGCCCCGAGCTGATCAGCACGCTCGAACTGTCCGTGCAGGCCGCGCTGCAACGCTGGCTCGGCGACCTCATCGAGGTGACGGCGCTGGACATCGTCAGCGAGGACCACTGCGTCCGCGTCCATCTGTCGTACGCCGTCCGCGCCACCGGCGCCCGGCGCGACGACGTCTTCGAAGGGAGGGCCGCCGCATGACCTCCGGCACCACCGCGTCCCGCCGCGGCAAGGTGAGGGCCGCCCGGCTGAACGGCGTCGACACCGTCGAGGCCGACGACGGCGGGCTGCTGCTCACCGTCACCTTCCTCGGCAAGGCCCCGCACGGCCTCGGCCCCGAGAACGTCCGCATCGACGGCGGCCGCAGCGTCACCGGCATCACCGCCGTCGACGTCAGCGTCGAACGCGAGGAGGACCCGGAACTGGACGACCGGCTCTACGTCACGCTCGACCGCGCCGGCGACACCTCCCGCTACCGGCTCTCGCTCGTCGAGTGCGATCCGTACGGGCGGCCCGGCACCGAGCCGTACCGCGGCTTCGACCAGCGCTACCACAGCGCCACGTTCACCTTCCGGCCCGACTGCCCCACCCCCTTCGACTGCACGGACGCCCCGCACGAGGAGCCGGTCTTCCCGGCCGCACCCGTCATCGACTACACGGCCCGCGACTACGACACCATCCGCAAGCTCCTCCTGGACCGGCTCGCGCTCACCACCCCCGACTGGGCCGAGCGCAACCCCGCCGACCTGGGCGTGACCCTCGTCGAACTGCTCGCCTACACCGGCGACCAGATCAGCTACCAGCAGGACGCCGTCGCCACCGAGGCCTACCTCGACACCGCCCGCCGCCGCGTCTCCGTACGCCGCCATGTGCGGCTCATCGACTACGCGATGCACGACGGATGCAACGCCCGCGCGTACGTCACCGTCCAGACGGCGGACGACCAGGTGCTCGCCCCCGGCACCTTCCGCTTCGCCTCCGTCGACGTGCGCAGCCTCGACCCGCACGACCGCCCCGAGCCGGGCGTCGTGATCGACGAGACCGATCTCGGGGACCTCGACGAGCGCGGCTCGGTGGAGGTCTTCGAACCCGTCGTCGCCACCGACCCGCTGGAGCTGAGGGTCGCGCACAACGCCGTCCGGCTGTGGACCTGGGGCGGCGAGGTGTGCACCCTGCCCCGGGGCGCCACCGCCGCCACCCTGCGGGACGCGTGGGCGGACCCCGAGACGTGCCGGGAACGCCGGCTGGCCCTGCGGCCGGGCGACGTGCTCGTCCTGGAGGAGGTGAGGGGCCCGCGCACCGGCACCCCGGGCGACGCCGACCCCGCACACCGCCAGGCCGTCCGTCTCACCTCCGTCACGCCCGGCCTCGACCGGATCGAGGACCAGCCGGTCCTGGAGGTCACCTGGGACGCCGAGGACGCGCTGCGCTTCCCGCTCCGCCTCACCACCCGCGCCGGACGCGACTGCCTCCCCGTGGAGGACGTCACCCTCGCCCGCGGCAACGTCGTCCTCGTCGACCACGGACGCACCCTGACCGGCCTCCCCGAGGCGGTCACCGTGCCGCCCGTGCCCGCCGTCGCCGCCGTGTGCGACCGGCCCGCCTTCGGCTGCCACGACACCGAGGAGGGCAACGCGCCCGCGCGGCTGATCAACGCCCTCACGGACAAGACCGGATCGGGCCGCGCCCTCGTGCCGGACGACGTCCGCGAGCTCTTCGACGTCGTCGGCGAAGCCGCCACAAACCGTGCCGGTCTCCGCCTGGAGAGCGCCGGGCAGCGCCACGAGCAGGTCGTGCCCGGCACGGCGTACGCCCAGGCCGCCGCACTGCGCACCCTGCTCGCCCAGTCGGCCTACCCGGGCATCGCGCCCCGCTTCCGGCCGGTCCTCGGCCGCGCACCCGTCACCCAGGCGGTGCCCTACCCCGACCCCGGCACCGTCGCCGCCGGGCAGGCGGCCCGCATCGCGGCCATCCCGGGCCGGGTCCGGCAACGGCTGGTCGAGCTGTGGCGCAGCGCCCGCGACCGGGACGGCCTCGGCGAACCGGAGATCGCCGAACTCGCCGTCGTCTACGGGCTGGACGTGCTGGAACGCCTCGAACTGCGCACCCATCCGGTCCGCGCCCTGCGCGAACTCCTCCACCGCAGCGACCAGTTGCTCGAGACCAAGCTGCGCCGCGTGGAGGTCCTCGCCGCCCGGGCCCGCGCGGGCACCGTGCTCGACGGGCCCATCGCCTGGGAGATCGCCCACGCCTGGGGCCCGGCCCACGCGGCCGGACTCCACCCCGAGGAGCCGGTACTGCGCGGACCCGCGACCGCCGCCCTCGCCCAGGACCCGCGCCGGGCCCTGCCCGCCGTACGCCTGTACGGCCCGGACGAGACCTGGGTACCGCGCCGCGATCTGCTCGACAGCGGCCCCCGCGACCGGCACTTCGTGGGCGAACTCGAGGACGACGGCCGTCTGGCCCTGCGCTTCGGCGACGGCCGCCACGGCGCGCGACCCACACCCGGCGCCCGGCTGGAGCCGCGCCACCGGCTCGGCGGCGGCACGGCCGGCAACGTCGGCGCCGAAGCCATCAACCACCTCGTCGTGCGGGGCGCGTGCGAGGCCCCGGTCGCCGTCGTGCGCAACCCGCTGCCCGCCACCGGCGGCACCCAGCCCGAACCCGTCGAGCAGGTACGCCAGTTGGCCCCGCTCGACCTGCGCCGCACCCGGCTGCGCGCGGTCACCGCCGAGGACTACGCCGCCCTCGCGGGAGCCCTGCCGGGCGTGCGGCGGGCGGCGGCCGAGCTCCGCTGGACGGGCAGTGCCCAGGAGGCACACGTCGCCATCGACGCCCACGGCACCGCCGCCCCGTCGGGCGAACTGCTCGACTCGGTCGCCCAGGCGCTGGAGGTATACCGGCGCATCGGCCATGACCTCGTCGTGGGCCCCGCGCGTCTGGTGCCGCTGGACATCGCGCTCACCGTGTGCGCGCGACCCGGCCACCAGCACGGGCAGATCCTCGCCGAGCTGTACCGCGTACTGGGCAGCGGACGGCTGCCGGGCGGGCGGCTCGGCTTCTTCCACCCCGACGCGCTGACCTTCGGCGGACCGGTCCGGCTCAGCCGGCTGGTCGCCACCGCCGCGGCCGTGCCCGGAGTGGAGAGCGTCGAGGTCACCAGGCTGCGGCGGCTGTCCGGACAGGACCGAGGAGAGAGGGAGGACGGCGTGCTGCGGCTCGGCCCGCTGGAGATCGCCACCTGCGACAACGACCCGGACCGGCCGGAGAACGGCCTGCTGGCGATATCCCTGGGAGGTGCCCGATGACGTACCCGCACCCGGTCACCGCGACCGGCGCCTGCGGCTGCGGCGGCGCCTGCCGCGGCGGCCACGACGAGCGCCTCGCTCCGGCCCCGCCGCACAACGCGCCCGGCCGCACCGCGCTGTACTACCGCGTCGGCACGTACGGCTCCTTCCGGGCCGCCCTGCTCGACCGGCTCGCCTCGCCGGCCCACCCGGCGCTGAACGACCTCACCGTCCGCACCCCGGACGATCCGGCGATCGGCCTGCTCGACGCCACGGCCGTCCTCGGCGACCTGCTCACCTTCCACTCCGAGCGGATCGCCGACGAGGCCTACATCCGCACCGCGAACGAACACCGCTCCCTGGTGCTGCTCGGCCGGCTCGTCGGACACCGCCCGCGTCCCGGGGTCGCCGCCGCCACGCACCTGGCGTACACCCTCGAACGCGATCCGCGCGCCGAGGCCCAGAACGTGCTGATCCCGCGCGGTGCGCGCAGCCACAGCGTGCCCGCCTCCGCCGACGAGCAGTCGCTGACGTTCGAGACCGCCCGGGACCTGACCGCACGCTGGGACTTCAACGAGCTGAAGGTCCGCCGCCGCCGTCCCTCGCTCGTCACACCGCAGGACCTCGACCGGCGCTCCGAACTGTTCGTCGCGGGCACGGCGAACTCCCTGCGGACCGGTGACCAGTTGCTCTTCGTCTTCGGGGAGCTGGCGGGGGGCGAGCGCAAGCTGCTGCCCGTCGCGAGGGCGCGGGTCGACCGGGACGACGACGTCACGGCGATCTCCCTGCCGAAGTCGGCGCCGCCGGCCCTGAAGGAGCTCGTCGACGAGGTACGGCGCTGGACGGCTGCGCCCGCTCAGCCGGGGGAGCCCGGGGAGGAGCCGCCCACGCCGGAGGTTCCCAACCCGCGGCCGGTCAGCCGGCTGATCGAGGACTTCGAGGACCAGGTCCTGGAGCCCTTGCGTGGCGACCTGGACGGCGTCAGGACGCCGGAGCGGCTCGCGGCCCGTCTTGCTGAACCTCTTGCGCGTCTGGGTGAGGCGCAGGTGCTGGCTGCTCCGTATGAGGGTGTGGCGGCGTGGTTCGGGCAGTTGGAGGCGGTGCTGGCCGAAGTTGCCGAGAGGGCTCTGGAGTTGGCGCCGGCGCGGACGGATGAGGAGGGGATGACCACGGGTGGTCAGCCGTCTGCTGCGCCGTCGGGGCTTCTCGCGCAGTTCCCCGCGCCCCTGAAGGGCGATCCGCGGGCCGCCGCTCTGGAAGCCCTGGGCGTCGTCCTTCCCGCCCTGCGCGGTACCACGACCGCCCCCGCGCGACCCACCGGTCGTCAGCTTCCCGGCACCGACACCGCACGCCTCCTCACCGCCCTCGACCCGGGCCTCGGCAGTCTCTACCCGGCCTGGCGCACGGCCGCCGCACCCGGTGCCCCGCGGCTCCTGCGCGAGCTGCTCGCCCTGCGCGTCACCGCGGCCCCCTTCGGAGCCACGGCGCCGCTCAAGCCGGTCCAGGACGATCGCGGCCGGGTCATCCGCACCGCCGACTGGCCCCTGACCGGCGCGGTGCTGGCGACCATGCGGGTCGTGTACGACACGGCGGGCAAGACGCCGGTCCGGGCCGAGTTCCAGTACGTCGAGGGCAGCAGCTCCGACCAGCGCGCCGAAAACCTGCCCGTCATCCAGCCGGTCACCTTCGCGCTCGGACCCGGCCGGATCGAGCTGTCCGTGCGCTCCGGCCAGGACCGCGACCTGAACTGGCTCAACCGGCGGCCCGCCGACTCCCAGGAACCCGGCGTCACCGCCCGGCTCTCCGCCGGCCTGCCCGAGCGCACGCTGTTCGTGTCACGGCCCGACGACGAGGGCCTGGTCCACGTCGGCGTCCACAACGGCACCTCCCAGCAGCTCGCCCTCCGGCCGGGGGCCAGTGAGCAGTTCACCCACGGCGAGTACGAGGTCCGCCTCACGTACACGGTGGGCAGCGCCGAGCCGGGCGTCGAGGTCGTCATCGCCAGCAAGCCGGAGCCGGTCAACCGCCGCACCCTCCAGCTGGACACCGTGCACGAGGGCATCACCGTCGGCAGCTGGGTGGCCGTGCGACGGCCCGCCAAGGGCGCCGGCCAGGGCGTCCCCGGCGACCCGAAGCTGGCATTCGTCACCACCAAGGTGGTGGCCGCCCGCACGGCCGCGTACACCGACTACGGCATC
Source organism: Streptomyces tuirus (assembly GCF_014701095.1). Lineage (NCBI taxonomy): Bacteria > Bacillati > Actinomycetota > Actinomycetes > Kitasatosporales > Streptomycetaceae > Streptomyces > Streptomyces tuirus. The sequence goes on along the minus strand of NZ_AP023439.1, from coordinate 714,212 downwards.
ACCGGCCGCGGCACCGAACTCACCCTCGCCGACCCCTGGCTGGACGAGTTCGACGTCCTGCTGTCGCACATCCGCGACACCACCGTGCACGCCGCGGGAGAGCCCCTGCGCCTCGCGGACGAACCCCTCGGCGAGGACGTGCACGGCAACGAGATCGAACTCGCCGAGCTGTACGAGGGCCTGCGGCCCGGCCGTACGCTCGTGGTGTCGGGCGAGCGCAGCGACATCCCGGGGGCCGCCGGCCTCACGGCCACGGAGATCGTCACCATCGCCTCCGCCGACCCGGCCGTCGACCCCCTGCTGCCCGGCGACCACGTCCACACCCGGCTCGTGCTCACCGGGGACCTGGCCCACCGCTACCGCCGCGAGACGGTCCGCGTCCTCGGCAACGTCGTCGAGGCCACCCACGGCGAGAGCCGCGAGGAGGCCATCGGCAGCGGCGACTCGGACCGCGTCAACCAGACCTTCGCGCTCTGGCAGTCCCCGCTGACCTGGCTGGCCGACGACAACCCCCTCGGTGCCACGCCCGTGCTGGAGATCCGGGTGGACGGGGTGCTGTGGCACGAGGTCGACAGCCTCGCCGGACGCGGCCCGGCCGAGCGGGTCTTCATCACCGGCTCCACGGCCGACGGCCGGACGACCGTGACCTTCGGCGACGGAGTCCACGGCGCCTGGCTGCCCACCGGTCACGAGAACATCCGCGCCCGCTACCGCTTCGGCACCGGCAAGGCCGCCAACATGCCGGCGGACCGGATCACACAGCCCCTCACCCGGCCGCTCGGCGTCACCGCGGTCACCAACCCGCGCCCGGTCACCGGCGGTGCCGACGCCGACGGCCCGGGCCTGACCCGCCGTACGGTCCCGCTGGCCGTCTCGGCCCTGGACCGGCTGGTGTCCGAGTCCGACTACGAGGACTTCGCCCGCTCCCGCGCCGGCATCGGCAGGGCCGCCGCACGCGAACTCTTCGACGGACGGCGGCGCGTGCTGCACGTGACGGTCGCCGGCACGGACGACGTGCCGATCGCCCCCGACTCGAACACCCTCACCGCCCTGCGCGGCGCCCTCGCCGAGTACGGCGACCCCGGCCTCCCGGTCCGTGTGGACGGGCGGGAACTGGTCCTGCTGCTGATCGCCGCGAAGGTCAAGGTCGCCCCCGACCACGCCTGGCAGTACGTCGAACCCCGGCTGCGGCAGGCCCTGCTGCACCGGCTCGGCTTCGAGGGCCGGGAGCTGGGCCGCCCCGCCCGCCTCTCCGAGGTCCTGGCCACCGCCCACACCGTGCCCGGCGTCGACTACCTGGACGTAGACGTGTTCACCGGCGTACCCGCCTCCGCCACCGCGGAGGAACTCACCGCGCTGCTCACCCGGCCCGGCCCGCCCCGGGCGTCCGTCCCGGCGCACCCGGCGGCGTACGACGAGAAGATCCACACGGTCCGTGCCGACGACGGCGAGACGCTGTCGGAGATCTGCGCCCGGCACGGGATCCCGCTCGCCGGACTCCTGCGCCTCAACCCCGGCATCACCGACACCCGGCGCCTGCCCAAGGGCCGGTCGGTGTTCGTCTTCCGCGGCATCCGCCCGGCCCAGCTCGCGATGCTGTCGCCCCGCGCCGCGGACACCCTGATCCTTACGGAGGTCAAGTGATGTCCCCGGACCACCGGTTGGAGACCCCGGCCGCCGCGGCGCCCCGGGAGCCGGACGGGCTCGCCGACCTGCTGCCCCGCCGGCACCGGCTGCGCGACGCCGAGGAGGGCGAGCCGCTGCGCGCGCTGCTCGCCGTGATCGCCGAGCAGATCGACCGCGTCCGCGACGGCGTCCAGCAGGGCTACGAGGACCTGTTCGTGGAGACGGCGGCGCCCTGGGTGCTGCCGTACCTCGGTGACCTCGTCGGCTACCGCACCCTGCCCGGCTACGAACGTGTCCTCAGCACCGGCCTGCACGACGGCGGCCGGGCCGCCCTCGCCGAGGCCGTCGCCCCGCGCCGGGACGTGGCCGCCACGGTCGCGAGCCGCCGCCGCAAGGGCACCCTGCACCTGCTGGAGGAACTGTCCGAGCAGGTCGCGGCCTGGCCCGCCCGGGCCGTCGAACTGTCCCGGCAGGTCGCCCACACGCAGCCCGTGAAGCTCTACGGAACCGGCACCCATCGCGGCGAACGCGGCCGCCTCACCGACCTGCGCGACGGCGCCGAACTCGCCCTCGGCGGCGGACCCTTCGCGAACACGGCCCGTACGGTCGACATCCGCCGCGCCGACTCCCGGCACCGGCAGGGCGGCTGGAGCCCGGCCGGTGTCGCCCTGTTCGTGTGGCGGCTGAAGGCCTACGCCCTGACCCGCACCCCGGCCTACTGCGTCGACCGGGCCCGCAACCTGTACACCTTCTCGATCCTCGGCAACGACACCCCCCTGGTCACCAAGCCGTTCCCGGAGCCCTCGCCTTCCCACATCGCCACCGTCGACAACGTCCCGGCGTTCATCACCCGCCGCCTCCTGCACGACCGGCTGCTCGACTACTACGGCCCCGGCAAGAGCTTCGTCATCCGGCGCGACGGCGAGGACAACCCGGTTCCGCCCTCGGACATCGTGGTCGCCGACCTGTCCGACTGGCGCTACCGGCCCCGGCGCGGGCAGGTGGCCGTCGACCCGGAGCTGGGCCGGATCGCCTTCGGCTCGCGGTCCGCGCCCCGGCAGGGCGTGTGGGTGGACCACCACTACGCGTTCGCGGCCGACCTCGGCGGCGGCGAGTACGAGCGCGACCGCGAGCCGCGTCCCGACGCCGAGTTCTACCGGGTCGGGCCGGGGCAGCCGTACCGGCAGATCATGGACGCCTACCGGGCCTGGCAGCACGACCGCCGGGCAGGCCGCACCGGCCCCGCCGGCATCATCGAGATCACCCACAGCGGCGCCTACCAGGAGCAGCTGGACTTCGACCTCGACCCCGGCGACCGCCTCGAGGTGCGCGCGGCCGAGGGAACCCGCCCGGTCATCCGGCTGCTCGACTGGTACAGCAACCGCCCCGACGCCCTCAACATCCGTGCGGTGTCCGACGACCGCGCCCCGCACGAGCGGCCCCGGATCGTGCTCGACGGGCTGCTCGTCGCCGGGCGCGGCATCAACGTCACCGGCGCCATGGGCGCCGTCGTCGTACGGCACAGCACACTCGTACCCGGCTGGTCGCTGGAGCCCGAGTGCGCACCGCACTCGCCCGAGGAACCGAGCATCGTCCTGGACCGCACCACCGCGTGCCTCCAGATCGAGCACAGCATCCTCGGCACCATCGAGGTCATCGGCGACGAGGTGAGCGAGGACCCCCTCCACATCCACATCCGCGACAGCGTCCTGGACGCCACCGCCGACGACCGCGAGGCCCTGTCCGCACCCGACTGCCGCCACGCCCACGCCGTGCTCCACCTGCACCGCACCACCGTCATCGGCGAGATCCACACGCACGCCGTGGAGATCGCGGAGAACAGCGTCTTCACAGGACGGCTCCACGTGGCCCGGCGCGGCATCGGCTGCCTGCGGTACTCCCGCGTCCCCGCCGGCTCGCGCACCCCCCGCCGCCACCGCTGCCCGGACACCGCGCCGCTGTTCACCTCCCAGCGCTACGGCACGCCCTGGTACGGGCTGCTCGCCGACCGCTGCCCCGAGGAGATCCGGCGCGGCGCCGACGACGGAGCCGAACCCGGCGCCTTCCACGACCTGTACCGGCCGCAGCGCGAGGACGGCCTGCGGGCCCGGCTCGCCGAGTACACGCCGGCCGGCACCGACGCCGGGATCTTCTTCGTGACGTGAGGCGCGCACCGGCCGACGCCGTGCAGCGACGCACCGGCCGACGGCGCGCACCCGCCACCGACCTCGTGAACCCGCACTTCTGAACCAGGGGGACACCCTTCATGCACGCAGACCTCTCCCGCTCCACCTTCCGCCCGGAGCGGCACTACTCCGCGGTCGTCGCCCAGCAGGGCCGCGTCCAGCTCGACGCCGACCTCAACGAGCAGACCGCGATCCAGCTCCACCAGGCCCGCACCCTCGCCGCCGACCTGATCGGACCGCACGGCGGACCGCGCGACGCCGCCGGCTTCCGGATCGAGTACGTGGGCGGCAAGCACGAGATCGACACCCTCCTGATCCACGGCGGCCGGTACTACGTCGACGGCATCCTGTGCGACGCCGACCGACCGGCGGCCGAAGCGCCCGTCACCGACGAGGAGAGCGAGGAGTCCCCGCCGGAGCCGCCCGCGCACTGGACCTACTGGGACCAGCCCGACGGCTTCCGCGACCCGGAGAAGCCCGGCGACCGGCTGCCGTCGCCCGCCCAGACGCCGTTCGTCGCCTACCTCCAGGTGTGGGAGCGCTCGGTGAGCGCCGCCGAGGACCCGGCGCTGCGCGAGGTCGCCCTGGGCGCGGCCCTGCCCGACACCGCCGCCCGGGTGAAGGTCGTCTGGCAGGTGCTGGCGCTGTCCCTCACCGCGCTGGAGATCGAGGAGACCGACCCGTCCAAGGAGACCGTGCGGGCCGCCTTCACCCGCTGGGCCCAGCGCCGGGCGGCCCCCTCGGCCCGGCTCGCAGCCCGCAGCGAGCGCCCCGACCACGCGGACGACGACCCGTGCCTGGTCAGGCCGGACGCCCGCTACCGCGGCCCGGAGAACCAGCTGTACCGCGTGGAGGTCCACGAGGGGGGCGAGGCGAAGGACGCCACGTTCAAGTGGTCCCGGGAGAACGGCTCCGTGGTCTTCTCCGTCGACGAACTCGACGGCACCTGGGTGCAGTTGGCGTCCCTCGGTCACGACGACAAGCTGGACCTGGACGTCGGCGACCACGTGGAGTTCGTGGACACCGCCTACGCCTCCCGTCTGGAACCCCTGCCGCTGCTGCGCGTCGAGGAACTCGACCTGCCCGGCCGCCGGGTCCGCCTGTCCGCCGAACCCGCCCCGGGCGTCGGCCGGCTCGCGCACCTGAACCCCTGCCTGCGCCGCTGGGACCACACGGGCGGCCCGAAGCGCAAGGGCCGCAGCACCGCGCTGAAGGGCGGGGCCGTTCCCGTGACCGAGGGGGAGTGGCTGCCCCTGGAGGACGGCGTCGAGGTCCACTTCGCCCGGGGCGGCGCCTACCGCACCGGCGACCACTGGATCGTGCCGGCCCGCACGGCCACCGGCAGTGTCGAATGGCCGACCGACCAGGCCCGCCGTCCGCTGCTCCGGGAACCCGCCGGTATCGCCCGGCACTTCGCCCCGCTGGCCCTGATCAAGGGCGAGGGCAGCGCGGTCGATCTGCGCCTGGCCTTCGGACCGCTGGCGAGCGGCATGCCGGCCGCCGACGAGCCGAGCCTCGCTGCGGAGGAACAGGCCCGCCGCGAGGAGGAGGCCGCCGAGGCCGGCCCGTCCCAGGGGCGGTCGCAGACCACAGCGGAGGCGGAAGCCGCCGTGGAAGGAGACAACTGATGGCCAAGCCCCTGAGCGCGTCCAAGCTGGTGGAGATCCTGAGGGCCGAGGGGGTGACCGTCCACGAGGTCCGCAGCTGGCGCACCCACAACCGCAACAGCAAGGGCCCCTGGGGCCCGGTGAACGGGGTGATGATCCACCACACCGTCACCTCCGGCACGGCCTCCTCCGTGGATCTCTGCTACGACGGCCACGCCAACCTCCCCGGCCCGCTGTGCCACGGCGTCATCGACAAGAAGGGCCATGTCCACCTGGTCGGCAACGGCCGGGCCAACCACGCCGGTCTCGGCGACAGCGACGTCCTGCGCGCGGTGATCAACGAGTCGAAGCTGCCCGCCGACAACGAGGCCGACACCGACGGCAACCGGCACTTCTACGGCTTCGAGTGCATCAACCTCGGCAACGGCAAGGATCCGTGGCCCGAGGCGCAGAAGGAGGCCATCGAGCGGGTGTCCGCCGCGATCTGCCGCCATCACGGCTGGTCGGAGCGCTCCGTCATCGGACACAAGGAGTGGCAGCCGGGCAAGGTCGACCCGCGCGGCTTCACCATGGACGGGATGCGGGGGCGCATACGCGACCGGCTCAAGGGGACCGGGGGCGGCACCAAGCCGGCCCCCGATCCGAAGCCGTCGCCCAAGCCGTCGTACGAGCCGTTCCCGGGCGCGGGGTTCTTCCACGCCGGGCAGCGCTCCCCGATCATCACGGCGATGGGCCGCCGCCTGGTCGCCGAGGGGTGCAGCCGGTACGAGGAGGGGCCCAGCCCCGACTGGAGCGAGGCCGACCGGCGGTCCTACGCGCTGTGGCAGCAGAAGCTGGGCTTCTCCGGCAAGGACGCCGACGGCATCCCCGGCAAGGTCACCTGGGACCGGCTGAAGGTGCCCAAGCCGTAGCGAGTGAGCGCGTGCGCCCCGCCCACCAGGGGCCACACGGAGCCCAGAGGAACCCGGGAAACAAGCAACGGCTCCCACCGGATCATCCGGTGGGAGCCGTACGAAGTGAGGGTGCTCGGGTCAGGCCTGACGCTCGGCGTTCTTCTTCTTGATCCGGGCCGACTCCTTGCGGACCTCCGCCTGGGTGGCGCGCTCCCGCACCAGCCACTCGGGGCCCTCCTGCTTCAGCGCCTCGATCTGCTCGGTGGTGAGGGGCTCGGTGACACCCGCGCGGGCGAGGCCCGCGATGGAGACGCCGAGCTTCGCGGCGACCACGGGCCGGGGGTGCGGGCCGTTGAGCCGCAGGGCCCGCAGCCACTGCGGCGGGTTCGCCTGGAGCTCGTTCAGCTCGGCGCGCGTGACGACACCCTCCTGGAACTCGGCGGGTGTGGCCTCGAGGTACACACCCAGCTTCTTCGCCGCGGTCGCGGGCTTCATCGTCTGGGTGCTCTGGTGCGACGTCATGCCCTCCAGCGTATCGAGCGTGTGCACGGCCTCCGACCACGGCCGGTAACCTGGCCAGGTGACAGGCTCGGATGCAACCCCCTCGTTCCGGCTCGCCTACGTCCCCGGGGTGATGCCCGACAAATGGGTGCGCATCTGGAACGAGCGGCAGCCCGACGTCCCGCTGACCCTCACGCAGGTGCCCGCCGGAGAGGCGGCCGAGCGACTGCTCGGCGGGGACGCCGACGCGGGCCTCGTCCGCACGCCCGTGGACCGCGAGGTCTTCAGCGCGATCCCCCTCTACACCGAGCAGACGGTCGTCGTCGTGCCCAAGGACCACCTGGTCACCGCCGTGGACGAGGTCGCTCCGGAAGACCTGGCCGACGACATCGTGCTGCACCCCCTCGACGACGTCCTCGACTGGCAGAGCCTCCCCGGGCGGCCCGCGCTCGAACGGCCGGCCACCACCGCCGACGCCGTCGAACTGGTCGCGGCGGGCATCGGCGTCCTCGTCGTCCCGCTGTCGCTCGCCCGTCTCCACCACCGCAAGGACCTCACCCACCGGCCCCTCGAGGACGCCCCCGAGTCGAGCGTGGCCCTGGCCTGGCCCACGGACGCGAAGACGGACCAGATCGAGGACTTCATCGGCATCGTCCGCGGCCGCACGGTCAACAGCACCCGGGGCCGTCAGCAGCCCCCGGCGCGGGGCGAGTCCGCGAACGCGGACCGGGCCGGCGCCCGACGCAAGCCCGCGCCCGGAAAGTCCGCGGCGGGGAAGTCCGCCGGGGCGAAGCGCACCGGGAAGAGCGGGCGCGGCGCACCCAAGAACGACCGCCGCGGCAAGCCCCGCCGCCGTTCGTAGGACCGGGGGCCGCGACCGGACCGCGACCCCCGGGAACGTCGTACCCGGCTCAGCCCGCCGACGGAGACGGTGCCGGTGCCCCGTAGGACGGATTGGGGGCGACCGTCTGGAAGTCCTTCAGCTCTTCCGGGATCGGCAGCACGCGAACCGGCGCGCCCTGCTGCGGCGGCGGCGGTGTCGTCTGCTCCTGGGGCAGCTTGGGCGGGGCGGTGATCTGGAAGCTGACCTGCTCCTGGTTGATGAGGCCGGTCTTCTCCAGGACCGTGATGTGGTCGAGAACGGTGTCGTTGGTCGTGTCGGCCAGCTCCCGCACGAGGCTGTTCCGGGTGGTCGCCCGGATCTTGGCGATCGTCGGGAAGATGCCCCCGTGCGCGACGCGCATGATGGTGACGGCCGTCGACTCGAACTCCCTGCCGGTGCTGCCCTCGGCCGTCGCCACGAACTGCTGCTGCTGCGGAGACGGCTCGTTCGGCAGCGTGATGCCCAGGTCCGTCGAGATCTTGCGGCAGCCCGCGTCGAGCCGGCCGTGACCCACGAGCAGATGCTTGGAGACTTCCTTCATCTCCGGCGACGTGCTGCGCTCCTTGATCAGCAGACCCAGCGGGTACTCCCACAGTCCGGCCGCACGTACCCGCACCACGAAGTCGCGGTCCGCCTCGGTCAGCGGACCCCACTGGGTGTTGGCGATGATGCGGTCCTGGCCGGAAGCCGTGTTCTGCACGCCCAGCATGCTCGGGTAGGCGAGCGCGGTGAGCGTAAGGATCAACGCACCGCCCACGAACGCGGTTCCTGCCGTGCTGCGCGAGATGCGCATCGTGCCTCCTGGGATGTCAACCGGCCCAACACCAAGAGGTACGGACGCCAGGGGCGAAACAATCACTCCCGCCGCAAAAAAGTTCGGGCGTGTGCGACGCCCGCCGCGGACGCCGCACACACCCGGTGGGTCGGGCGGGCGCTCAGGGCTGGTACGAAGCCGCTCCCGCCGTCGCCACCACGTTGTCCCCGTCCGCCCTGCTCAGCAGCCCCGCGCGCACCCACGCGTTCACCGTGGACCGCACCCGCGCCACCAGCGCCCCTTTGTTCCGGAACGGCGCCCCGGCCCAGATCTCGTCCAGCAGCGTGGCACCACCGGACTTCGCGGGGTTGGCGACGCCCGAGTCCCGGCCGCGAGGCCCGCGTTGGCGCTGAACACCTGGAGCAGCCGGTGCACGTCGTAGCCGCGGGCGTGATCCAGCATCAGCTTCCGCTTGTCGGCGAAGACGCCCGGCCCGAGGCTCACGTCCTCCAGCCCAAGGGCCGGACGGTCCAGGCGGACGGGATGCCGGCGGCAGCGGCCGGAGCCGCCGTGGCCCGCCCCGTCGCCGCCTGCGACAGCGCGGGTACGGCTGCGACGGCGGTCGCGGCCTGAAGAAGGGATCGTCTGGAGAGGGGCCGTGCCATGTGTGCTCCTCCACGGGTCCACGGTGCTCACGGGGCATCGAGTGGTCGATATCTCGAACGCTGTGCGGATGATCGACCAGACCCTAGGGAGGGGACGGAGGAGCGTCAACGGGTCGGGAGCGGCGAGTTCAGGACAGGCCGGCCGACTTCACCAGCCAGTCGTAGGCGGACCGCGCCGTGAACTCCCGCTGGCCGCCCGGCAGGAGCAGCCCCGCCGTGGCGAACTCCGGGGCGTCCGCCTGTGCCGGGACGTACGGGATCGCGATGCAGCGCATGCCGGCCGCGTGCGCGGCGGCGGCGCCCGGGGCGGCGTCCTCCAGTACGACGCAGTCGGACGGCGCCGCGCCGAGCCTGCGGGCCGCCTCCAGGAAGACGTCCGGAGCCGGCTTGCCGTGTGCGACCTCGTCGGCGGAGACCACGGTGTGCAGATGCGCGTCCAGTCCGGTCCCGGTCAGCACCGCGGCGATGGCCTTCGGGGAGGAGCCCGAGGCCACGGCCATGGGCACGCCCTCGGCCGCCAGCAGTTCGACGAACGAGCGCATCTCCGGGTAGGCGCGCGTGGCGCCGCGGGCCAGCTCCAGGTAGCGGCGGTTCTTGGCGGCGACCAGTTCGTCCACGGAGGCGGGCAGGCGGTAGCGGTCCTTCCAGTCCGCGACCGTCTCCTGGGTGCTGATGCCGACGTACCGCTCGTGGTCCGCCCAGGTGAAGTCCAGGACGCCGTGGTCGGCCAGCGTCTGCCGGCCGGCCTCGTAGTAGTTCGGCTCGCTGTCCACGAGTGTTCCGTCGAGATCGAAGATGACCGATATTCCCTGGAGCGCGCTCATGGGGCCATGCTCTCAAAGATCATCCGCGGGCCGACCGCCCGATCGACTCCACCAGCGGCAGCAGCCGGTGGGGGACGCGCTCGCGCAATGCGACCTCGGTACGGGTGCGCACCACCCCGGGCATGCTGATCAGCTTCTGGACGACGTCCTCCAGATGTCCGTTGTCCCGTGCCACCACCCGGGCCAGCAGATCCCCGCCACCGGTGATCGAGAACGCCTCCACGATCTCCGGCACCGCCGCCAGCGCGTCACCCACCTCGTCCAGATGCCCCTGGGTGACCTCGATGTGCACGAACGCCAGCACCGGGTGTCCGAGCGCGGCGGGGGAGAGGGCCGGGGCCGTGCCAGTGATCACGCCGTCGCGCTCCAGCCGGTCGAGCCGGGCCTGGAGTGTGCCCCGGGCGACGCCGAGGATCCGGGCGTACTCGCGCACGCTCGTGCGCGGCTGCTCCAGCAGCAATCGCAGGATGCGGGTGTCGAGCTCGTCCACGGGCATGACGCGTCCTCCTCGTCCGTTGGCTCTGCCGCGGCCGTCCCCCGGCCGCTGTGGCTGCACCAATGGCACAGTCTAGAAGGAGCCGGTTGAGCCAGTGGACCCCGGGATGCTGATATGGATGCGTCGATGGCGCTGCGGACCCCGCGGCGCCCTTTTCATGCGCACTCATGGCCGGTGTTGCGGGAGGGGCGGTAAGCGGTGCTGAAGAGGGTGTTCATGGCTCCGGATCCGGGGCGGACGAGGCTGCGCTTCGGCGCGCGGGCCGTGCTCGGCATCGCGCTCGCCGTCGCCCTGTGCGGCCTCGCCGGGCACTCCCTCGCAGCGGCCATCACCGGGGGTCTCGCCGCCCTGCTCGCCCTGTTCACCGTCACCGACGCCACGGTCCGCGGCCAGGCGGTCACGACCGCGCTGCTGCCCGCCGTCGGCCTGCCCGTGCTCACCGCCGCGGCCGAACTGCACGACCACCCGGTGGCCCGCGACCTCACCTTCCTCGCTGTGGTGGGCGCGGGGGTGTACGCGCGCCGCTGGGGACCGCGCGGGCACAGCCTCGGGGTGTTCGCGTTCATGACCTTCTTCGGGGCGCAGTTCCTGCACGCCACCACCGACCAGCTGCCCCAGCTGTACGTCGCGGTCCTGCTGTCCGTCCTCGCCGCCGCCGCGGTGCGCTTCGGCCTGTGGTGCTACGAGCGCCGCCTGCCGCCGCCCGCCGTGCCCGCACCGCCGGGCGGCACCGGTCTGGCCCGGGTGACCACCCGCCAGGCGATCCAGGCCACCGCCGGGGCCGGCTTCGCCCTGATCGTGGGCCAGCTGGTGTCCGGGCAGCGCTGGTACTGGGCCGTCGGCGCCACCTGGTGGATCTTCGTCAACACCACCTCGCGCGGCGAGACCCTGGTCCGTGGCTTCCGGCGGCTGCTCGGCACCGTCATCGGCATCGCCCTCGGCCTGCTCGTGGCGGTGCCCGTGCACGGCGACCCGGCCGTCACGGCGGCCCTCGCCGCCGTCTGCGTCTTCGGCATCTTCTACTCGGCCGCCGTGTCCTACACCTGGATGATGCTCTGGGTCACCCTCCTCGCCGGCCTGCTCTACGGCCTCCTCGGCGTGCTCGGCCCCGGGCTGCTCGCGCTGCGGCTCGCCGAGACCGGCGTCGGGGCACTCGGGGCCGCCCTGGCCGTGATCCTCGTCCTGCCCGTCACCACCCACAGCATCACGGACGCCTGGATCCGGCGGGCGCTGGGCTGCGTGCACGCCTGCGCCGTCGAGACCGCCCGGCGCCTGGCGGGTGCGGCGGACGCCGACCCGGCCCCGCGGGTGGCGGAGCTGGAGCAGCTTCTCGCCCGGGTGCGGCTGTCGGTCGCCCCGCTCGTGCACCCGCTGAACCCGATGCTCGGCCGCAAGCGGCGGGCCCGGCACGTGCTCGCCCTCCTGGACGACTGCGCCCGGGAGGTCCGCGGCCTGGTGGCGGTGGCCGCCGACCCGGAGGCCTCCCACGACGCCCGTCTGGCCGTGGCCTGCGGACGGGTGGAGGCCGCGGTCGAGGCCCTCACGGAGGGCAGGGACATCGCGGTCCACGCGGACGGCCCACCCCACGCCGAACCGGCCCTGGCCCACCTGCACGGCCTGGAACGAGCCCTGTCCGAGCTGGCCCGCCCCCTGCGCACACCGTCGGGCTCGCCGCTGGTGGGCACCTGACACAACCCCTCGCTGCCGGCCCGGCCCGGCCCCGGCGCACCTTGCGGCGGACTTCGGCCGGGCCGGTGCATCCCCGCGGTGTCTGGCGGGCCCCGGGCGTGCCGCGTAGGGCTCGCTCCTGGTGGGCGCATGACGTCAGCCCTCGGTACCGGGGTGTCCCGGCGCGCCTCGCGACGGGCTTCGGCCGGGCCGGTGGTGCAGGGCGGCGGCTGGTGGGTGTGCGGGGGCCGCTCCCCGCCTGGCCCGATTCTGCTGCGGCGGGCCCGGCCCGGCCGGGCATGGCGCGGTCGGCCAGGACGAGCGGGATGCCCCGCTCGCGCAGCCGGGCCAGCCGGCCCGGGTCGGCGCTGAGCGGTACGACGACGACTCCCACGGCCCGCTGCCCTGCCCCTCTTGCCGCACCTCCCGCCTTCGGCATGGACCCGGGTGGGCGCAGTGCTCTTGACCGGTTGGTCTAGACCTTGCATGATCGGCTGCGCGGTCATTCCGGGCGGTGCGGGCGAGAGGGGACAGCGGTGGCGGACGGTGGGCGGCGGGCGTACATCGGGTCGTTCACGGCGGCCGGCGGCCCCGGGATCGTGACCGCGGAGGTCGACCCCGCCAGCGGTGCCCTGACCGTGCTGAGCAGCGTCGGCGCCGTCCAGGACCCCTCCTGGCTGACCCTCGCGCCCGACGGAAAGACGCTCTACGCGGTCAGCGAGACGGCCGACGGCGCGGTGGCCGCGTACCGGGTCGACGGGGACAAACCCGTCCCGGCCGGGCGGCCCGTGCCGGTCGGCGGCAGCGGCCCGACCCACCTCGGCCTGTTCGCCGACCACGTCCTGACCGCCAACTACGGCTCCGGCAGCGTCACGGCGGTCCCGGTCCGCCCCGACGGCACCCTCGCGCGTTCCGCGTCCAGCGTGCTCCCGCACAGCGGCGCGGGTCCGCACACCCCCCGCCAGCAGGGGCCGCACGCCCACCACGTGCAGCCCGACCCGAGCGGCCGCTGGGCCGTCAGCGTCGATCTCGGCACGGACTCGGTGCGGGTGTGCACCCTGACGGACGGCGCCCTGGCCCTGCACCGGGAGACCGCTCTGCGCCCCGGCTCGGGCCCGCGCCACCTCGCCTTCCATCCGGACGGCTCGCGGGCGTACGTCGTCAACGAGCTGAGCCCGTCCGTCACCGTCTGCCGCTGGGACCCGGCGGCGGGCGTCCTGACAGCGCTGTCCGAGATCCCGGTGCTGCCGGGCGCACCGGTACGCGACGCCTACCCCTCGGGCATCGTCACCTCTCCCGACGGCCGCTTCGTCTGGACCGCCACCCGCGGCGAGGACGTCCTGTCCGTCCTCGCCGTCGAGGGCGTGGAGGGCGAGGAGCTGCGGCTCGTCACCACGGTGCCCTGCGGCGGCCACTGGCCGCGCGCCCTCACCGCCTCCGGCGGCTTCTTGTACGTCGCCAACGAGCGCTCCGGTGACGTGACGTGGTTCGCGGTCGACCCGCTCACGGGCGTCCCGCGACGAGCCGGCTCGATCCGGGTGCCGGCGGCCTCCTGCGTGGCCCTCGGCTGAGGGCCCATCTCCGCTGAGGACCCACCTCGACTGAGGACCCACCTCGACTGAGGGCCCGCCTCCGCTGAGGGATGCCTCCGGCTGAGGACCCACCTCCGCTGAGCGCCCGGGCCACGGGACCGAACGCGCCCGCATCCGGCCCGGAAACCGGGAGCCCCACCCCCCGACGCCGAGAAGGCCCGCTCCGAACCGGAGCGGGCCTTCTCGGCGTCGGGCGCGGCGCCTCGCGTCAGCGAACCGGCGTGCTCTGCGCCTGCTGCGGCGCGATGCCCAGCGCCGTCGTGTACTTGGCCAGGGCGAGCTTGCCGATCGCCGGGTAGGGGCCGAGCGACTCGGCAGCGGAGCAGCCCGCCTCCTTCGCGGCCTCCTCGATCAGACCCTGATCGATCTCCGGACCGATCAGATACGGCGCGAGCGCCAGCTGCTGCGAACCCGAGGAGCGCAGCTGCTCGGCGACGGAGGCGATGGAGCCCTCCTGGTCCAGCGCCGCGGCCATCACCGGCACGGCGAGGCGCGCGGCGAGCAGCATGCCGGTGATCCCAGCGGCCTGCACGGCCTCGTCACCGCCCACCGACGCCAGGACGATGCCGTCCGCGGCGGTCGCCACGGTGAACAGCCGCGCACGGTCGGCACGGGCCAGACCGGCCTCGGACAGCCGCACGTGCAGCGCCTCGGCGAGCAGCGGGTGCGGACCGAGGACATCGGTCAGCTCGGCGGCGACACGGCTCTCCATGAGGGCCTGGCGGACCTGGCGCAGCAGCGCGCTGTCCGGGCCCGCGAGCAGCGGCACAACGACGGCGACCGGGCCGTCGGGCGTCTTGACGTCCATGCCGGCGGCGCGGGCCTGCTCGAAACGGGCCGTGCGCTCCTCGGCGGTGTGCACCAGCACGGCCTGCAGCGAGGGGAACTCCGCGTTGTCCCCATCGAGGTAGCCGATGCGGGCGTCGAGGCCGGGCAGCTCGGAGCGGGCGATGCTCACGACCTCCTCGGCGAGGCTGCGCGTGGCGCTACTGGGCGTCCCCGGCACGGCGAGGACGAGCGCGGGCGCGCCCTCGGGAGCAACCAGCGGCTCGGGACGGCGGTGCCGTCCGGGCTGGCGGGGGCGCGGCATTCGTACAGGCAGGCCATCCGCGGGCCCAGTGGGGGAACTCATGGCGCCGCATGTTACTGGCTTCTGGGGTTCCCCTGTTCGGGGAGGGTGCAGGTGAGCGGTATCCGTCCTGTTTTGTCTGATGAGTTACGTACGGGTGGGACGTGATCGGATCAATCACCCGGGCGGGTGGTCACGGACAGCATCGTCCCGTCACTCGGCAGCGTGAGCGAACCGATGCTCAGTTCGGTCGCGATGCGCACCGAGCCGTGCAGCGGATCACCTTCGGCCGGCACCCGCCGCACCTGCGGAAGCCGCCGCTCCAGTTCCTTGTCCAGCGGGCCGAGCAGCGGGTCGCCCAGCTTGAACAGGCCACCGGTGACGGCGATGCACGGCTCGCCGCCGGAGGGACACACGGCCGCCGCGGAGTCGGCCATGTGCCGGGCGGCCGCGCGCAGGATGCCGGCCGCGACGGGGTCCTCGTCCGCGCAGGCGGCCACGCGGGGAGCGAAGGAGGCGAGCACGGCCGGCCGGTCGGGCCGGGGATACAGCGCGCCGGGCAGCCCCGCCACGGTCCCGAACACCTCCTCGGCGCAGGCCAGCAGCCGGGCGGAGCCACCCTCACGCCCGTCGTGGGCGCGCAGGGCGGCCTCGAGACCGGCCCGCCCGATCCAGGCACCGCCCCCGCAGTCGCCGAGCAGATGCCCCCAGCCGTCCGCCCGCCGCCAGCCGGCGAGGTCGGTGCCGATCGCGATCAGTCCGGTCCCGGCCGCGATCACGGCACCGGGGCGTGGCCCGAGCGCGCCGGCGTACGCGGTCACGGCATCGGCGGCCAGCGCGACTCTGCGCACGCCCCACTCCCGGGCCAGGGCACCCGGCAGTTCGGCACGCAGCCCGTCCCCCAGAGAGGCCAGACCGGCCGCGCCGACGACGACGGTGCCCAGCGGCACCGCCCCCGCCTCGGCGGTCAACGCGCGCACCAACGGCACGAGTCGCGCCATGAAGTCTTCGGGGTCGATGCCCCGCTCGCCGGTGCGGACCGGCTCACCGGCTTCCCGCCGGGCCAGCGGTCCGCGCTCGGCGGTCCCCACCACGGCCCGGAGCCCGGAGCCGCCGGAGTCCACGGCGAGGAACCCGGAACCTTCCGCCGCGCCGGTCACGGCAGGCGCCAGTCCACCGGTTGGCCGCCCTGGCGGATCAGCAGGTCGTTGGCCCGGCTGAACGGCCGGGAGCCGAAGAAGCCCCGGTCGGCCGACATGGGGGAGGGATGGGCGGATTCGACGGCGGGCAGGTCGCCGAGGAGCGGGCGCAGATTGCGGGCGTCACGGCCCCACAGGATGGACACCAGCGGCTTTCCGCGCCCCGCCAGGGCCCGGATCGCCTGCTCTGTGACCTCCTCCCAGCCCTTGCCGCGGTGGGCGGCGGGCTTGCGCGGGGTGGTGGTCAGGGCCCTGTTGAGCAGCAGTACGCCCTGCTGTGTCCACGGCGTCAGATCGCCGTTGGACGGCTGGGGGAGCCCCAGGTCGGCGTTCAGCTCGCGGTAGATGTTGATGAGGCTGCCGGGCAGCGGCCGCACCTCGGGCGCGACCGAGAAGGACAGCCCCACCGCGTGCCCCGGGGTCGGGTACGGGTCCTGACCGACGATCAGGACGCGTACGTCGTCGAAGGGCTGCTGGAAGGCCCGCAGGACGTTTGCCCCGGCCGGGAGGTAGGTGCGCCCGGCGGCGATCTCCGCGCGGAGGAAGTCCCCCATCGCGGCGACGCGTTCGGCCACCGGTTCCAGGGCCTTCGCCCAGCCCGCTTCGACGATCTCATGCAAGGGTCGTGGTGCCACGGGCGTCACCCTACTGCCGTACGGGCACCGGCGATCAACCGGTGGCCAACGCCTGTGCGCACCCTCGCCCCCCGTCCCGTCCGTGCCTCAGCCGACGAGCGCGGCACGCACGCACAGCACGTCCGGCAGATGCGAGGCGAGCTGCTGCCAGCTGTCGCCGTCGTCCGCCGACGCGAAGACCTCGCCGTTGCGGTTGCCGAAGTAGACGCCCGCCGGGTCGGCGTCGTCCGTGCACATCGCGTCGCGCAGCACCGTGCCGTAGTGGTCCTCCTGGGGCAGCCCGGCGGAGAGCGGCTCCCAGCTCTTGCCGGCGTCCGCCGTCCGGTACACGCGGCACCGATGGTCGGCCGGGACCCGGTCGGCGTCGGCGTTGATCGGGAACACGTACGCCGTGTCGCCTCTGTGCGGATGCGCCGCCGCCGCGAAGCCGAACGTGGACGGCAGGCCCTCGCCGATGTCCGTCCAGTGCGCGCCCGCGTCGTCGCTGCGGTACACCCCCCAGTGGTTCTGGAGATACAGCCGGTCCGGGGTGGCGCCGTCGCGCGTGACCTTGTGCACGCACTGGCCGAACTCCGGGTTCGGGTCGGGCAGGAACACCGCGGAGACACCCGAGTTGGAAGGCGCCCAGCTCGCGCCGCCGTCCAGGGTGCGGAACACGCCGGCGGTCGAGACGGCGACCGTCACCGCCTTCGGGTCGCGCGCGTCGGTGAGCACGGTGTGCAGGCCCTCACCGCCACCGCCCGGCATCCACTTCGACCGCGTGGGGTGTTCCCACAGCGGCCGGACCAGCTCGAAGGTCTCCCCGCGGTCCTCCGAGCGGTACAGCGCGGCCGGTTCGGTGCCCGCGTACACCACGTCCGGTTCGGCGGCGGCCGGGTGCAGCTGCCACACCCGCTCCAGGGATGCCCCGGTGTCCTTGGGGAACTTGACCGCCGGGCGGGCCGGTTCGGTCCAGGTCCGGCCGAGATCGTCGGAGTGGAACACCGAGGGGCCCCAGTGCGCACTGTCGCCGCCCACCAGCAGCCGCGGGGTGCCGGTGCGGGTGTCGATGGCGACCGAGTACACGGCCTGCGCGTTGAAGTAGGGCCTCTCGTCGAACTCCCAGGCGGCACCACCTCGCCGGCGCCCGATGAACAGGCCTTTGCGCGTGCCCACGGCGAGCAGAACCTCGGTCATGCCGATCACCTCCGCGGCGTCGTCCTTGACGCCTTCGTCCCGAACACCGGCCAGTCTGCACCCGACCACTGACAGTCACCTCCGGAATGGGCTCCGACGCAGGTCAGCGGGCGTCTCCACGCCGTGGACGCAGCCGTCCGCAGACAGCTCCCGCCCGGCTCCGGCCCCTGGGGACCGTCACGTCGGGTAGGTGCCCTGAGCATCCAGGCGCCGCCGTCCGTACGGGGAGAGCGGCGGGATGGTCGTGGGCGCGTGAGGAGGAGGCCTTCGATGGCGTTACGTGGTCCGAAGGTGTGGCTGTGGCGCTGGCGGCGCAACCCGCTCAGGCGCCGCGCCGACAGGGTGGAGGCGTGGGTCGTCCTGGGCGTCTGGCTGCTCACCGTCTTCGTGGGGGTGCTGGCCGGGACGGCGGTGAGCCGCTCCGTGGAGGACGGGCTGGCCCGGGAACGGGTCGAGTGGCGCCCGCTCGTGGGACGGCTCGCCGAGCGCGCTCCCGGGACGGCCGCCGAGAACGCCCAGGTGTCCCGGGCCGAGCAGGTGTGGGCCACGGTGCGGTGGACCGCCGCGGACGGCTCCGAGCACTCCGGTCAGCTGCGGGTCCCGGCGGGCAGCGCCGCCGGCGCCCCGGTCACCGTGTGGACCGACCCCGAGGGCCGCCAGGTCACCCGGCCCGTCACCGAGCCCCAGGCCCGCGTACGGGCCTCTCTGATCGGCGCTGTGGCGGGCCTGTGCGCCGCGGTCGTCCCCCTGGGCGCCGGCCGAGGCCTCCGCAGCCGCCTGGAGCGCCGCCGCATCGACCAGTGGGACGCGGAGTGGTCGCGCTTCGGCCCGATGTGGGGGCGTACGGCGGGCTGACGGCGTCGGGTGGCCCGCGAGTGGCCTATGGGCGCCCCTGCCCGGCCAGTGCCTCCCGGCACGTCCGTAGCAACGCCAGGTCCTCGCGTATGCGGTGGCCTTCGGAGTCGCCGCGATGCCGCCGGGGGGCGGCGAGCTCCGCCCGGAGCATGTCGTGCAGGGGTGCTCCCGCCGGTCCCAGTGCCGCGACGCACTCCGCGATCGTCGTGCGCGTGCGCGGGTGTTCCCACCATGCCGAACGCAGGGCAGGGAGGAACTGCTCCGGCTCCCCGGCCGTGCGCCACACCGCGCACGCGGCCGTGGCCCGCGTCCAGGCGTCGCCGGAGGCGGCCATCTCGCGCAGCCCGGGCAGGGCCGGACGCGCCGCCGGGCCCAACCGCCCCAGTACGGCGGCGGCATGGCGCCGGTGACCGCTCCCGGTGTCCGACAACTCCCGCAGCAGGACGGGCAGCACGGCGTCGGCGTCGCCCGTGACCGACCACAGCGCGTCGGCCGCCGCCACCGCGCTGTCGGTGCCCAGCAGCCCGCGCAGATCCGGTATCGCCTCGCGCGCCGCACCGCCGAACGCGCCGAGGGAACGGACCGCGGCAGTGGTGACGGCGTCGCGCTGCGGCACGCCGCCCGGCATGCCCCGCAGCAGACGCACGACCGCCGGGGTGGACTCGACGTCGCCCAGTGCAGCGAGGGCCGACAGCAGGGGAACGGCCCGTTCGCACACATCGGACGCGTCGAGCGGCACGCGGGCGAGCCGTCGCCGCAGCGCCGGGGCGAGCGGAACGGCCGCGCCGCCCAAGTGGGGGATCACCAGCCCCAGATCGTTCGGGACGACCGGGCCCGCCAGCACCTCCGCCAGCACCGGCACGGCCCGCGCGTCCCCGGCCCCGGCCAGTGCCCTGAGCGGACCGCCGAGGGCCGGCCCACCCCGCTCCCCGTGCCGTATCCGAAGCTCGGGACGGTACGTCACCAGCGCGTACAGAGGGTCCGCGGCGGGCGCGGCCAGCGCGAGGAGCTCCACCAGGACGGCGACCGCCGCATCGTGCAACCGGGCCTCCTGCGCGCCCAGTTGGTTGCCGATCAGGGTGACCGGCTCCGCGTGGCCGGTACGCCACTCACGGATCAGCCCGGCCGACATCCACACGCCGTTGCACCGGTCGAGGGGATCCGGGCTGGTCAGCTGTCCGCACAGCAGGGCGACCCGGTCGGGCACCCGGCTGCCGAGCGCCGAGTGCAGGGTCCGCAGCAGCCGCGACCCCTCCTCGTCCGAGGGGCGCAGCCGCCGCAGCCGGCCGGCGAGCGTGTCCGGGCCGGGATCGTCGTACGGGTGCCCCGCCGGGGCCCGCTGCCCGGATCTCTCCCTGAGCAGACGGACGACGGTCGGTACGAGATCGGCGGGGAGCATGTCCGGGGCGCACCCCGCGAGTTGCCCGAGCGCGGCGAGCCGGAGGCCGGGGCCGTGCGGGGGCCCGCTCAGCTCGGTCAGCAGGCGCACCGCCCCGGCGGTGGGGGCGGCATCGGTGGGGCGGTACCGCCGTGCGAACAGGCCGAGGCTCTCCGCCAGGGCGAGCAGGACCCGGTCGTCCCGCTCCACGGTGATCCGGTCCCGCAACAGGGCGAGCACGCGGGCCGGCCGGCCGGGGAACCGCACCAGCGCCCCGGCGGCTGCCCGGCGCACCCCGGGGTCCGCGTCCCCGACGAGCCGTTCGAAGACGTCGGCACGCGCGCGCAGGGCATCCCGGGCGCTTGCCGCGGGACCATCGGGGGCACCCTCGACGTCACCGATGCTGACGAGGAGCTCCACCACCTCCGCCCGGTCCCGCACCTCCTCGCGCACGGCGAGCGCGAGGAGAAACGGAACACAGGCGAGGGTCGAGTCGTAGACCCCGCCCTCGTGGTGCACCGTGCCGTACAGCCCGTCGAGCGCGGTCTGTCGCTCGGCCGGGTCGGCGGAGGCCAGCCCCCGCAACAGTCCGGGCACGTCCTCCGCGCTGCCGTAGGCATGGCGCAGCGAGGCCCAGTCGACCTCGTCGATCCCCCTGAACACGGTGTCCTCCCCAGGCGAACTGCCAACTGACGGGGAGTCTGCACCACGGCACCGACAACGAAGCGGAATCGGGCGATGACTGTCCGCGAACCGTGCGCACGATGGCTTGAGTTCGAGTCGGCCCCGCCCGGGAGCCCGCCCCGCCCGGGTACGTAGTCCCGCCCGCGCACGCCGTCCTTCCGGAGCATGCCGGCCCGCCCGGGCATGCCGGCCTCCCCGGGTACGCCGTCCTTCCCGGGCACGCCGGCCTCCCCGGGCACGCCGGCCCACCCGCGCACTCGGCCCCCGCCGCCCGGACCACCCGAGCCCCGCGAAGCCGCCGGGCGACAGCCCGCCGGGGCGTCTCAGCCCGCGGCGCCCGGCAGCGCCCGCTCCACGATCGCGGCCAGGCCCGCCGACTCCGGCAGCGTCCCGAACGCGTGCCCCCAGTCGCCCCCGAGCCGCGTCGCGCAGAACGCGTCGGCGACCGCCGGCGGGGCGTGCCGCACGAGGAGGGAGGCCTGGAGGGTCAGCGCCATCTGCTCCACGAGACGCCGTGCCGTCGTCGCGGACGCCTCGGACAACCCCGTCTTGAGCCGTGTCACGGCCGCGTCCAGCCGGGCGTCGGCGCCCCGGGCGAGGGCGAGCTCCCCGAACAGGGCCTCTGCGGTACCCGGTTCACGGCTCAACGCGCGCAGCACGTCGAGGGCGTTGACGTTCCCCGAGCCCTCCCAGATCGACAGCAGGGGCGCCTCCCGGTAGTGCCGGGGCATCCCGGAGTCCTCGACGTAGCCGTTGCCGCCGAGGCACTCCAGGGCCTCCGCGGTGAAGGCCGGGCCCCGCTTGGTCACCCAGTACTTGCCGACGGCGGTGGCGATCCGGCGGAACGCCGCCTCGGCCTCGTCCCCGCGGATCGCCCGGTCGGCCGCCCCCGCCAGCCGCAGGGTGAGCGTCGTGGCGGCCTCCGACTCCAGCGCCAGATCGCCGAGAACGTTGCGCATCAGCGGCTGGTCCACGAGCCGGGCGCCGAACGCGCTCCGGTGGCGCGCATGGTGCCCCGCCTCGACGAGGGACTTGCGCATCAGCGCGGCCGACATCATCACGCAGTCCAGCCGCGTGCAGTTGACCATCTCGATGATGGTCTTCACGCCCTGGCCCTCGGGGCCGACCAGCCAGGCCACCGTCCCGTCGAACTCGGGCTCGGAGGAGGCGTTGGACCGGTTGCCCAGCTTGTCCTTCAGCCGCTGGATGCGGAAGGTGTTGCGGGTCCCGTCGGGCAGCACGCGCGGCACCAGGAAGCACGACAGCCCGCCCGGGGCCTGCGCCAGCACCAGGAACACGTCGCACATCGGCGCCGAGGTGAACCACTTGTGCCCGCGCAGGGTGTACACCCCGGGCTCGGCCGTGGGCGTGGCCGCCGTGGTGTTGGTGCGGACGTCGGAACCGCCCTGCTTCTCGGTCATCCCCATGCCCGCCAGCAGCCCGCGCTTCTCCGTGGGCTCCCGCAGGACGGGGTCGTACTCCCGGCTCGTCAGCAGCGGCTCGTAGAGCTTCGCCAGCTCCGGCTGCCTGCGCAGCGCCGGAACGGCCGCGTACGTCATCGACGTCGGGCAGCCGTGCCCGGCCTCGGTGTGCCCCCACACCAGTCCGCCCGCGCTCCGCACGACATGGGCGCCGGGCCGCTCGTCCGCCCAGGGCGAGGCGGCCAGGCCCTCTCCGATCGCCGTGCGCATCAGGTGGTGCCAACTGGGGTGGAACTCGACCTCGTCGACGCGGTTGCCGTACCGGTCGTGCGTCCGCAGCTCCGGCTCGTGCCGGTTGGCCAGGTCGGCCCACTCCTGCACCCGGGCGCTGCCGGCCTGCCGGCCGAGCCGCCGCAGGTCCTCCTCGGCCCACCCGGCGCCCTCCCGCCGCAGCCCCTCCAGCAGGGCCGTGTCGTCGGAGGCGTCGTAGGGGGTGAGGGGCGGGGCCTGGTTGGTGACGTCGTGCGTGCCGGGACCGCCGTGGGCCCGCTGTTCGTCCAGTGTCGAGACCATGCCGTGAGTGTTGCACTCTGGCTGCGGTCGCAGCAATCCTGCAACACGCCATGGTGCCGCGTACAGTACGTGACCATGCCGATGAACGTCCCGGCGCGATCCGGCGCGCTCGACCTGCGTCCGCTGTCCGCGCGGTCGGTCGTGCTGAGCCTGCTCCTCGGGGCGCATCCTCCCGAGCTGCCGGTCAGGGAACTGGTGCGGCTCGTGGAGGGCTTCGACGTCGGCGGATCGACCCTGCGGGCCGCGCTCAGCCGGATGGTGGCCGCAGGGGACCTGCGGCGCACGGAGGGCGGCTACCGCCTCAGTGACCGGCTGCTGGAGCGCCAGCGCCGCCAGGACGACGCCGTGCACCCGCGCACGCGCGCGTGGGACGGCGACTGGGAGATGGTCGTGGTCACGGCGACCGGACGCGGCCCGGCCGAACGGGCCGAGCTGCGCACCCGGCTGGGCGCCCTCCGGCTCGCCGAACTCCGCGAGGGCGTCTGGCTCCGCCCCGCCAACCTGCCCCGCGCCCTGCCGGACGACCTTGACCAGGTGGTGCAGCGCTACACGGCCCGCCCCGACCGGCCCTCGGGCGAATTGGCCGAGACGCTGTGGCCGCTGGATGTCTGGTCCGCCACGGCCCGGTCCCTGCTCGACCACATCGCCGGCGCACCCCGCCCGGCCGACCGTCTGACGGCCTTCGCCGCCGTCGTACGGCACCTGCTCGCCGACCCCGTCCTGCCGCCGGAGCTCCTGCCGGCCGACTGGCCCGGCACCGGACTGCGCGCCGCCTACACCGACTACCAGCGGGAGCTGGTCGGGGAGGTGCGTGCGCGGGGGCGCGGCACCTGACGCGAACGGCCGTGCGCAGCGCCGCCGGGACGCTCCGCACGGCCGCCGTCACCGTGGGGGGAAGCCGACCTGCCGGGGACTATCCGTAGGTGATGTCCGAGGCGGAGTACAGGCAGTTCTTGCTGTCGGGTCCGGAGCCGACAGCGGTGTTGTTGTTGTACTTCTGGCAGGGCACGACCTTGCGGCCGGAGTCGTTGCGGATCGTGATGTTCCGCAGCGTCGCGACGTCGTTGCGGTTGACGTTGATGCCGACGAGCCGCGCGGTGGAGCCGGTGCCGGTCACGTCGACGGTGTTGAGGTTGACCTTGCGCGTGTACTGCGTGGAGCAGTCGCCGCACGAGCGGTACAGCGTCTTGAACTCCTGCACCGCGAAATCGGAGATGGTCAGCGTGCCGCCGCCGTTGTGCTGGAAGACCTTGTCCGCGGCCTTCTTCGCGCCGCCGCCGATCACCTGGTAGGTCGCGCCGTTGCCGCCGCGGAAGGTCGCGGCGTCCTCGCCGACGTCCTCCCACCAGACGTTCTGCAGCGTGCAGCTGCCCTCGCAGTGGATGCCGTCGGCGGCGGGGGCGCCCAGGATGACGTTCTTCAGCACCGCGCCGTCCGCGAGCTTGAAGATCGGGTCCTGGCCCTCCTCCTGGCCGTCACCGGCCAGGTCCCCGGTGCCGTAGTACCGCTTCATCCCGTAGTCCTTGGTGCCGGACACGGAGATGGTGGAGGAGGTGCCCTGGCTGCCGTTGGGGGCCGGCCAGGTCGCCGCGCTCGCGGTGGGCGCATGAGTGGTCATGAGCATGCCAACCGACAGGCCGAGAGTGGCCAGTGCGCCGGTCAGTGCGCGCCTGCCGGCGCGCGGGCGTGTCGCAGAAGTCATGTCCCGATTCCTTCTGTCGTGGGGGTGGGTGCGCGCGGAACTCCTCTGGAGCCCACACGTCCCGTCGGGGGCGTGCCTTCATCGAGCTGTGGGTCATGTCAGTGAACGTCGTTCAGCAGGTCGTTCGACGCGGGCCCCCGTCAGGGTTCTGCTCGCGCCGACGGGTCACACTGCTGAACGGAACGTAGAGGGCAAGCGCTTTCTGGTCAACGCTCCGCGAAGAACACGTTCGGCCGCTCCAGCTCAGGACGATGCGGGCATGGACATGCCCTCGATGGAGAACATGTCCATGCCACCACGCCAAACGGATGCTTCCTTGGGGCGGACGGTCGGTTCAGACCGATCGGTGGTACTGGTCCGGCACCCGTACCTCGCCGCCGAGTTCCCGCGCCGCGTGCCGCGCCCACGAGGGGTTGCGCAGCAGCTCGCGGCCCAGCAGAACCGCGTCCGCCTCGCCGTTGGCCAGGATCTTCTCGGCCTGCTCGACGTCGGTGATGAGCCCGACCGCGGCGACCGGCAGGCCCGTCTCGTTCTTCACCCGGGCCGCGAAGGGCACCTGGTAGCCGGGGCCGGTGGGGATGCGGACGCCGGAGGCGTTGCCGCCGGTGGAGACGTCCAGCAGGTCGATGCCGTGGGCCCGCAGGTCGGCGGCGAAGCGGACCGTGTCGTCCGCGGTCCAGCCGCCGTCCTCGAGCCAATCGGTCGCCGAGACGCGGAAGAACAGCGGCTTGTCGTCCGGCCACACCTCCCGTACGGCGTCGACGACCTCGAGGGCGAAACGGATGCGGTTCTC
The DNA here is from genome assembly GCF_014701095.1 of Streptomyces tuirus. Lineage (NCBI taxonomy): Bacteria > Bacillati > Actinomycetota > Actinomycetes > Kitasatosporales > Streptomycetaceae > Streptomyces > Streptomyces tuirus. The sequence continues at coordinate 689,032 of NZ_AP023439.1, read as the reverse complement.
GTACGAGCCGCCGTAGGCGTCGGTGCGGTGGTTGGAGTGCGGGGAGAGGAACTCGTTGATCAGGTAACCGTGGGCACCGTGGATCTCGGCGACCTCGAAGCCGGCGGCCAGGGCGCGGCGCGCCGCGGCCGCGAACTGCCGGACCACGTCCTGGATCTGGTCGACGGTCAGCTCGGCCGGGGCCGGGTGACTGTCGTCGAACGCGAGCGGGCTCGGGGCGACCGAGTCCCATCCGTGGGCGTCCGGGCCGACCGGGGCACCGCCCTTCCAGGGGCGTTCCGTCGACGCCTTGCGTCCGGCGTGGGCCAGCTGGATCGCCGGCACCGTGCCCTGCGCGGCGAGGAAGCGGGTGATCCGGCGGAACGCCTCGACCTGTGTGTCGTTCCAGATGCCCAGGTCGTAGGGGGAGATGCGGCCCTGCGCCGAGATCGCGGTCGCCTCGACGATGATCAGGCCCGTCCCGCCGGTGGCGCGGGCGGCGTAGTGGGCGAAGTGCCAGTCGGTGGGGGCCCCGGACTCCGGGCCCTCGGGCGCCGCCGAGTACTGGCACATCGGGGGCATCCACACGCGGTTCGGGATCGTCAGCTCGCGCAGGGTGTAGGGCTCGAAGAGCGCGCTCACGGCGGACTCCATTTCGTCACGGGGCCGATGTCGACTCGTACGATAGGCATCGTAGTACGGTGGATGTCAAACTACGAAGGTTCTCGTACTATGGAGTCCCCGAGGAAGTGGAGCCCGCCGTGTCGTCCCCCGCCGTCAGCAGTCGTGACCTGCCACATCCCGCGTCCGGCGAGATCCGGCTGGAGGACGTGCTGCACGCGCTCTCGGATCCGATGCGGATGCGGATCGTGCGAGAACTCGCCGCCGCGCCGGGCGAGTTGTCCTGCTCGCACTTCGATCTGCCCGTCACCAAGTCGACCACCACGCACCACTTCCGGGTGCTGCGGGAGAGCGGGGTGATCCGGCAGGTGTACCGGGGGACGGCCAAGATGAACGGCTTGCGGCGAGACGACCTGGACGACCTGTTCCCGGGGTTGCTGGCCGCGCTGCTCGACGGCGCCGCCCGGCAGGCCGCCCGGCTCGGCGGCTGAGCGCCCTCAGGGGGCCTTGCCCGCCGCCGCCTTCAACAGGGAAGGCCAGTCCGGGAGTTTCACCACACCGCGACCCAGCGACGCTCCCAGTTCCGCCTCCGCCCGCTCGATCGACTGCCAGCCAGGCCATTGCACCGGGTCGGTCCCCGCCGCGCGCAGCGCCGGGAGCGGGTCGTCGGGCACGGCCCGCAGAGTGAGCACCGGCGCGTCCTCCAGGAGCGAGGTCGCCGTCTCCTTCGCGCAGGGGCGGTTCGTGCCGATGACGCCCGTGGGGCCGCGCTTGATCCAGCCCGCCACATACTCGCCCGGGGCGACGGCGCCCCCGCGCAGGACCCGCCCGGACAGGTTCGGGACGGTGCCGGTGACCGGGTCGAAGGGGAGGCCCTCCAGAGGGACTCCGCGGTAGCCCACCGAGCGCAGGACCAGCTGTCCCGCGATGACCTCGTGGCGGCCCGTGCCCGTCACGCCGCCCCGGCCGTCCGGGGCCGTCCGCTCCAGCCGCACCGCGCCGACATGGCCCCCCTCGGCGAGCAGTTCGGCCGGGCGGAGGAAGAACCGGAGGTGGATGCGGCGCGGAGCGCCTTTCGGGGGCGTCGAGGCCCAGCCCCGCAGGACCTCGACGTTGCGGCGCTGCGGGGTGGGCAGCGCGGACGGGTCCGTGTATCCCGGATCCAGGGCCAGCTCCGCCGGGTCGACGACGACGTCCGTCTCCGGCAGGGTGCCCAGCTCGCGCAGCTCCTTGGTGGTGAACCGGGCCCGGGACGGGCCGCGCCGGCCCACCATGTGGATCTCGGACACCCGGCTGTCCGCGAGGGTGGTCAGGGCCGCCTGCGGCATATCGGTCGGGGTGAGCTCGGCCAGGCCCCGGGCCAGCATCCGCGTGACGTCCACCGCGACGTTCCCCACCCCGATGACCACGGCCGACCGGGCGTCCCGCAGGAAGCCGGCGTCCACGGCGTCCGGATGGGCGCTGTACCAGGACACGAACTGCGTCGCCGACCAGCTCCCCGGCAGATCCTCCCCGGGAATGCCCAGACGCCGGTCGGTGGCGGCGCCCACGCAGTACACCACCGCGTGGTACAGCTCCCGCAGGCGGCCGGTGGTCACGCCGCCGGGGCCGATCTGCACACCGCCGAGGAACCGGACCCGCTCGTGCTCCAGAACCGCGCGCAGGTTGTTCTGCAGTGACTTGATCTTCTCGTGGTCGGGTGCCACACCGTAACGGACGAGGCCGTAGGGGCAGGGCAGCCGGTCCAGGACGTCGACGTGCACCCCGGAGTCCATCCGGACGAGGCTCTGGGCGGTGTAGCACCCGCTCGGCCCGGAGCCTACGACGGCGACTCGCAGCACGGGGGAACTCCTTACCCGGGGGATCCGGCGGATCTCGGGAGAGCGCTGACGCCTCCAGCATCGCACCGGCCGGGCTCCGCTGACAGGGTGCAGTGCTCCGCCCGCGGCGCGTGTCCGATCTGTAGGGAATGTGATCATGCGGTTACGTTCAGCGTATGCTGGAAGCATCCTTTCTGAATCTTTCTGATCGCTCTCCGGCGGACGGTGCGGTGGCCGTGCGCCCCGCCTGGGAAGTGCGGGAGAACGAGGGCGCCACGCGCTGGTTCGAGTTCCGGCTGGCTTTCGCGGACGGCGCCCGGGTCGACGCGCTGGCCGTCGTGGGCGGCGGATGCGTCTGCCTCGAAGAGGTGCGCGCTCAGCCCGCGCTGTCCCTCGACGACCTGGCGGTGCTCGCCGAGTGGATCGAGGAGTCGGTCGCCGAGGCGTGCGGCGGCGGGCCCGGGTCCGACGGCCGCGGGAGCGAGGGGCGCCGGGCCCGCCCCGCCCGGCCGCGCGGGGCGGAGGGGAAACTGCTGGTGGCGCGGGAGTACCGCGCGGCTCAGCGGGACGGCGCCGACCCGGTCCTCGCCGTGATGGGCGCGACCGGGCACAGCCGTCGTACCTCGCTCAGGCTGATCGGCCAGGCCCGGGACGCGGGCCTGCTGTCCCCGCGCCGCGCCCGGCGCTGAACCGGGACGAGGTCCGCCCCGCAACCGGCTCTCCTCAATGCCGTCAGGAACTGGCCGCGTTCATTCGGGCACGGGTGGGAACGCTCAGGTGCACGCCGGCATGGTCCTCCATTGTGTGAGTGCTGCTTTGGCGGTGCTCAGGTCTTCCCAGGCCATGCCCACGGATCTGAAGACGCGTCGTCGGTCGGTTTGTGCCGGGGTTTGTCCGGTGACGACCTCGTGGAGGGGCAGGGGGTTGGTGATGTCGCCGGAGGTGAGTGCCTCGGCGATGTCGGCGGCTTCGCGGGTGGCGGTGGGGACGTCTTCGACGATGACCTGTGCGCCGCGGAGGGTGTGGCTGTCGAGTTCGCGGGCGTCGGGTGTGTGTGAACCCATCGCGATGACGGTCGCGTGCTGCGAAAGGTGCCGGCCGTCGAACAACGGCGTGGTGGAGCTGGTGCAGCAGGCGACGACGTCGGCTTGGGGGAGGTCGTCCGGTCCGGCGACGTCGATCCCGTGGGCGTCGGCGAACGCGCGGGTCCGCCGGGGGGTCCGGCCGCTGACGGCGATGGACGGCAAGTGCCGGACAGCGCGGAGGGCTTGGAGGTGTGCTGCTGCTTGTGGTCCGGTGCCGTAGATCAGCAACCGGGAGATGTCGCGAGGGGCGAGGAGGTCGACCGCGAGTGCGGACAGGGCGGCCGTGCGTCGCAGTGTGAGGGCGGGGCCGTCGATCGCGAGGATGGGCCGCAGGGTGTCAGCGTCGTAGAGCAGGTAGGTGCCGGTGATCCGGGGCAGACCTTTCGCCGGGTTGTCCGGCGCGACCCCGGCGATCTTGATGCCGAACAGGTCTCGGTCCGCTGCGGGCATGATGAGGACATGTCCGCCGGGGGCTTCGGCGGTGGTCCGGGGTGGTGCGGTGACGGTGGGCGGCCCGTCCTGGAGGGTGCTGTGCAGCGCGCTGATCGCTTGCGGGAACGGCAGCAGCCTGTCCAGAAGGTCAGCGTCGAGGTAGGGCAGCATGGTTGTCCGTTCCGTGGTGCGTGGCACCGAGGAACCGGGCCAGGTTGGCGCCGGCGATTCCTCGGACCTCGTTCTCGTGGTGTCCGGCAGTGAGCAGCGCGTGGCTGACGAGTGGAAGCCCCGAGGGCCCTTCGAGGCCGGGGACGAGGATTTCGGCGTTGGTGCCCTCGATGATCAGTGGTCGGTCGCAGGCCGGGATCTTCTCCGCGAACAGGTCGGCAACGAAGTCGGCACCGATTCCCACCTTGGTGGGGCCGGCGAGTTCGGTGAGGCGTTCGATGTGTGCGACGACGTGGTCGAGCGTGGGGGTTTCGGTGGTGAGGTACCCGGCGTACAGGTTCGCGCAGATGAGTCCGCCCGTGGCGGCGATGCCGCGTATGTGGTCGTCGGAGAGGTTGCGGTGGTGGTCGTGGAGGCTGCGGGCACAGGAGTGGGTCGCGATGACAGGCCGGGTCGCCAGTTCGAGCACGTGATCGACTCCGGTGGCTGATAGGTGGGAGACGTCAATCGTCACCCCGAGGGATTCCAGCAGGGCGAGTGCTTCGACGCCGGCGCGGGTCAGGCGGCTGCCGGTGCGGTCTTCACCGGATCCGTCGGCCAGCGCGCTCCGGCCGAAATGGGTGAAGGACACGATCCGGATGCCGAGGCGGGCGAAGGTCTGCAGGAGCTCGATGTCGGTGTCGATCTGCGGGCATCCCTCCAGCGCCAGGACCAGCGCGATGCGGCCGGAGCTGATGGCCGTGTCGATCTCGGCGCCCGTGCGGCACAGCGCGACCAGGTCCGGGTTGCCTTCGGCGATGCGGTGTGCGGCTTCGACCATCCGGAGGGTTTCGCGCAGCGCGCCTTCAGGTGTGAACTCGTGGTCGATGAAGACCGGCAGGACCTGCAGATCCACCCCGCCCGCGCGCAGTTGCGGATACCAGACGTCGCGGAAGTAGGTGGCCCACAGCTGCGGTGACCGGCGGACGACGAGCATGAGCAGATCGTTGTGGGCATCGGCGACCAGCGCCTCCGTGTGGAGCCGATGGCCTGCTGCGGTCGGCGATGTCATCGCAAGACCTCCGGATGGCGGCCATCGTGCCCGAGCAGCTGGGCGACCGCGGCCGCGGTCGCTGGGGCGAGGGTCATTCCGAGGGTGCCGTGCCCGGTGGCCGTGACGAGGTTGCGGCCGGTCCTGGCCGCCTGCGGCAGGCCGTCGGGAGTCATGGGCCGGGCCGCGCGGGTGAGGGTTCCCTGGGGCAGGTCGTGCAGCGCGGGCACGAGCCGTTCGGCGGCCTGCCGGATCGCGGTGGCGGCGGCGTGGTCGTGGCGGTCTTGCGGGGTGCCGCCGATCCGCATGCCGCCGGTGATCCGGATGCGGCCGGCAAGGGGGTTGAACACGACGTGGTCGTCGAGCCCGATCAGCGGCGAGCTGATCAGCGGATGCTCGGCGGGCACGTCGATGCTCCAACCCCAGCCCGGCTGAATGCCTCGTCCTCCTGGCCGTCCGGCACCGGTGGCCAGGATGTAGGTGGTGGCTGTGAACTCGCCGAGGTCGGTCCTCACAGCGGTGACCTCGCCGATCCGGCGGACCAGGCCGGTGACGCGTGCGCGGTGGACGACGACGCCGCGCATCTCGGCGGCGACCAGCGCCGCGCGTGTCGCCGCGGCCGGATCCAGCGAGGAGTCACCGGGAAAGAACACCGCACCGGCCAGGCCCGGATCGAGTTCCGGGGCCCGTACCCGCAGTTCGGCCTGGGTGAGGACCTCGTGGTCGATGCCGTTCTTCGTCAGCTCGCGGGCCAGGGCCAGCTTGCGTCGCAGAACGGCCGGGCTGCGGGCCACCTGGAGCCAGCCGCTGCCGGTCACGCCGAGGTCGATGCCGGTCTCCGCGGCGAGGTTCGCGTATGCGTCCGCGGCGGTGCGTGCCGGGCCGGTCAGCCTCGCGGCGATGCGGCCTGCCCGGCCCGGGCGGGCCGCGGCCGCGAATCGGGCCAGCCACGTCAGGACTGCCGGAGACAGGGAGCCGATCGACATCAGAGGGTCCGAGCCGGTCATGGCGCGCAAGCCCTCCCACAAGGTTGCGGGATCGGCCATCGGCCTGGTGAAGCTGGGAACGAGCAGGCCGGCGTTGCCGATCGAGGCACCGCGACCGGGCTGGGGGTCCAGGAGCGCGACCCCCAGCCCCCGCCCGGCGAGCTCCCGGCCGATGAGCGCGCCGACGATGCCCGCACCGATCACGACGACGTCGGTGCCGGGGTGCTCAGCTGACACGGCGCAGCATCCGGAGCGCGGTGTGCAGACGGCCGGCCCGGCCGTGGTCGAAGTCCATGAAGTTCACCTCGGTTTCCAGGGCGCCGAAATCGGCCCGGAAGCAGTCGCCTTGTTGGTGGTGCAGGTCGGTTTCCCGGCCGGTGAGGGGGCTGGTGATCAGCAGCCGGCCGTCCCGGGCGGCGCGCACCGTGACGCCGAATGCGGGTGAGGCGTACTCCCCGACGTACCGGTCCGTGTCACCGGGGCCCGGACCGGATGGGAGCGCGGGCCGGTCATACCCCAGGGCCTCGCACAGGACGTCCACCCCGAAGGCCCAGCCCTCCGGGAAGTTGGTCAGCACGGCCAGCGCGATTCCTCGGTCGGCCTCGACGTGGACGAACGCGCTGGTCCCACCGATGTGCTGGACGGACCGGGAGGGCCCCGCGACGGGAAGGGCCCAGCCCAGTCCCCAGCCCCGGAAATGCAGCGGTGTGCCGGGTATCGGGGCGTGCAGGCGGAGCATCTCGTCGACCATCCACCGGGGCAGCAGTTCGCGTCCGTCCTGGGTGCGTCCGGTCGCGCAGGCGAGAACGAGTCGTGCCGTGTCCGCGGCGGTCGCGTGCAGGGTGGCGCCTGCCGGCCCGAACAGCGGGCTGACCGAAGGCCAGAGGTCCCCGGCCACGAGCGTGCCGTCATCGCCCAGGACATGCCCGGCGGCCGCGTCGGCCGGTGCGGTGAAGACGGCGGAGGAGATCCCGGCCGGACGCAGGACCGCCCGCTGCACGGCCTCCACCCAGCTGAGGCCGGTGAGCTTCTCGACGAGCCGGCCCAGGACCACGTACCCGGTGTTGCTGTAGGAGAAGCCCTCGCCGGGCGCGGCCGCGGCGGCAGTCCCGCGGGAGGTACCCAGCAGCTCGGTCAGCGAGGCGGAGGCGTCCCAGGCGTCGGCCAGCCCCGAGGTATGGGACAGCAGCATGCGCGTCGTGATCGCGGCACCGCGGGCGCCGAGCGTGTGCAGCTCCGGTACGAGAGCGGCCACGGGAGCGTCGAGGGCGAGTCTGCCCTCCGCCACCAGTCGGCAGACCACGGTCGCCACGACGATCTTGGTCACCGATCCGAGCGGGAACAGTGTGTGCGGGCCGACCGGAGCCTGCGTGCCCACCCGTTCCACGCCGATCGACGCGCAGTTCGTCGTGCTGTCGATCAGGCACACCGACGCTCCGGCCACGGCGTGGCCCAGGGCGGCTCGTTCGAGGACGGTGTCGAGGGCCGTGAGGTGGGGGCGTGTCCTCATACCGGCTCTCCGACCGCGGTGACGGCGGAGGGTGTGACGCGGGGCAGCCGGGAGGGCAGCGCGATGCTGAGCAGCACCGCAGCCATACTCACCGCGGCGGCGAGCAGGAAGGCCGACCGGAATCCGGACCAGGCGGGCAACTCCGCGCCGGGAGCGGTGGACTGCGCCAGCAGGACAGCGCCCAGCTGGGCACCGAGAGCTCCGCCGACACTCTTGACCACGAACGCCAGTCCGCTGACGCTCGCCGTCCGTTCTTCGGGCACAGTCGCGACCACGATGTTCATCGCGCCCGTCAGCCCGAAGCCGACGGTCAGGCCCGCCAGCGCCGTGGAAAGGAGGATCAGCCACGGACGGCCGGGAGCCGCGAGGAGCACCAGCGCGGCGGCGACCATCGCCGCGGTGCCGGTGAGCATCACGCCCCGGGTGCCGACCGCCCGCTCGAACCGACCGGTGAGCGGGGCGACGGCCGTACCGACGATGCCCAGCGGCACGAGGTAGAGCCCGGTCGACAGGGCCGAGCCGCCGAGTCCGTAGCCGGTCGTCGTCGGCAGCTCCACCAGCATCGGCACCAGGACGAAGACAGCGAAGGTGCCGAAACCGACCACGAACGCCACGGCGCAGGTCAGCAGCACCGCACGCGTGCCCAGCAGGCGCAGGTCCACCAGGGGCTCGCTGGTGCGCAGCTCCACCACGGCGAACACGCCCAGGACCGCCACACCCGCCACCACCAGGCTCAGCACCAGCGGCGATCCCCAGCCCACCTTGGACGAGCGCGAGATCCCGATCAGCAGCATCGCGAGTCCCGAGGCGAGCAGGACGGCTCCGGCCGAGTCGATCCGGCCACGCCGGGTCGGCGGGCAGGACGGGACGACGACCCACGCCACCACGAACGCCGCGACGATCACGGCGAAGGGGATCCAGTACAGCCAGGTGTAGGGCAGGACATCGAGGATCGGACCCGCGATCACGAGCCCGACCGCGGTGCTCGACGCCGCCGTCCCCACGATCAGGCCGTTGCCCGCAGCGATGCGCCGGGCTGGCTGGGTATCGCGGATGATGCCCACCGAGAGGGGGACCAGACTCAGCCCCACGCCCTGCAGGACCTGCCCGGCGGTCAGCAGGGCGACGTTCGTGGCGAGGGCGGCGAGCAGGGTGCCGAGGGCGACGACCGCCAGCACGCACAGCAGGACGGTCCGCTTGTCGCGGATGTCGGCCAGGCGCCCCACCAGCGGGGTCGAGACCGCCCCGGCCAGCAGCAACCCGGTGAAGACCCAGGCGATCGCCGACGTCGAGGCGCCCACCGCTTTCTGGATCGCGGGCAGGGCCGGCGACAGCATCGTCTCCAGCGTCGAGTAGGCGAACAACGCCGCGGTGACGACGCCGAGCGTCGCCGCGATGGCTCTACGGCCGGGGGAAGAGGTGGTTGTCATCGGAAGCCTCCGATTGAGGGGAAGGCGGGCAGCCGCGACTGAGGGGAAGGCGGGCAGCCGCGACCGCTCATGTACGACTCGTATTTCAAATACGGACCGTATGTGTGGTACGAACAGTATATGAATGCGCCGAGTCGTCAAGCCCCTGAATCGAGCCGGGAACGGAGGCGCCGCGAGACGCGGACCGCGCTGCTGCAGTCGGCGTACGAGAAGTTCTGCGACGTGGGCTACGGCGCCGCGTCCCTGGAGGCCATCGCCGCGGACGCGGGATTCACCAAAGGCGCCGTGTACGGCAACTTCAGCAGCAAGGAGGAGCTGTTCCTCGTGCTGGCCGAGGAGCGGGCCGAGTCCCTGCCCGACGAGTGGCGGCACATCGAGCCGGAGACCGTAGGGCAGGACAAGGTGGGCCGGGCCATCGGCTCGTGGCTCGCCGACGTCATGCGCAAGCGCCGCGGCTGGTTCCTCGCGAACGCCGAGTTCTCCATCGTCGCAGCACGAGACCCGGAACTGGCCGCGCGGCGACTCGCCGCCCTGCGCCATACCCATCGCGAACTCGGCTGCGTGCTCCTTCGCTTCTGCGGGCCCGCGACGGCGGACCCTACAGCGCTCGGCGTGCTCGCGATGACGCTGATCGACGGCGTCATCATCAACGCGGCCCTCGATCCGGACCTTGATGTCGCGTCAGTTGTCGCGACCGGTCTGCAACGCATGCTGCCCGACGGCCCCAGCGAGTCCTGACACCCGGGCAGTCCCCGGCGGGCCACCTGCCGGCCGCTTCGCCCGGCAGGTGGCCGGCCACGAAGGGCACAAGGCCGACAGCCACTGCCTGCACGCGATCCAGAGGCCGGCTGTGGCCCGCGAGGAAGGTCCTTCTGCCGCCGAGACGTGTGGCGGCCTGGGCGAGACCAGTGTGTCCCGGGATCGCGAGAAGCCACTCGACGCCGTGTCCGGCTCCGCGGGTGGCCGAGACGGTTCAGGCAATGGCGGAGCATGCCTGGGGGGCGCTGTGGTCAGCGCGGATGTGCGTGCCGGGCCAGGCCGGACGCCGGGCGGCGCCACCGGCTACGTCCTCAAGGACACCCCGAGGACCCGGCAGCCGCCGCCCGGGCCACCGCCACGGGCCGCACCACACCGGTCCCCAGCGTCACTGCGGGCCGGCCGGCACCACGACACGAGCCCGGGAAGACCGCGAAACGAGTCGAAACCCGCACCGACCATCTCCGCCTGCAACAGCAGCGAGGTTGAACGTCGAGCTCAGAGCATGTTCCGCATCCGTGTGATCTCGCTCGTCTGCTGCGCGATCACCTCGTCGGCCATCTCCTCGACCCGGATGTTGTTGCCCTGCCCCTTCACGTCCGTGGCCATGGTGATCGCACCCTGGTGATGGGTCGTCATCAGGGTCAGGAAGAGGTGGTCGAAGGCCTTTCCGTCCGCCGCGCGGAGCTTCTTCAGCTGGGCCTCAGTCGCCATGCCGGGCATGGTGGCGTGCTCGTGCCGCCCGGCCTTGAGCGGCTTGCCGTACGACTTCAGCCAGCCCTTCATGGCCTCGATCTCGGGCTTCTGGCCGGCCGCGATGCGCTCGGCGATCCGCTTCACGTCCTTCGACCCGGCGCGCTCCGGGGCGAGTTCGGTCATCACCAGGGCCTGGGAGTGGTGCTCGATCATCATGCGGGCATAGGAGACGTCCGCCGAGTTGGGGGAGTCGTTCTCCGGGTTCTGGTCGGCGGCCTCCTGCGCGGACAGGGTGCGGTTCGGCTCACCGGGCTCGCCCGGCGCGATCACGGCGGGCCCGTCCGCGGCGGCCGGCCCCCGGTCCGGACCGGAGTCACAGCCCCCGGCCGCGAGCACGGCCAGGGCGACCAGCCCCGTCGTGACGGCGGACGCCCGGGACGCACGGCGGAAGAGCACAACGACCTCCTGTGGCAAGCGGGTTGGGACGCACCTCGGGTTGTGGACGACGTACACCCACGTTTCCGCGGGTCATTGATCGGAAAACTTCATTGCGATTCTGTTGCCCTCTATTGGTATGTGCATGGCGAAGACGATACTGCGTGGTGCGTGAACCGTTCCGCAGTGAACGGAACCAGGGAGGAAAACAGTGATCCTGTTGAACGACCGCCGAACACGCCGCAGACGCTTGGGAGTTGCCGCTGCCGCCGCCGGGCTGCTGGCCGCGCTCCTGACCGCGGCACCCGCAGGGGCCACCCCCGACCCGGGGGATGCGCCGCCCGCGCCGAAGAAGGTCTCCAAGAGCGACCAGGCAGAGGTCCGGGAGGCCATCGAGAGCGGCGACATACCCGGCCAGGACGAGATCGTCCACTCCGACAACATCCAGCACCTCGCCCATGTCCCCAAGGACGTGCTCCAGGGCACGAACTCGGACCTCGCCTTCCAGGGCAGGTACGCGTTCGCGGGCAACTACGACGGCTTCCGCATCTTCGACATCAGCAACCCCAGGGCGCCGAAGACCGTCGCCCAGGTGCTGTGCCCGGGCTCGCAGAACGACATCTCCGTCTCCGGTGACCTGCTGTTCCTGTCCACGGACTCCTCGCGCAGCGACAGCAGTTGCTCCAGCACCACCCAGCCGGCGACCGAGAAGTCCTCGTGGGAGGGCATGAAGGTCTTCGACATCAGCGACAAGCGCAACCCGAGGTACGTCGCCGCCGTCGAGACCGCCTGCGGCTCGCACACCCACACGCTCGTGCCCGAGCGCCGCAACGTCTACGTGTACGTCTCCTCGTACTCGCCGAGCGCCACGTACCCCGACTGCCAGCCGCCGCACGACGGCATCTCCGTCATCAAGGTGCCGCGCAACGCCCCCGAGAAGGCGAAGGTCGTCGGCTTCCCCGTGCTGTTCCCCGGTGAGGGGCCGGACGGCGGCGGCAACCCGGGCGGGCCCACCAACCCGGGCGTGTCCAAGACCACCGGCTGCCACGACATCACCGTGCTGCCGTCGAAGGACCTGGCCGCGGGCGCCTGCATGGGCGACGGGATCCTGTTCTCCATCGAGGACCCGGAACGCCCGAAGGTCATCGACCGCGTCCAGGACAACGTGAACTTCGCGTTCTGGCACTCGGCGACCTTCAACCAGAAGGCCGACAAGGTCGTGTTCACCGACGAGCTGGGCGGTGGCGGCGCGGCCACCTGCAACGCGGAGATCGGCCCGGACCGCGGTGCCGACGGCATCTACGACGTGGTCGGCAAGGGGGACAAGCGCAAGCTCGTCTTCCGCAGCTACTTCAAGATCCCCCGCCACCAGGCGGACACCGAGAACTGCGTCGCCCACAACGGCTCGCTGATCCCGGTCAAGGGCAAGGACATCATGGTCCAGGCCTGGTACCAGGGCGGCGTCTCCGTCTGGGACTTCACCGACTCGGCCAAGCCGAAGGAGATCGCCTACTTCGACCGCGGCCCGCTGACCACCGACACCATCAAGTCGGGCGGCTCGTGGTCCGCGTACTACTACAACGGCTACATCTACTCGAACGAGTACGCCCGGGGCTTCGACGTCCTCAAGATCGACGACCGGCGCACGGACCCGGCCCGCTGGGTCCACCAGCGTGAGCTCAACGTCCAGACCCAGCCGGACTACTTCGACTGACCCCGCGGGTCGCACTCCGGTGCGGCCCCGGTCGCGAAGAACCGCGACAGATCCTTGTCGCCCCTCCCGCCGGAGGCTCCGGTCTCCGGCGGGAGGCCCAGCTCCCAGCCGAGCCGGTAGCGCTTGAACAACTCGGCCCGCAGCACCGGCAGCGGCATCGGCGCCCCCGGCACCACGGCGGCGTACACCGAACCCATCAGCAGGGCGCGCATCATCGGGTAGTCGCTGTCGACGTCCGGCGACCCGTGCCGGGCCATGGTGTCCCGCAGCAGCTCGGCCAGCCGCCGCTGCTCCGGGCACTGCATGAAGCCCTCGGCCTCCAGGATCCCCGCCATGTGCTGGCGCATCAGCACGGGCCGGTCCCGGGCAAGGCCCAGGATCGCGTCGATGGCCCGGGCCATCCGCTCCCGGCCGTCCTCGGTGCGCGGCTCGCGCTCCAGCGCCTCCTCCAGCGTGCGGTGCATCAGCCGGTGCACGGCGGACTGCACCAGCTGGCGCTTGCCGGGGAAGTAGTACGACACCAGGCCCCGGGCCGATCCCGCCCGGTCCGCGATGTCTCCGAGCGTGGTCGCGTCGAAACCGCGTTCGCTCACCAGCTCGACCGCCGCCTGCAGGAGCCGCTCCCGGGAACGCCGCCGCAACTCTTCGTTCACCGAGGCGCTACGCGGAGACATGCTGAAACTCCTGTGTTGACTGGCTGCCAGCCAACTATACTCAGAGGGTCCGGCCAGGACCTGTCAGGTCTGGGCCGGTGGTGCCGTCTGCCTCGGGCGACGCGGGGGATCGTCCGAGGCGGGCGAGCGCTCGGCCCCGGTGGTGTCCTTGGGCTACTTTCCGAAGCGGCCGGGCCGCCGGGGTCGTGTGGCTGTCGTGCAGCGCGTCGTGGGGGTTCAGGGCTGCCGGTGCCGGTGTACCCACACCGCCAGGGCCACCACCATCGTGCCCAGCAGCCAGCCGCCCACCACGTCCGACGGCCAGTGGACACCGAGCCAGATCCGGGTCAGCCCGACCCCGACCACGGAGACGACGGCCAGGGCCACGGCCGTACGCCACACGGCCCGGCCGACGCCGTGCCGGTGCAGGAGCCACAGCAGCAGGCCGCACACCACCGTGGCGGTCATGGCGTGGCCCGACGGGAACGCCGAGTAGTGGGCCGAGTCGACGGGATCGGGCCAGACCGGACGGGGGCGGGCCACCGCCGCCTTGATGCCCTGTTGCAGCAGCGTGCCCAGCGCGACGGCCAGCGCCAGCCACACCGCCGTCCAGCGCGCCGCCCACCGCACCACCAGCCACACGACGACGGCCGCGCACAGCAGGCGCATGGTCCAGGGGTCCCACACCCAGTCCGTGAGGATGCGGCACGTCTGGGTGAGAGCCGGTTCGTCGACCGCCCAGCGGTGGGTGGTGTCAGCGATCTCCCCGTCCGCGCTGATCAACGGGCTCCATCTCGCCGCGACGAGGGTGAGCAGCAGCGCCGAGCACAGGGCCAGGACACCGGCGAGACCGGCGGTGGCGCGGTGTTCCGGACGGGGCGGGGAGTCGACGGACGTGGTGTGCATACAGCGATCCTCGCCGAACCGGGGGGTCCGGATCCAGTAAGGGGAAGATCTTCCGTCACCGGGGCGGCACGCTTCGGCCATCCCTCATCCACCGAGGGCGCCCCGGACGCCCGCCGCAGGGGCAGTCGGGGCGCTGTGGTCTCCCGGCTACCCCAGCGCCCGTAGCCCCGGCACGAACGCCACCAGCACCGGCACCACAGGCACCAGCGCGGCCGCCGCCGTCAGCCGCAGCCGCCGGGCCGCGGTCAGGCGGTCCGGGGGAGTGAGCAACCGGTGCACCCGGGCGGGGACATGGGCCTGCGGAGTGGGGCAGGGCCCGAACACGCCGCGGTGCTCGTTCAGTTCGACCAGCGCCAGGGCCGTCGTGAGGCGGCCGAAGCGGCGCGATGCCGTGTCGTCGGCGGCGAGTTCGACCAGGCGGTGCATCTCGTCGCGGAACGCGGCGAACACCGGTACCTGCGGAAATCCGCCGGCGAGAGCCGAGGAGCAGTTCAGCAGCCAGTCGTGCCGGGCCCGGGCATGGCCCTGCTCGTGGGCGAGCACCGCGTCCAGCTGCCGGCCCTTCAGCCGGAGCAACGCAGCCGTGGTGACGACCAGTTGCGGGGGAGTGCCGGGCTGCCACCAGGCGTCGGGCCGCTCGCTCTCCAGGACGACGAGCCGGCCGGAGACGGCCACCTCGCCCGGCAGCAGCGGCGCCCGGACCAGCAGATCGGCACGTCGTCGGCGGCGCCGGGCACGGGCCCGGCCGATCTCGCGGAGCAGCATCGCGGCGCTCCACAGCCCCCCGCCGGCCAGCGCGACCGCCGTGGTCGCCGCCCACGGGCCCGCCGTACCGAGGGCGTAGGCCTCCACGACCGCGCGCGGGGCCGTCGCGAAGACGTGCCCGCCGACCGCGTGCCAGGCCGCCGCCGCACTGAGCGTCATGGACAGCACGCAGCACACCAGGACGGCCGCCACCACGCACTGCCACACCCACAGCGCCACCACCGGCTCACGGTCCGGCCAGTCCGCCCGGGCGAGCAGCCGGGGGGCGACCACGGCGGTCACGGCGCCGAGCAGCAGCAGCGCGGCGGTGAGCATCATGAGGGCAGCCTATGAGCGCGGCCCCGCCCAGGGGTACGCCTTGCGGCGTCAAAGTGACGCAGGCAACGGACCCGTTGGGGGCGGCGGGCCGGTCCCGGTCACAGCGTGAGCAGCATCGCCACCATTGCGATTCCCATGGACAGACGGCAGGCCCGCGCCAGTTCCGGCCGGTCTCCCCATCCGGTTCGCACACCGCCCCCGGCCACGGCGGCGACCGGCACCAGACGGACGCCGGCCCGCAGCACGTAGGCGGCGAAGTAGAGCAGCAGCGCCCCGGTCAGGAGCGGGAAGCCCGATCCGCCCCGGCCGTGTGCGTGTCCGGGGGAGCCGGCCATCACCAGGGACATGTAGACCATCGCCGCGGCCCCCACCAGGTGGTGGAGGTGGTGCGTGCCCGTCCGGGACGCCCACAGCGCGTGGACCCCCGCCGCCCCGAACACCGCCGCGTAGACGGGCCAGGCCCACCCGGGCGGAGTGAACACCGCCGCGGGTACGGCCATCGCGGCCATCCCGAATCCCATCAGCGCCTCGCCGCCCGCGGCGCCGCGCTGCTCCTCGGCGCCGCTGCGCATCCGCGCTAGGCAGTAGGTGCCGGTCACCGCGCAGAGCGCCACCAGCAGCCAGCCGGACGAAGCCGGTCCGTGCACGCGTACCTCCCCGTTCGACGGTCGGTCATTCGATGCCCGGGCCGTGCGGCGCGCACGCGAGCGCAGAGGTGTACACGGGGAGCATTCGACGGAGCACGCCAGGTGAGGGAAGGTGCTTTACGGGTAAAATACCTGTTAATCTTGCAGGATGAGCAGTGCCACGCCCCCCATTTCCTCCACCCCGCCCGCCCGGCGTCTCCCCCTGGCGGGTGTGCTGCGCCCCGGCAGGCCTTCGGAGATCTGGTTCAAGCCCGCGCTGAGCGTGGTCGCGGCGATCGCCCCGCCCGCCTTCATCCTCCTGGCGCTCAGCCGGCTCGACCTCGTGATGTATGCGATGGCCGGGTCCCTGTGCGCGCTGTACGCCCACAACCGGCCCTACGCCGCCCGGGCCCGGGTGCTGATGTGGGTGGTGCTGGGCATGCTCGGCGGGGTCGCCGTGGCACTGGTCTCGGCCTCGCTCACCGGCAGCGCCGTCGTCCTAGTCACTGTCGGCGCCCTGCTGGCCGCCGCACAGAAGGTGCTGTGCGAGGCCACCCGGGTCGGGCCGCCGGGCAACATCGTCCTCACTTTCGTCAGCTCCGCCTCCCTGTTCGCACCGCAGACCCTCGCCCAGGTGCCCGGCCACCTGGCCCTGGCCGCCACGACGGGCGTGTGGGCCTGGCTGGTCTGCATGGCGCCCGCGCTCGTCCGGCCGCACGGCCCGGAGCGCCGCGCAACCGCCGCGGCCCTCAAGGCCGCCGCCGCGTACGCCGACACCGGCGGCACCGCGGAGGGCCATGCCCGGGCCCGCGCCGCGGGCTACGCCGCCGTGCAGGCCGCCTGGCAGTCACTGCTGTCCACCGGCGCCCCCTCGCGGACCCGGCGGGCCCTCGAACGGCTCGTCGTCCGCGCCGAGGTCGCCCTCGCGGCGCCGACGGACGCGGACGCGGGCCGGCTGCGCATCTGGGCGGGCTCGCTCCGCGGCACCGGTCCGATCCCCCGAACCGGACTTCCGCACCCCGCCGCCGACGAACTGCTCGGCGTGGCCGCGGCCCGCCCCCTGTGGGCGCGGCTGGGCCCGCTGACCCCGCTCGCGGCACGTACCGCGCTCGGCTGCGCGCTCGCCGGCTACGCCTCCCTCGCCCTCGGGATCGGCCGCCCCTACTGGGCACTGGTCACCGCCGCCTCGCTGTACCAGGCGAACATCGCGCTGACCTGGAGCCGGGCCGTCCAGCGGGTCGTGGGCAACGTCGTCGGGGTGCTCGTCTTCCTGGCCGTCGTGCCGCTCGCCCATCTGGGCCCGGTCGCGCTCGTGCTGTGCTGCCTGACGTTCAGCTTCGGTGCGGAAGTGCTGATCAGCCGGAACTACTGGCTCGGCAGCGTCTGCGTGACGCCCATGGCCCTGCTCATCACGGAGTTCGCCGGATACCAGGAAGCCAAGACGCTGATGGCGGAGCGGGTCGTGGACACCGTCGTCGGTGCGCTGGTCGGGTTCGTCGCCGCCGTCGCGGTCACCAACCGGCGCGCGGGCGACCGCGTCGAACGCGCGCTGACCACCGCCGACCGGGCCCGCGAGCACGCCGCCCGTCTCCTGGCCGATCCGGAGCCCGGCCCCGCGGCCCTGGAATCCGCCCGCCGCGGCCTGGCGATCGCCCTGTCCGACCTGCGCGCCACGGCCGACGCCGCCGCCGGTGAATGGTGGCAGCGGGCCCTGCCCCAGGAGCGGGTCGTGCTCGCCGAACAGTCCGGACACCGTACGCTCGCCGCGACGGCCCGACGCCAGGGCCTGCTCCCGGACCGGGACCCGGCCAGCGAAACGGAGGACGCACGGCCATGACGCCGACCGAAGGACCATCGCCCACGGGGAATGCCGGGGGACGGGCCCCGCAGCAGCCGGGGGACGAGGCGGAACCGGTGGCGGAAGGACGGGCGGCCGGAGGGGAGCCCGGCGATGGCGCTCGGGCGGCCGGCGGCGATGTTCCCGACGGGCGTCCGGCCGAGGGGCGGGCCGCCCCCGGGCACCCGGCTCGCGACGTGGCCGGCGAAGCCGACCAGGACAGCGCGCTCCACGGCGAAGCCGGTCCCGGCGGCGGCCGCAGGGGCGACACCGTGGCCGCCGTCGTCCGGCAGTGGCAGGCCGTGCGGCCCGGGCTCGACACCGGGCCGATGGAGATCATCGGGCGGATCAACCGCTGTGCCGCGCTGCTGCAGCAGGCCGAGGACGCACCGTTGCGCCGGGCGGGGCTCAGCCGGCCCGAGTTCGATCTGCTGGGTGCGCTGCGTCGCACCGGGCACGAGCTGACGCCCGGCGACCTGGCCCGGGAGACCTTCTCCTCGGGGGCCGCCGTCACCAAACGCCTCAAGCAGCTGACCGAGCGCGGTCTGGTCGAGCGGCGCGGGGACACCCGTGACCGCCGGGTCGTCCACCTCCGCCTCACCGACACCGGACGCGACCTCGTGGACGGCATCCTGCCCGTCCAGCTCGCCTACGAGACCGCCGTACTGTCCGGCATGGACGGCCCCGAACAGGGCGAACTCGCCGCACTGCTCGGGGAGTTGCTCAGCCAGCTCGAAGGACGGCTCGGCGCGCTGCGGACGTGAACCGGTCCCCGGCCGGGGCGCGTGGCGTACGTGGGCGCCCCCCGGCCTCACTGCCATCCGGGGAAACCCCCTGGTGTGCCGCCGTGGCCCCGGCGTACCCTCGCCCCGTACCGCACTGCGTGGCGGCCTCCAGCTCTCTACACCCTGCCCGGAGGTACCCATGCCCGCGCCTGAGGTGCGTCCCTTCCGCCGGTCCGACCGCGACCAGCTGACCGGCCTGGTCAATCTGCACGTGGCGGCCGTCGTCCCCGGCGTCTCCGTCTCCGTGAACACCGTCCTGGGCGACCTGGAGCGCCGGCCCGGCGAGTTCGTCACGGACCCGTGGGTGGCCGAGCGGACGACGTTCGTCGCCGAGCAGCGCGGACACATCGTCGCCGCGGCCCACCTGCTGCGCTACCGGGCGGATGCCGAGGTCGGCGCGGACTTTCGGGATGCCGCCGAGATCAACTGGTTCGTCCACCGCCCGGCGGCGTCCCTCTGGCCGGACGCCGACCTCGCCGCGGATCTGCTGATGCGGGCGTGCCTCGCGCGGTTCGCCCGCTGGAACGCCCGCGTCCGGTACGCCGACGGATCCCTGCCCGCCCCGCTCGTCTACGGCCTGCCCCGCAACTGGCCGCACATCCGGGCCCTCTACGAACGCGCGGGGTTCCGGCACACCGGGGACACCGAGGTCATCCTGCTCGCCCGGGTGGCCGACCTGCCGGCCGCCGAGCACCGGCCGGGTGTCACGGCCGAGCGCACGCTGGGGGAGTGCGGGACCCGCTTCACGGCCCGGGCGGAGGGCAGGATCCTGGGCCATATCGAGATCGACACGGCCCTGGCCCGCCCGGAACGCCATGCCCGCGCGGCCGGTCTCGCCGACATCGGCAACCTGCACATCGACCCCGCGCAGCGGGGCACCGGCCTGGAGCACTGGTTGCTGGGCCGGGCCGCCGACTGGCTGCGGCTGTGCGGCGTCGACCGGCTCGCCGCCTACGAATCGGCCGCCGACCGTGCCCCGCTGGCCGTCCTGACCGGGGTGGGATTTCACGAACTCACCCGCACCGACCGGGGCTGGGAACACCGCCCGGACCGGGCTCAGATCCCCGGCCGGTAGCGCATCGGGTGATCCGCCGGTACCTCCACCAGCACGATCGGCGTCCCGTCCGGATCCGCGATCCACATCTCGACCAGCCCCCAGGGCTCCTTGACCGGCGGCCGCACGATGTCCACGCCCTTCGCCCGCAGTTCCTCCTGCGCCGCGGCCACGTCGTCCACCTGCAGCCACAGCCGGACCGCGGGCGCCGGGGGTGTCCCGGAGCGGCCCGAGACCTCCAGGAAGCCGCCACCCATGAAGAAGACCGTGCCGCGCTCCGGCCCCGTTCCGAACTCGCGGTAGACGGCGAGGCCCAGCTGCTCCCCGTAGAAGGCCCGGGAGCGCTCGGGGTCGGTGGGACGGAGCAGGATCCGGCCGCTGAGTACATGCACCATGCGGCGGAGCTTAGTGGCGGCGTTACGCTCATCCCTGCCCGAGCCGCGCCTGGAACAACGGAGACGTACGCCCATGGAGACCGCCGCCACCGCACTGACCTTCCGCGATGCCACCGACGCCGACGTCGACGAGCTGGTCGCGCTGATCGAGTCGGCGTACCGGGGCGACGACAGCCGGGCCGGGTGGACCACCGAGGCGGACATCCTCGAAGGGCAGCGGACCGACCCGGAGGGTGTGCAGGAGGTCATCAAGTCGCCCGACAGCCGGCTCCTCACCGTGGAGCGGGACGGCAGGATCGTCGCCTGCTGCCAGCTGGAGCACCAGGGCGCCCACGCCTACTTCGGGATGTTCGCCGTCAGCCCCCTGCTCCAGGGCGCGGGCCTCGGCAAGGTGATCATCGCGGAGGCGGAGCGGCAGGCCCGCGCGACGTGGGGCGTCACGGAGATGCAGATGACCGTGATCTCCGTGCGCGACGACCTCATCGCCTGGTACGAGCGGCGCGGCTACCGCCGTACG
Organism: Streptomyces tuirus; assembly: GCF_014701095.1. Lineage (NCBI taxonomy): Bacteria > Bacillati > Actinomycetota > Actinomycetes > Kitasatosporales > Streptomycetaceae > Streptomyces > Streptomyces tuirus. The sequence goes on along the minus strand of NZ_AP023439.1, from coordinate 668,511 downwards.
GGCCGGATGACCCCGTTCCCGTACGGCGACGAGCGCTTCGGCGTCCCGCAGCGCGACGACCTGCAGTTCGAGCTGCTGGTCAAGGAGCTCGGCCAGTCGGCTACGCCGTGAAACGGCCCGTGCGCTTGATGTCCGGGTGGTCGGTGGTCGCGCCGTCCAGGCCGAACGCCCGGACGAGCCGCAGCTGGTCCTGCGTGTTCACCACCCAGCCGATGATCCTCAGATCGGCCTTGCGGGCCCGCTCCACGATCTCCAGGGTGAGCCGGCGGATGTTCAGGCAGACGGTCTCGGCGCCGGCCTGGACGGCGCGGTCCACGATGTCCGTGCCGTAGCGGCTGGCGATCAGCGCCGTGCGCACCCCCGGCACCAGTGGCTTGATCTCGGCGATCGCCTCGTCGTGGAACGAGGACACCTCCACCCGGCCGGCCAGTCCGCGCTCGTTCATGACCTCGGCCAGGGCCCGCGCCGCCTGCTTGTCCTTGATCTCCGCCTGGAGCGGCGACCGCACGGCCTCCAGGACCTCCTCGAACACCGGGACCCGCTCGCCCCGGCCCGCGTCCAGGGCCCGCAGTTCGGCGAGGGTCTTCTCGGCGATCGGGCCGCTGCCGTCGGTCGTGCGGTCCACATCCGCGTCGTGCATGACGACGAGGGCGCCGTCCTTGCTCAGGTGCAGATCGAGTTCGATGGCGTCGAGCCCCGCCTCCTGGGCGGCGACGAAGGACCGGAGGGTGTTCTCGGGTTCCACACCCATGATTCCGCGGTGACCGATGGTGAGGAAGTTCAAGACGCGACTCTCTTCCGTCGACAGGCGGCGCTGGGGGGCCTGAGGGCCCCCCTGACCGTATCGCCTGGACCCGCCCTGTGCAGAGAGTGAGGGCATGGTCGCCGTGCATCCGGGCAGAAGCAGGCCCGACAGGAAAAAGTGCGGTGAAGGAGACGGTCGGGCAGGATAATTTCCCGGGTTCACCCTTGCTGGAAGGAACCTCGTGTGTATACCGTCTGCATACGTGAGATTCTCCCGTGGAAGGTGGGACATGACGGAAATTCTTGTGCAGGTGGGTTCGGAGGAAGGTCTTCCTCCCGTGGCCAGGGTGGTGGACCACCCGGCTTGGCCCGTGCTCAAGGATGCCGTGGAGCGGATCCGGCCATGGCAGTCCAAGGACGGGTCGATCGACTTCGACGCCGAGGGCGCGCCCGGCCCGGCCGACGCCGAGCTCGCGGTCCGGCAGGTCACCGACGCGGTCCTGGAGCTCTCCCCGCTGCTCCCGCACGACGGCGCCTATCACCAGGCCCTGGTCAAGGACCTGTCCCGGTGGGCCGACAGCGGCTTCCTGGTGCCCGACTTCCTCGACTCGCTGCTGGCCTTCCAGCCCGCCGCGAACCGTGCGGACGGCCTCCAGCACCTCGTCGTCTTCCCCATGTACACGCAGAACGGCAACCCGGACCGCAACCTCGAGGCGGTCGTGCTGCGCATGGTCTGGCCGGACTGGCTGGCCGAGCTGGAGCGCACCCGCTACGACAACCCGCTGTTCTGCGGCATCAAGTTCGAGGACTTCACCTCCGGCTACGACACCAACTCGGCCGTCCTGTTCCCCGAGACCATCGCCGTGCGCGAGGCGCCGGAGCGGTTCACCTGGGGCGGCATCTTCTGTGACCGCGAGGCCGCCCGCTTCCGCCGGGTGACCGACGCCGCCGTCGACATCCTGAGCCTGGAACTGCCCGAGGACGTCGCCGCGATGGTCCACGACCAGAAGCGCTGCGAGGAGGCGTTCGTCCTGTGGGACATGGTCCACGACCGCACCCACAGCCACGGCGACCTGCCCTTCGACCCGTTCATGATCAAGCAGCGCCAGCCGTTCTGGATGTACGGCCTGGAGGAGCTGCGCTGCGACCTCACCGCCTTCAAGGAGGCCGTGAAGCTGGAGGCGGACGGCGTTCCGCAGGCGCGTGACGTGCAGGTCGCGGTCCTCTTCGACCGCATGTTCCGCTTCCCGGTCACCGGCGAGCGCGTGCGCAACTACGACGGCCTCGGCGGCCAGCTCCTCTTCGCCTACCTGCACAAGCACGACGTCGTCCGCTGGACCGACAACAGGCTCACCATCGACTGGGAGCGCGCCCCGCAGGTCACCAACCAGCTGTGCGCCGAGATCGAGGACCTGTACCGCGACGGCATCGACCGTCCGAAGCTCGTCCACTGGTTCGCCGGGTACGAGTTGGTCTCCAGCTACCTCTCCCCGCACCCGGGCTCCAAGTGGGCCAAGGGCCCCGACGCCCTGGACACGACGCAGCCGCCGCGCAAACTCGTCGATGACGTGCTTCCGGACGAGTTTCCGCTGAGCATGTTCTATGAGGCACTGTCCAAGAAACTGAAGAACGTGATTGCCTCCACCAAGGGCATCACGGCGGACAGCGCCGAGCGGATCGCCGCGTGAGCGATCGGCGTACCGGGAACACTGCTCAGGAGGCGAGGAACATGGGGAACGGGGCGCTCAGCGGTGCGGTGATCGCGGTGGCCGGAGCGGGCGGGCCCGCCGGGCGGGCCGCGCTGCTCAGGCTGGCCGAGGCGGGAGCGACCGTCATCGGGTCGGACAACGATCCGGAGCGGCTGGCGGAGGCGGTGGACGCGGCGAGCTACGCGACCGGCGGCGCCACCGTCACCGGTGACACGGTCGATCTGCTGGACCTGGGGGCCACCCGCGACTGGGCCACCCGCATCGAGAAGGACTTCGGCCGCGTCGACGGCCTGGTCCACCTCGTCGGTGGCTGGCGCGGCAGCGAGACTTTCACGCGGACCAGCCTCGACGACTGGGACTTCCTGGAGATGCTCCTGGTCCGCACGGTGCAGCACACGTCCCTCGCCTTTCACGAGGGGCTGCAGCGCAGCGACCGCGGCCGGTACGTGCTGATCAGCGCCGCCGGCGCCAGCAAGCCCACCGCGGGCAACGCCGCCTACGCGGCCGGCAAGGCTGCGGCCGAGGCCTGGACGCTGGCGATGGCCGACTACTTCCGCAAGGCCGGGGGCGCCGGGGGGCCGACGTCGGCTGCTGCGATCCTGGTGGTGAAGGCGCTGGTCCACGACGCGATGCGCGCCGACCGGCCCAACGCGAAGTTCGCGGGCTTCACCGACGTCAAGGACCTGGCCGAGGCCATCACCGGGGTCTGGGACAAGCCCGCCGCCGAAGTGAACGGAAACCGTCTGTGGCTCACCGAGAAGCCGTGAACCCGCCGAAGACCGACGCCCGTCGCCATCACGACCCCGCGGTCCGCGGTTTCGCCAGCGACAACTACGCCGGGGCCCACCCGGAGGTCCTCGCCGCCCTGGCCCTGGCCAACGGCGGGCACCAGGTCGCCTACGGCGAGGACGCCTACACCGACAACCTCCAGCAGGTGATCCGCAGCCACTTCGGGCCCACGGCCGAGGCGTTCCCGGTCTTCAACGGCACCGGCGCGAACGTCGTCGCGCTCCAGGCGGTCACCGACCGCTGGGGTGCGGTGATCTGCGCGGAGAGCGCGCACATCAACGTCGACGAGTGCGGCGCCCCGGAGCGGGTCGGCGGCCTGAAGCTGCTCACCGTTCCGGCGCCTGACGGCAAGCTCACGCCCGAGCTGATCGACCGGCAGGCCTACGGCTGGGACGACGAGCACCGCGCCATGCCGCAGGTCGTCTCCATCGCCCAGGCCACCGAACTGGGCACGGTCTACACGCCGGAGGAGATACGCGCCATCTGCGAGCACGCCCACGCGCACGGTATGAAGGTGCACCTGGACGGCTCGCGGCTGGCCAACGCCGCCGCCACCCTGAACGTCCCGATGCGGACGCTCACCAACGCGGCCGGCGTCGACATCCTCTCCCTGGGCGGCACGAAGAACGGCGCTCTGTTCGGTGAGGCCGTCGTGGTTCTCAACCAGGACGCCGTCAGCCACATGAAGCACCTGCGCAAGCTGTCCATGCAGCTCGCCTCCAAGATGCGCTTCGTGTCGGTGCAGCTGGAGGCCCTGCTCGCCCGGGACCTGTGGCTGCGCAACGCCGGTCACGCCAACGAGATGGCCCAGCGCCTCGCCGAGGGCGTGCGGGCCGTGCACGGGGTGGAGATCCTCTACCCCGTGCAGGCCAACGCGGTCTTCGCCCGGCTGCCCCACGACGTGAGCGAGCGCCTCCAGAAGCGGTTCCGCTTCTACTTCTGGGACGAGGCCGCGGGCGACGTCCGCTGGATGTGCGCCTTCGACACGACCGAGGAGGACGTGGACACGTTCGTGGCGGCGCTGAAGGAGGAGATGGCCCGCTGACCCGCGGGCTCACCCGTTGACGACGATCTCCGTCCTGTTGTTGCGCAGGTTCGGGTCGAACTTCCTGATACTCAGCTCGGGGTCGTCGTCGAGGGTGGCGACGGTGCTGTGCGCCCCGCGCACCACACGGTCGATCCGCAGCGGGATCTCGAACGTGTACGACGCCTTGTCGTGCAGGTAGATCGGCGTCCGGCAGTAATGGGTGGCCGGGGAGGCGCCGTCCTCCGCCGTCCAGCACCTGTCCTCCGGCAGGGTGCCGACGGTCGTGCCCTGCGGGGCCTGGAACCGCACCGTGGCCACGGCGGCGCCCGCGCCGAGCGACGCCACCCAGGCCGGGCCGCGGTTGTGCACGGTGATCTTCGCGGTCACCGTGTCGCCGGCGGCCCCGCGCACCCTGCTGCCGGTGAGCTTGAGGTCGGCGGTGTTGCGGGCGTCGAGGATGACGGTCCCGTAGTTGTCCTGCGGGTCGATGTCGGGCTCCGCCGCCGCGGCCCTGGCGCCGGTCGCGGGGCGCAGGTCCAGTTCGGTGCCCGTGCCCCGGGTCCATGTCCACTCGCCGCGGGCCTCGGCCAGGGCCTCGTCCGAGTAGGGCTGCACGGAGTGGTCGAACCGCTCGTACAACGCCTTGCGCCCGACGCCGAGTTCGGTGGCCAGCGCGAACCGCTGTCCCGGTGCCACCGCCTCGTCCAGCACGCACAGGGCCCCGGTGCCGGTCTCGTGCTCCCGGTACTCGCAGTTCGCGTGCCGTTGCGTGAAGCGCAGCCCGTAGGAGGCGTTGATCCACAGCAGGGTGCGCTCCGCGGTGCGGTTTCCGGAGTTCGACACAGTCGCCCGTACGCTCGTCACGGTGCCCGGCCTGAGGTCCCGCTGGTGAGGTGCCTCGCTGAGCCCGAGGTCCGGCCCGTTGGCCACGCCGACCCGGGTCTCACCGGCGTGGGACGTCAGGTCGCCCGCCGTGGCCGAATACCGCACCTGGCCCGAGGAGCCGACGTCCGCCCCCGGCAGCGCGCGCAGCCCGAACGTGGCCGCCCGCACGCTGTCCGTCCCGGCCGGCATCTCCGGGAAGGCGCAGACTGCCCGGGTCTCCGAGGCGGGCTCGCAGTTCGCGGGCCACGACACCCGCGCGAAGCCGGCGATCTCGCTCACGTCGACGGTCAGCTGCCCGGCGGGCACGCGGCCGTCGGCGACATCGCGGCTGACCGACACGTCCAGACTGCGTTCTCGCGCGCTCCCGTCCGCGTCCGCACCGGGCAGCACCGTCTCGTACGGCGCGTTGATCCACAACTCGTCGTCCAGGGCGTGGGCGGGCCCGGTCCCGGCGCCGGTCACCGTCAGCGCGCCACAGGTGATCGCCGCTCCGAGCAGGCGGTGTAGATGTCTCATGTCTTCTCCTCGTCACTGGTCCGCGGATCCGAGACCCGAGGGCCGGCGCAAGGGTTGTGACGGCGCGGCTGGTTGCGGCGGTGTTCAGCCGTTCTTCTCCGGCGTGGCAGATGACGGCGGCTGGCCTTCACGCCCGACCCGACGTCCAATGAACTGGACTACCCGGTACTGTATGCGGCACCACATCCGGTCGTACTGGACGCCCTCACGGCGGCTCGCGACCGGCCGCACCTGCGGCAGACGCTCCCTACCCCACTCTGAGGCAACGACCATGACGCTCACGCTGATCGTGTCCGACGACGTACGCGCCCTCGCGCCCGGCTTCACCCACGTCGCGATCGAGGCGCACGGCCTGGTCAACGGGCCGAGCAGCGAGGCCGGTTCGGCCCTGCTGGACGACGCGGCGCGCCGGCTCGCCGCGCGACTGGACGGCCGCGCCCCGCACGAGGACCCGCACATGGCCGCCTGGCGCCAGGTCTACACGGCGTTCGGCTCGAAGCCGTCCCGGACCCGCAACTCGGCGGAGGCACTGGCCAAACGGGCCCTCTCGGACGCCGGGCTGCCCCGCATCAACCTGCTCGTCGACCTCTACAACGCCGTCTCCGTCGCCCATCTGATCCCCGTCGGCGGCGAGGACATCGACCGCATCGAGGGCGGCATGCGCCTGATCCGCGCCACGGGGCGGGAGGACTTCGTGACCGTCGCCGGCGGCGAGGAGACCGTCGAGCACCCCGACGCGGGCGAAGTGGTGTGGTGCGACGACGCGGGCGTGACCTGCCGCCGCTGGAACTGGCGCCAGGGTCCGCGCACCCGGCTCACCGAGGAGACGACGTCGGGCGTCTTCCTGCTGGAGAGCCTGGCACCGATGCCGGTCGCCGAGGTGACGGCGGCCGCGGAGGAACTCGCCGCACTACTGGCGGAGTTCAGCCCGGGAGCGGACATCGCCGTCCGCACTCCGGAGCCCTCGGCCTGACCTTGGCCGGAGGGGCGCCCGTGTGCCTCGGCCTGAGCTGCGGCGCTCGGGCATCCGTGCGCCTGGCCTGAACCCCGGCCGCTCGGCGTCAGTGCGCCCCGGCCCGGACTACGGCCGCACGGGCGTCAGTGTGCCTCGGTCGCCCGCACCTGCTCCGGTGTCGGGGCCGTGCCGCCGAGGTGGGCGGGCATCCACCAGGTGTCGTCCGGACCCTTGGGGCGGACGGGGTAGGCGCGCTGAGCGGCCTCGAGGAGCTCCTGGACGCGCTCCCGCAGCTGGCGCGTGATGGCCCCCGCGTACTTGTCGCGGGAGGCCTCGATCGCCTCGCCGACCCGGATCGTGATGGGGATGTGGCTGCGCTTGAAGTTGCGCGGGTGGCCCTTGGTCCACAGTCGCTGCGTGCCCCACACCGCCATCGGGATCAGCGGGACGCCGGCCTCCTGGGCCAGGCGCGCCGCGCCCGACTTGAAGCTCTTCAGCGTGAACGACTGCGAGATCGTCGCCTCCGGGAAGACCCCGACGACCTCGCCCGACCGCAGCGAGTCCAGGGCGTGCGCGTAGGCCGCCTCGCCCTGCTTGCGGTCCACGGGAATGTGCTTCATGCCGCGCATCAGCGGGCCGGAGATCCGGTGCCGGAAGACGGACTCCTTCGCCATGAAACGCACGAGACGTTTCTGCGGCAGCGCCGCCAGGCCGTCGAAGACGAAGTCCAGGTAGCTGATGTGATTGCTCACCAGCACGGCGCCGCCCGAGCGCGGGATGTTCTCCGAACCCTGGAGGTCGATCTTGAGGTCCCACACCTTGAACAGCGTGCGGGCGAAACCGACGACGGGACGGTAGACGAGCTCTGCCATGGGCGGGCCGGACCCTTCCTGCTCTGCCTGGGAAGGGATTCCCAGAGGAAAGTTACGCAGCCGTAGGTTTACGGCTTGTCGCAGATCGTGCCCGAAGAACGGCCGGGTAGCCAGTCCTCGTGCCCGTCGGCGGCGAGATTCTCGTCACGTCGCCCGCAGGTTCCCACCTCGTGCTTTTGCGTCCCCATTACCCCGCACGCACCGTCACCCGCCGCACGAGCAGGTACAACTCGCAGCCCAGGCAGTACCCGAACGCAGCATTGAGGAAGGCGGCGGGGAGCGCGGCGCCGGTCGCCGCGAGACCCAGCCAGCCGGGTCCCAGCGTGTAGCCGACGAGCCCGAGCCCGGCGAAGAGCAGCCCCACCGCCTGGGCGAAACGCGGCGGTTCGGGCGCCTCGAACTCCGTCGGCGGCCCGAGCCGCGGCCGTACGGCCCTGGCGAACAGCAGGCCGTAGGGGGAGCGCCGGACCCCGCCCGCCGCGCCGAGCAGGAACGCCAGCGTCTGCCAGGCCAGCAGCCAGGCGCTCCCGGTGACCAGAACGACCGCGAGGACGGCGGCCGTGACGGCGGCGCCGAAGCGCGGCCCCCTCACATCGATGTCCATGGAGCCAAGCATTCCGTAGCCCGGCCGTGCGGAGGGGGCGGGAATCTTTGCGGTCTCGTGAACGCTTGCAGCAGGTGATGACCGGACTGGTGGTGTGCGTGGTGGTGCTCGCGGCGGCGAGCGCCTACGGAGTGCTGCAACGGCGGCGGAGCGGGAGAGTGCGGGTGCGCGGGCGGGACGACGGCAAGCGGCTCGATGCGGCGGAACTGGGTGCGGAGCTCGGCGAGCGGGCCACGCTCGTGCAGTTCTCCAGCGCGTTCTGCGCGCCCTGCCGGGCGACCCGGCGGGTCCTCGGCGAGGTCGCCGCGGTCGTGCCCGGCGTGAGCCACATCGAGATCGACGCCGAGGCCCATCTGGACCTCGTGCGGCGGCTGGACATCCTCAAGACGCCGACCGTGCTGGTCCTCGACGCCGACGGCCGCGTGGTGCGGCGGGCCACGGGGCAGCCGCGCAAGGCGGACGTGATCGCCGCGTTGGGGGAGGCGGTGTGACGGGTGTGACGCCGCCGGTGAGCCATCTCCCACATCACGGAACGAACTTGACTGCGCGTACCATTTATCGTCAGCCTGACCCCATGCCTGCGGACCTTCTCGCCACGCCCGACCTCCTGCGCTCGGTCTTCCGGCGGCACGCGGCGGGAGTCGCCGTCATCACCGCTCGTGGCGAGGCCGGACCCGTGGGCTTCACCGCCACCTCCGTGACATCCGTCTCCGCCGAGCCGCCGCTGCTCTCCTTCGGCGTCGGCACCGGCGGCTCCAGCTGGCCCGCGATCGCGACGGCTGACCACGTGGGCGTCCACATCCTGGGCGAGCACCAGCAGGAGCTCGCCGCCACCTTCGCCCGCAGCGGCGCCGACCGCTTCGGCCCGCCCACCGCATGGCGGGAGGGGCCCGAGGGCGTCCCGGTCCTCGACGGCGTGGTGGCCTGGCTGGTGGGCCGGGTCGTGGCGCGCGTGCCCGCCGGGGACCACCGGATCGTGCTCGCCGAGGTGGTGCACGGCGACCCCTCGGGCACCGGCCGTCCCCTCCTCTACCACCAGGGACGATTCCAGCGTCTGCGCGACTGACCCGGGCGTCCCCCGGGCTGCGTGACCGTCGAGTTCCGGTTACGCTGCGTTGCGAAGGTCACAGTTCAAAGCGCTTGCTTAGCGGGAACGAACTGGGTGTACTGACGAGTAATATTTCGCTCGGGGCGGTGGGTTCGCCCCGACCGGGATCGGACGCTAGAGGCGCCTATGCTGCCTGCAAGTAGGCAGCATGGAAATGACGATGCAGTAGGAGAGCCGGCGTGAGCTTGAGGATCGTTGTCACTGTGAAGTACGTGCCCGACGCCACTGGCGACCGGCACTTCGCCGATGACCTGACCGTCGACCGGGACGACGTGGACGGTCTGCTCTCCGAGCTGGACGAGTACGCGGTCGAGCAGGCGCTGCAGATCTCCGAGAACTCCGGCGACGACGTGGAGATCACCGTCCTGACGGTGGGTCCCGAGGACGCGAAGGACGCGCTGCGCAAGGCGCTGTCCATGGGCGCGGACAAGGCGATCCACGTCGAGGACGACGACATCCACGGCACCGACGCCATCGGCACCTCCCTGGTCCTGGCCAAGGCGATCGAGAAGGCCGGCTACGACCTGGTCATCTCCGGCATGGCCTCCACCGACGGCACCATGGGCGTCGTCCCGGCCCTGCTCGCCGAGCGCCTGGGCGTCCCGCAGGTCACCCTGCTCTCCGAGGTCTCCGTCGAGGACGGCACGGTCAAGGGCCGTCGTGACGGCGACGCCGCCTCCGAGAACCTGGAGGCCTCCCTCCCGGCGGTCGTGTCGGTGACCGACCAGTCGGGCGAGGCCCGTTACCCGTCCTTCAAGGGCATCATGGCGGCCAAGAAGAAGCCGGTGGAGTCCTGGGACCTGTCCGACCTCGACATCGACGCCGAGGAGGTCGGCCTGGAGGGCGCCTGGACCACGGTCGACGGCGCGGCCGAGCGCCCGGCCCGCACCGCGGGCACGATCGTCAAGGACGAGGGCGAGGGCGGCAAGCAGCTCGCTGAGTTCCTCGCGGGCCAGAAGTTCATCTGAGCCCCGCAGCCGAGATCCGTCCCTCATCTTTCGCAAGCAGGAGAGAAGAAGTCCCATGGCTGAAGTTCTCGTCTACGTCGACCACGTGGACGGCGCCGTCCGCAAGCCCACCCTGGAGCTGCTGACGCTCGCCCGCCGTATCGGCGAGCCGGTCGCCGTCGCGCTGGGCAACGGCGCCGGTGACACCGCCGCCGCCCTCGCCGAGCACGGCGCGGTCAAGGTCCTCACCCACGAGGCCGCCGAGTACGCCGACTACCTGGTCGTGCCGAAGGTCGACGCCCTCCAGGCCGCCGTCGAGGCCGTTTCCCCGGCCGCGGTGCTGGTTCCGTCCTCCGCCGAGGGCAAGGAGATCGCCGCCCGTCTGGCGCTGCGTCTGGGCTCCGGCATCATCACCGACGCCGTCGACCTCGAGGCCGGCGACGAGGGCCCGGTGGCCACCCAGTCGGTGTTCGCCGCGTCCTTCACCACCAAGTCCCGTGTCTCCAAGGGCACCCCGGTCATCACGGTCAAGCCCAACAGCGCCGCCGTGGAGGCCGCCCCGGCCGCCGGCAGCGTCGAGGCCCTGGACGTGTCCTTCTCCGCGCAGGCCACCGGCACCAAGGTCACCGGCCGTACGCCGCGTGAGTCGACGGGCCGTCCGGAGCTGACCGAGGCCGCGATCGTGGTCTCCGGTGGCCGTGGCGTCAACGGCGCGGAGAACTTCGCGATCATCGAGGCGCTCGCCGACTCGCTCGGCGCGGCCGTCGGTGCCTCGCGTGCCGCGGTGGACGCCGGCTGGTACCCGCACACCAACCAGGTCGGCCAGACCGGCAAGTCGGTCTCGCCGCAGCTGTACATCGCCAACGGCATCTCCGGCGCGATCCAGCACCGCGCGGGCATGCAGACCTCGAAGACGATCGTGGCGGTCAACAAGGACGCCGAGGCCCCGATCTTCGACCTCGTCGACTACGGCGTCGTCGGCGACCTCTTCGACGTCGTCCCGGCCCTCACCGAGGAGATCAAGACCCGCAAGGGCTGATCGCCCCGAAGGCTGTGGAAGGCCCCCGTGATCGTGCGAACGGTCGCGGGGGCTCTTCTCATCCCAGGGTCATCGAGGCCTGTACCGGCAGATGGTCGCTCGGAAACGTCCCGCCCCTGCTGAAGGTGTTCATCCCGGCCCGGTGCGTGGTGACCCCGGGGGTGGTGAGGATCCAGTCGATGCGCCGCCCGCCGGGCCTGGGCGCCCGGTAGCCGTGGTGCGTCCCGTACGCCGGACCCCGCGAGGCCGCCGCGTCCCAGGCGTCCACCAGCCCGATGTCCAGCATGAGGTCGTACACCCGGTTGTCGTGGGCGGCCGCGTTGAAGTCGCCGGTGACGATGACCGGTGACGACCGGTCCCACCCGGCGATCGTCTCGCCGATGAGCCCCGCCGAGCGTTCCCGGGCGTACTGGCTGACGCTGTCCAGGTGGGTGTTGAGGACGTAGAACTCCCGTCCGCCATCGGCCAGATCGAGGAAACGGACCCACGTCACCATGCGCAGCCAGTCCGCGCCCCAGGTGTTCGAGGCGATCGTGTACGGGGTGTCGGACAGCCAGAAGTGATCGAACTCGATCGGCTCGAGTCTGCGCGTGTCGTAGAAGACCGCCATGAACTCGTCCTTGCTGCCGCCCCCGCGTCCCGTGCCGATCCAGTCGTAGTGCTCGCCGAGATCCTTCTCGATCGCGCGCACTTGCCGGTAGAGCCCTTCCTGGGTGCCGATGACGTGCGGTCGCTCGCGGCGCAGCAGTTCTCGCATCACCGGTCGGCGTACCTCCCAGCGCGGTGTGCTGTCGACGACGGTTCCGAAGCGGACGTTGAACGTCATGACGTCCAGGGCGCCCGGGTGCTCGCCGGCGGAAGCGGGCTGTGTGGGGCCCGCCGTGGTGAGCAGCGGTCCCGCGATGGCGGCGGCGGCCGCCGCCTTGAGCCCGTGGCGACGCGTCACTCCGACCTCGTTCGGCACGTGATCTCCCTCCCCTTGCACGTCAGGATGAAGCTTGCCTTCTGAATACGGAAGATGAGGGCGGGTCGTCGGTGACCGGGGGTGAAGGATGGGGAACCCCACCGCACGACAGTGTTGACCAGGCCGAAGGTCGGCCGATAACTTCGCTCTACGGATTGTTGATTCCGTACAGCGGAAAATGGGAGGGTGTAGGAATGGGTCAGGGCCAGCAGGAGAAGGTGGCGACGAGCCTCGCGGGCGCGGTCAGCGAGGAGATCAGCGCCTCCCTCGCGCCGGTCGACGCGGAGCTGGAGCGCCGCTACCCCGGGGACCCCGGCACCCGCCAGCCCGTCCACACCGTCTACGTGCCCGGCGACGTCTTCGCCGCCGACACCGTCCGCTCCTGGGGCGACCAGGCCCTCGCGGCCCTCGACGAGCACGCCCCGGACGCCGCGGCCTTCGCCGCCGTCCTCGGCCTCTCCGAGGAACTCGCCGACCCCGTCCACGCGCGCGTGCGCGCCAAGCTGGAGCGCGAGCCGATCGAGGACCTGCGCGTCGACTTCGAGGACGGCTACGGCAACCGCCCCGACGCCGAGGAGGACGAGGCCGCCGCCCGCGCCGCCCGCATCATCGCCGAGGCCTATGAGGACGGCACCGCCGCCCCCTACATGGGCATCCGCATGAAGTGCATGGAAGCGCCCGTACGCGCCCGGGGCATCCGCACCCTCGATATCTTCCTCACCGGCCTGATGGAGGCCGGCGGCCTGCCGGGCGGACTGGTTCTCACCCTGCCGAAGGTGACCTACGCCGAGCAGGTCACCGCCATGGCACGGCTCCTGGACGCCTTCGAGAAGGCGCACGGACTCGAGCCCGGCCGGATCGGCTTCGAGATCCAGATCGAGACCAGCCAGTCCATCCTCGCCGCCGACGGCACCGCCACCGTCGCCCGCATGATCCAGGCCGCCGACGGCCGCGCGACCGGACTGCACTACGGCACCTTCGACTACAGCGCCTGCCTCGGCGTCTCCGCCGCGCACCAGGCAAGCGACCACCCCGCGGCCGACCACGCCAAGGCCGTCATGCAGGTGGCGGCGGCCGGGACGGGCGTCCGCGTCTCGGACGGCTCGACCAACGTCCTCCCGGTCGGCCCGACCGCGAAGGTCCACGACGCCTGGCGTCTGCACTACGGCCTCACCCGACGCGCCCTGGCCCGCGCCTACTACCAGGGCTGGGACATGCACCCCGGCCACATCCCCACCCGCTACGCGGCCGTCTTCGCCTTCTACCGCGAGGGCTTCGAGCAGGCCGCCGCCCGCCTGTCCCGCTACGCCAACCGCACCGCCGGCGACGTGATGGACGAACCCGCCACCGCCAAGGCCCTCAGCGGCTACCTGCTGCGCGGCCTGGACTGCGGCGCCCTGGACAGCGGGGAGGTCGCCCGCCTGGCCGGCCTGACCCGGGCGGACCTGGAGAGCTTCGCGGCGCCCCGGCGCGGGGACCTCACGGCCTCCGCCTGACGGCCTCCGCACGCCGGACGCGCCGGCACGTACCGGCCCTGTCACAGCCGTTTGCGGCGGCTGCCGCCGTCACCTCAGCACCCTTAGTCTGTACGCCACGCACCGACGGATCCGTCCGCCGGTGCATCCGGTGGGGTCACAGGAACGGGGCAGCGGTGTCGACGGGGGAGTACGGGCACACGGACGGGGCCGGACGGCTGCTGGCGGGCCGCTACCGCGTCACGGCCGCACTGGGGCGCGGTGGCATGGGCATCGTCTGGAAGGCCATGGACGAAGTCCTCGGCCGTGAGGTCGCCGTCAAGGAACTGCGCACCTACACCGACGCGGCCGGTCCCGAACTGGCCGCTCTGCAACTGCGGATGCAGCGCGAGGCCCGCGCCGCGGCCCGCGTACGCCACCCCGGTGTGATCGCCGTCCACGACATCGCCCAGGTCGACGGCCGCCCGCTCATCGTCATGGAACTGGTCGACGGGCCGTCCCTGGACGACGTCCTGCGCGAGCGCGGCACGCTGGACCCCGGTGAGGCGGCCGGGATCGGCGCCAAGGTCATGGACGCGCTGGCGGCCGCCCACCGCGCGGGCGTCCTGCACCGGGACGTCAAGCCCGGCAACATCCTGCTCGACCGGTCGGGCCGGGTCGTCCTCACCGACTTCGGCATCGCCACGATGGACGATCCGGGGGACGGCTCGGCCACGCACCTCACGCGCAGCGGCGAACTCGTCGGCTCGCTCGACTACCTGGCCCCCGAGCGCGCCCAGGGCGCCGACCCGGGCCCCGCCTCCGACATCTGGGCCCTGGGCGCCACGCTGTACGCGGCCGTCGAGGGCTCCTCGCCCTTCCGCCGCACGTCCACGTTCTCCACGCTCACCGCGATCGTCTCCGAGCCGCTGCCTGAGCCCCGCCGCGCAGGCCCCCTCGGGCCCGTCCTCCAGCGGCTGATGGACAAGCGCCCCGAGTCCCGCCCGGAGGCCGACCAGGCCCGCGCACTGCTCCAGGCGGTCGCGGACACGGGCGGCACCGACACGCCGACATCCACCCTGCGGGGCCCGGCGTCGACGCCCTCGCGCGCGGAGACGGAACGCAGCCTCCCGTCGGTACCGCCGGGCTTCGGGCCTCCGCAGCAGGGCACGGCCGGGCCGCAGGGCACGGGCCCCGGCGAGCAGAGCCCGGGCACCGGCCCTCAGGGCTCAGGCCCGGTCGGCCCCGGCAGCACCACCCCCGTCGCCTCCGCACCGACCACTGCGATGAACCCCGACCGCACCGCCTCCCGCCGCAAGGCGCGCGTCCTGCTGGCCGCCGCGGCCGTCGCCGTCGTCCTCGCCGCCGGGACCACGGTCGCCCTGCTCGGCGACTCCGGAGGCAAGGAGACCGGCGCGCGGACCGACGCGGCCCGCCCGGAGGCCGGGTCCTCCGAGCCCGGTGGTCAGGACGACGGCTCCGACGCCCCGAGGGGCACGCGACAGGGCGACGGCAAGGGCTCAGCTCCCACCGAGAAGCCGGCCGACAAGAAGGACCCCGAGCCCACCGGCCGGGCGACCACCCCGGCCCCCGGGAAGTCGACCGGCGGCGCCGGTGCAGGCACGTCGGACGGCGGCACCTCCGGCGGCGGCTCGACCACCCCGGCCCCGGTCTGCCACCCCATCGGCGGCGGCAAGTACAACTGCCAGGTCTGGAAGACCGCAGACTCCTACACCGCCTCCGGAACCAAGACCGGCATCCTCAACGCGGGCACCAACTACTTCTACTGCCAGCGGAACCTGGGCCGCCGCGAGACCTCCGGCCAGTGGACCAACATCTGGTGGGCGAAGACCGACGACGACAGCGGCAACACGGACGTCTGGGTCAACGACGTCTACATCAAGGGCGGCGACAACGACGCGCCGGTCCCCGGGCTCCCGCTCTGCTGAGCCCGCGCCGAGGCGGCCACGTACCGCTCCAGACCGGAGGCCGTCACCAGCTTCTCCTCGATGAACAGCCGGGTGCCCCGCTCGCACAGCCGCCGGTCTCCGCGCGCCCGTGCGCAGAACTCCTCGGGCACGACACCGAACAGCTCCCGCAGGCGCGGCAATCCGACGAGGAGCTCGGTCAGCAGCTCCCGCTCACCCGGGTGCGTGCGCGGAGTGCCGCTGCCGTCGTGGAGGACGCCGTGCCGGTTGACGTAGGCGTACGCCCCGGGCAGGCGGCTGCCGTCCGCGAGGTCGATCCGGACGTCGGGCGACGGCAGCCACGCCCGGTCGAAGTTGCCGCCCGGCAGCGGCACGCCCTCGCTCGCGTCGATCACCGCGAGCTGCCCGGCGTCGAGCCACAGGACGAACAACTCCCGCACGGTCCCCGGGGCGCCGACCGGCGACGCCGACACGTATCCCATGCGGCTCACGTGCGCGGAGACACCCGCGTCGATGCCCGTCACCCGTGCCTTCACCATCGGCAACGGTGACCTGATCCCGCACTCCGTCATCTTGTGCCGCAACTGCCCCGGGCAGCCGTTGGACCCGATGGCGATGACCGGCGTGCGGTCCTCGTACACCAGCCGCTCCGGCGGCAGGAAGCGGTCCCCGTCGAGAAGCCCCGAATCCGCGGGCCAGGCGCCCGGATACAGCAGGGGGTGCTCACGCGGCGCCTCGGCCAGGCCGAGTGCCTCCAGCGTGAGATCGGTGCCGTCGTCCATGGGCCGCTCAGTCCGCCGGCGGGATCTCGCCCGAGCCGCGGGTGATCAGGCGGGTCGGCAGCTCGATGCGCTCGGGGGTGACCAGGGTGCCGTCCAGCTGCCGGAAGAGACGTTCCGCCGCGGTGCGGCCGATGTCCGAGGCGTCCTGGGCGACGACCGTGACGCCCGGCTGGAGCAGATCGGCGAGCTCGATGTCGTCGAAGCCGACCAGGGCGACACGGCGGGCCTGCTCGGCGAGCACCCGGATCACGGTGACCGTCACGCGGTTGTTGCCCGCGAAGATCGCCGTGACCGGGTCCGGGCCGGCCAGCATCTCCTCGGCGGCCCTGCGCACCCGCTCGGGGCCGGTGACGCCGAGAGACATCCAGGAGCCCGCCACCGGTATGCCCGCGTCCTCCATCGCCGCCCGGTAACCGCGCAGCCGCTCGGCGGCGGTGTGGATGCGGGGCATGTCGCCGATGAAGCCGATCCGGCGGTGCCCGTGGGCGATGAGGTGGGCGACGCCGTCGCGGGCGCCGCCGAAGTTGTCCGACAGGACCACGTCGGCGTCGATGTGCCCGGCCGGCCGGTCCACGAACACCGTGGCGACACCCGCCTTGAGCTCGGGCTCCAGGTACCGGTGGTCGTCCCCGGCCGGGATCACCACCAGCCCGTCCACCCGCCGCGCGCACAGGGCCAGCACCAGTTCCTGCTCGCGCTCGGGGTCCTCCGCGCTGGAGCCGTTGATCAGCAGGGCGCCGTGTGCGCGGGCCACCTCCTCGACCGACCGGCTCAGGGGGCCGTAGAACGGGTCGGCGAGGTCCTCCAGGACCAGGCCGATGCTCGCCGTGCGGCCCTTGCGCAGCACCCGCGCGCTGTCGTTGCGGCGGAAGCCGAGGGCGTCGATCGCCTCCTGGACCCGCCGCTCCGTCTCCGGGGTGACCCCCGGCTCCCCGTTCACGACACGGGAGACCGTCTTGAGGCCGACTCCGGCGCGTGCCGCTACGTCCTTCATGGTCGGCCGGGTGCCGTAGCGCGCTGCCGATCGGAGGGGGCTCTGGGGCACGGTGCGGTGTCCTGTCCTGTCGTCCACGGGGTGCGTCGATCCTGGGTTTGTATGAGGATGTGGCGTCGAGCATAGAGCCTGGACAACGTTGTCAGGCTCGGGGGAGACTGTCCACCGCAATCTCCGGACCCGCGCATCGCCACGGGACCGGTGCGCTGCTTGCCCTGCTTGATGGCTTTCTCGGCGTTTTTCTCATGCATGCCCGACGGGGAGATCCGACTCTGATGCACACCGACCTCGTGGCCGCGCTCGACATCGGCGGCACCAAGATCGCCGGCGCCCTGGTGGACGGCCACGGCCGGATCCTCGTCCGCGCCCAGCGGCCGACGCCCGCCCGGGAGGACGGCGACACCGTGATGCGGGCCGTGGAGGAGGTGCTCGGCGAGCTCACCGCGTCGCCGCTGTGGGGTCGTGCCGCGGCCGTGGGGATCGGCAGTGCCGGGCCCGTGGACGCCTCGGCGGGCACGGTGAGCCCGGTCAACGTGCCCGGCTGGCGCGACTACCCGCTGGTCGCCCGGGTCCGGGCCGCCGCCGGGAACCTGCCCGTCGAGCTGATCGGGGACGGCGTGGCGATCACGGCGGCCGAGCACTGGCAGGGCGCCGCCCGCGGCCATGACAACGCGCTGTGCATGGTCGTCTCGACCGGCGTCGGCGGCGGTCTGGTGCTCGGCGGCCGCCTGCACCCCGGGCCCACCGGCAACGCGGGCCACATCGGTCACATCAGCGTGGACCTCGACGGCGATCTGTGCCCGTGCGGTTCGCACGGCTGCGTGGAGCGCATCGCGAGCGGCCCCAACATCGCCCGGCGCGCGCTGGAGAACGGCTGGCTGCCCGGCCCCGACGGCGACACCTCCGCCGCCGCGGTGGCCGCCGCCGCCCGGTCCGGCGACCCGGTGGCCGTCGCCTCCTTCGAGCGGGCCGCCCAGGCCCTGGCCGCCGGGATCGCCGCCACCGCGACCCTCGTGGAGATCGACGTCGCGGTGGTCGGCGGGGGAGTGGGCAAGGCGGGCGACGTGCTGTTCGCCCCCCTGCGCAAGGCCCTGAGCACCTACGCGACGCTGTCCTTCGTCCGGCACCTGACCGTGGCGCCGGCCCAGATGGGCACCGACGCCGGGCTGGTGGGCGCGGCGGCGGCAGCGCTGG